>NZ_JAGSYG010000005.1 GCF_025685655.1 Acidicapsa ligni | reverse complement strand
CCGTTATCCCAATAATTAATCGACCCAAGATTCAACCCAACTCGCTTCGTCGTCGGACGCACAATCGACTGATCATTCAATACAACACTCTGACACTCAACTCGCAAGATACATAACTGCACAAACAGAAACGAAAGAAAGAACATAAAGGATGACTTCAGGAAACGGCCTGCAGCAAATCGGTTCTGCGATGGCATCGACACAAATGTCATAGTTATAACTCCTCAAGAATCAAATTGACATCGAAGTGGGATTCCCTAATGCTGCATTATGGGCTCCACAAATACCTGCTACCGGCTTCTTCGCCCTCAAGACTCTATTGCGTTACGTTACTTAAGAAACGCAAAGAGAGATGGAGTTTGGACGCACCAATGCGCAAGCAAAAAAACAGTTTTGAACGCATCCTGTGCAGATATTCTGGGGGAGTGAACAGCTATTCAATCTGCGCGAAACATTCGCGTCTCTAGGATCACGCTACACCAAGGAAATGTATGAAATGTAAATACATCAATCGCTTTGCCTGTGGCTACGCAGCAGTCTGGCTGCCGTCGCGCTGACGCCCTTAATCCTGGACACTTGTTTAAATACTACCAAGGAAACTTCAATATCTTCGCCACTTAATAAAGGTTGATTCAATATAGATTCGATATCTCAATACTCATCCAGCAATCTTTAAGTAGACACAATAGTCATGTATATCCTGAAAGTCTAAGTAGTTGTCCAACATTCGAACAATCGAGGAATAACTTTCTGCAAATCTCGATATCTTCGTCCCATTTCGGAACACTTATCTGGCAAGAATTTGCATTTGTTAACTTTTATTCCTTCGTATCTTTGAAAATTCCAATACAACTATCGGGTTTTGCCAGCAAGAATCCATTCGCTACAATAAATTGTTGACTCACACGCAATTCAACTTCTGACACCACGCACGTTCCGGAAAGGAAACCGCCGGATTCCATGACGCCAGACGATTCCCCTTCCTACGCTTTTGATATCTCTCTGATTCTCGTTTCATTTAACACTCGCGAAGTGCTGCGCGAATCTCTTCAGTCTGTTGCGCGAGAAACCAACAATCTCCGCATCGAGACCTTCGTTGTCGACAACAATTCTCACGATGGTTCCGTGGAGATGGTGGAAGCCGAATTCCCCGGCGTCCGCATCTTCCGCAGTTCGGTCAACCTGGGATTTGGCGCGGCCAACAATGTTGCTCTTGAGGTCGCCCAGGGCCGCTACGTCGTGCTGCTTAACTCCGACGCATTCCTCTGCCCTGACTCCCTGCGGCTCTCTGTCGAGCACATGGACGCGCATCCTGAAGTTGGCCTGGCTGGTGGTCGCCTCGTGGGTCGCGATCTTGCGTTGCAGCCCTCGGCCCGCATGTTCCCCAGCGTCTTCAATGACTTTCTCGTCATGACCGGCCTTGCTGCAAAATTTCCGAAGTCCCGATTCTTCGGCAGCTTCGATCGAACCTGGGCCGACCCAATGGAAGCCGCGGAAGTTGACTGGGTCCCGGGGGCGTACTCCATTATTCGTGCCGACGCGCTGAAGAAAGTCGGCTTCTTCGATCCTGACTTCTTCCTCTATTCCGAAGAAGTCGATCTCTGCCTGCGCATCAAGAAGGCAGGTTACAAGATCCTGTACTGGCCGGATATCGTCGTGATTCACATCGGGGGCGAATCTTCGCGTCAGATCAAAACGCTGGAAATGTCCTCAGCTGGAGCGCAGCTAATTCGCTGGCGCATGCGCAGCACCCTGCTCTACTATCGCAAGCATCACGGTATCGGAGCATGGATGGCAAAGATGCTTGAACTCGTTCTCTACCGGCTCATCGTACTGCGCAACAGTATCAGCAGCGAACCCCGGCGAAAAGAACGTGCCGCAAGAAATCGCAATCTCGCTCGCCTCATGCACCAGGCATGGGAGGACACCAATGGCGGCCGTACATCCCCACCCCGCCCATGGAAATTCGACTAATTAGCTAGTGGATTGTTGATAGCCAGCCTCAAAAACGTCGGCTGTCTTTCAACAATCCAAAGCTCGTGAACAACCCAAGCCCGAGCCACAACAAGCCAATCGCCATCACGCCTCCCAGCATTGCGTGAAAGACGGCATCCAGGTAGTGATACGAGAGCGTCTCAGCACACCAGAGTCCGACTGAGAGCAGTGTTCCCACAGTAGCCATCGCTGCGGCTGGCATGCCCCGAAATCGCTTCGACACCCAGATCACAACGCCAATTACGGCAGCGGCCAGCACCAGCAGCGCGATCAGTTGCGGCGAACGACGAAGCTGGTAGACGCCTTCACTCTGCGCCCGGCGCATCCAGAACTCATGCAGCATCCATCGCCAGTTGAAGATCATGTCCAGCAACAGAAGCAGTTGCGCGATGGCAACAGCCGTCAGCCAGGATTCACGTCTACCGCTTTTGTTGTACTGTATCCATGCAACCGCACAGGCCAATAAGGACATCCCATAGCCGACCACTCCGCAAATTTGCGTAGACGAAACCTGCATACTCGAGAGAACCATAATCTATGCTCTACTTTATTCAAGATATTCGCCGAGTCTACGGATATCTTTATCAGGTGCTCTGATGATTCCTCCCCTGGTCGCCCTGTTCGCCTGGCTGCCCATCAGTCTTGTGCTTTACCGGCGTTTTCCCGTCCGGGTGGCCCTGCTCATGAATTTTGTGGGCGGATGGGCCGTGCTCCCTGCGGCCAATTACACGCCGACTACCGTCGAGTTCCCCTACTGGATTTTAGGTACCAGCCTCGAATCGGACTACTTCATCACCAAAGCCACGATTATTGGCCTCGCCGGTCTGCTCGGGATCCTCATCTTCGACCGCGACGCATTCAAGCGTTTTCGGGTTACGGTGTGGGACATCCCCATTATCATGTGGTGCCTGGCGCCACTGCTATCCGCGATAGCCAACCCGGATAACTTCTCTGAGGGTATTCGTGGCGCGGTTTATCAATTTCTTGCCTGGGGCAGCCCGTATCTGCTTGGGCGCTTGTACTTCACCGAGACACAGTCCCTGCGCCTCGCCGCCAAGGCCTTCGTTATCGGCGGCCTGGCGTACATTCCCATCTGCCTGGTGGAGATCGTCACCGGCCCGCGCCTATATGTCTTGCTGTACGGCTATCAGCCTCTCCAGTTAATTGGTGCGGACCGTACAATCGGCTACCGCCCGATAGGCCTTCTCGAAAACGGCAATATGCTCGGCATATGGATGGCAACCGCCTCCATCATCGCCATCTGGCTCTGGGCCCGCCGCACCGCTGACTCCATTCTGCGCATCCCCATCAGTGTCGTTGCGATTGCGCTCTTCGTCGTGACCCTCTTCTGCCAATCGACTGGCGCAATTATCCTGCTGCTCGCTCTGGTGCCTTTTGTTTTTGTAGATCCACGCCATCTTTCGCGCGCCGTCAGTGTGCTCATTGTCTTCGGAGTTCTGTCCTTCGCAGGCCTGCGCATCGCCAACGTCGTTTCGTTGAGGACTCTGGTCAAGCAAAACAACACGGCACACGCCGCAGCCAGCTTCCTGAAGCACATCGGCAAAGGTTCTTTCGGATGGAGACTCTCCCAGGACGAACGCCACATCAACATTGCGTTGGAGCAGCCTCTACTCGGCTACGGCCAATGGAACTGGTGGCAGCGCGGCTTTGAACGCCCCTGGGGCCTCTGGCTGCTTTCCTTCGGCATGTACGGCATCATCGGGCTGGCTGCGCTGGAAGCCGTCCTGCTCATCCCGGCATTGCGTGCCGTCTGGTTTCCGCTGGCAAGGTCCGATATAGGCTACATGAATCTGCGCCACACGCTTTCCGCAGCCGTACTCATGTCGGCTATCGACAGCCTGTTGAACAGCGCGATCCTGCTGCCACTCCTGCTTGTCATCGGCGGTATGAGCATCTGGTCGACCACGGACACGCCCGTTGAAGTCGATCCCGTAACGGCAAAAGACCATCCCGGCCGTGCTCCGACACGAATCAAGCTGATCCGTGCTCCAGATGGAACGATTAAACCGTTCTAGGCAATTTTCAATTCAGGTATGGATAGATTTGCCATTGATAGATGTGCGGTTTTCCCATCCTCGCAGCGCGTTTGCTGTAAGGATGGGAAACCAAATATTCGCCCAAGATCCCTGTATCTAAAAGCGAAAACTTCCAGCCCAAAACTACGCCTTCGACGCCGTCTCTGCCTTTAGCAAAACCACTCGCGTAACTTCATCCAGGGCATCTTCCCAGTGCGGCATCTGTATCCCGAACTGCGCAGTGAGTTTGCTGCAATTCAAGCGGCTATTGTGCGGTCTGCGCGCCGGAGTCGGATACGCTTCTGTAGGAATCGGCAGCACTTCAGGAGCCTTCTGCTGCGATGCAAATCCAGCAAAGATAGCCTTGGCAAACCCGAACCAGCTCGTCGCACCACCACAAGCCAGGTGATACACCCCGCTCGCGCCAGCCTGAACTTCGCCAAACGTCAGTTGCGCCAATATATTCCGAGTGGCCGTAGTAATCGCTTCTGCCGAGGTCGGTGCACCGATTTGGTCGTCAACAATCGTGAGCCGATCCCGCTCGCGCCCCAGCCGCAACATCGTATGCAGAAAATTTCGTCCTTCCGCTGCATACACCCAACTGGTACGTAGAGTCACATGGCGGCAGCCCGTCGCCGCAATCGCCCGTTCGCCATCCAGCTTGGTCTGCCCATAGACACTCAACGGCCCCGTCGCGTCCGTCTCGACCCACGGCTTCGATCCCGAACCATCGAAGACATAATCAGTCGAGTAATGAACGAGCCAGCCTTTGGTCCGCTGCACTTCCTCTGCAATGACCCCGGGAGCAATCGCATTGACCGCGTGCGCCAGTTCACGCTCCTGCTCCGCTTTATCGACAGCCGTGTAGGCCGCCGCATTGATCACAATTTCAGGCCGAGCCGCACGAATCGCGGCTCGTAATGCATTAGGATTCGCAAAGTCCAACTCAGCCCGCGTCAGCGCCGTGAGTTCTGTCTCAGCAGCTAACGTCTTCGCCAGTTGCATGCCCAGTTGCCCGCCTGCTCCAAGCAGTAAGACTCGAGACATTATGCGAAAACCTCTGCGTCGGCAAACAACGCACCGACAGCATCCTTCGCAGAGAGAATCGCCTTGTCTGGCGCGATTTTCCAGTCAATCGCCAGCTCCGGATCGTTCCAGAGAATGGTGCGCTCTGCCTTGGGAGAGTAATACTCGGTCACCTTGTAGCTCAGCGCCACCGTCTCCGTAAGGGCAGCAAAGCCATGCCCGAAGCCAACAGGAATCCAAACCATCCGCGAATTATCTCCGCTCAGTTCGACCGTCGTATGCTGGCCAAACGTAGGCGAGCTGCGTCGCAAATCGACAATTACGTCAAGCGCCGCGCCTGTGATCACCCGCACAAGTTTCCCCTGCGGCTCGCCAATCTGATAATGAATACCGCGAACAACATTGGCCTTTGAAATGGAAAAATTATCCTGCTTCCACTCCGCCGGCAGACCCAGCTCAATCATCTTAGCCAGGTTAAAAGTCTCAAAAAAGACACCCCGGTCATCGCGAAACTGGCGCGGTTCCAGCACCAGCACTCCGGGCAGAGAGGTTTCCGTTACATTCACAGCAAACCCTCCGAAGCAGAAAGCACAAACGGCTCATCCAACAATCCCAACAGATATTCGCCGTAGCCGCTCTTCTCTGCCCTGCGGGCCAGCGCCTTCAGTTGCTCGGCATCGATCCAGCTCTTGCGATAAGAGATCTCCTCGGGACTCGCGACCTTCAATCCCTGACGCTGCTCGATCGTCTTGATGAACAGCCCAGCCTCAAAGAGCGAGTCATGTGTGCCCGTATCCAGCCACGCCATGCCGCGGCCCATCACCTCGACCCGCAGATTTCCCTGCTCCAGGTACAGCCGGTTAACGTCTGTGATTTCGAGTTCGCCACGTGGCGAGGGCTTTAGATTCGCTGCAATCTCAACCACCGAAGCGTCATAAAAATAAATGCCCGTCACCGCATACCGCGACTTTGGCTTCTTCGGCTTCTCTTCAATACTGATGGCGCGCCCATCCGGCCCGAACTCCACCACGCCATAGCGCTCTGGATCGTGCACAGGATAAGCGAATACCGTTGCCCCTTCCGTGCGCGTAGCCGCAGTCGTAAGCAGTTGCCCCAACGATTGCCCATAGAAAATGTTGTCGCCCAGAACCAGCGCGCAGCTCTCGCCGCCGACAAACTCGCGGCCAATAATAAAGGCCTGCGCCAATCCCTCAGGCTTAGGCTGCACTGCATAACTCAGCTTCATGCCCCACTGGCTGCCGTCCCCCAGCAGCGCCTGAAAACTGGGCGTGTCCCGAGGCGTCGAAATGATCAACACCTCGCGAATTCCCGCCAGCATCAGCGTCGAAAGCGGATAGTAAATCATCGGCTTGTCATACACCGGAAGTAGCTGTTTCGAAACCACTTGTGTGACCGGATACAACCGCGTCGCCGATCCGCCTGCCAGAAGAATACCCTTCATCATTCCCTCAATATCCCGGCGAAACGTTCTACATCCCGCCCATAATTCCAGAGCAAGAATAGATAACTTCCTCGCCAGGAACCATTCTTCTTTCGTGCCATGCGGCACTAACCCGGATGACCTATAAGGATGAGACCTAATCCTTCGGATGCAGCGCACCACCAGCCGCCACGTCCAGCGCATGAGGCAGCAATGGCAGAATAACGGAAAGATTTTCAACCGCACCCCGCTCGCTACCCGGCAGATTCACAATCAGAGTTTTGCCCTTCAATCCAGCGACCGCCCGGCTGAGCCATGCAAAACGATAACCCGGCGCACTACCGGCACGCATCGCCTCCGCCAGACCGGGAACCTCGCGATCAATCACCCGCCGCGTCGCCTCCGGAGTTACGTCCCTAGGCCCAAGCCCCGTTCCGCCAGCGGTCAGAATCAGCTCATATTCCTGATGGCAAAGCTCGCCCAGCAGAGTCACGATTGCGTCCTCGTTATCCGGCACCAGCCCACGCCCAATCGTTCCAGGAGGATTCGCTCCCGGCCACTGCTGCGAAAGCAGGCGTACAACCGCAGGGCCGGTCGCATCCACCTGCAACCCAGCCGAGCACCGATCCGAAATAGTTACCACCGCAAATCCAGCCATCCAGCCAATGCTAACTGATAGCCCCCATAGCCAGAAGTTTCCCTTGTCCCGAAGCGTTTCCCTGCTCCGCGCGTAAATCACCCGCAATCAGCTATCATCGACCTGTTCTCTTCTGGAGGAACAATGCGCAAACTCGCCCTTCTCTGCCTGTCTCTTGGCCTCGCCGCTGCCGCACTCATCCCAGCGATTCACGCTGCGGACGCCAAGTCCATCTACGACTTCACGCTCAAATCCATTGACGGCCAGCCCACGCCGCTTTCCGCGTATCACGGCAAGGTCGTACTGCTGGTGAATGTGGCCAGCCGCTGCGGATTTACGCCGCAATACACCGCACTCGAATCCACCTACGAAAAGTACAAGAGCCGCGGCTTGGTTATTGTCGGCATTCCAGCCAACAACTTTGCCGGACAGGAACCTGGCACCAACGAAGAGATCAAAACTTTCTGCACGAAGAAGTACAACGTCTCTTTTCCGATGATGTCCAAGGTTTCCGTCAAAGGCGACGACAAGACGCCGCTCTATCAGTTCCTCACCAGCAAGTCCGCAGACCCCAAGCTTGGTGGCGAAATTCAGTGGAACTTCACCAAGTTTCTCTTCGACCGGAACGGCAATCCAGTAGCCCGGTTTGAGCCTGCCGTCACGCCCGATTCGCCTGAAGTTGCAGCCGCAATCGAATCGGCACTCAGCCGCTAATACGCAAAACCGCTAGCACGCAAAGCAAGGAACATTCTTTAACCGATATTGAATCTGAAACGCCGGAAAAAGAATGTTCCTTCTGCGCTTATCTACCAGTGCAGTTATCTACATGAGTTACGCAACAACCTAGCGCGTACTCAGAAGATTTCCATAACCGACCACGGCCGTGGAAGAGACCAGCACCAGCAGCGTCAGAAAGACCAGCACTTTCGTCCGTCGCCCGACACCTCGCCACTCATGCAGAGCAATTCCCCACAGCGTGCTGAAGATGATGATGCTCGCCATATGCAGAGTCCAACTTGAGAAGCCATATTTCTTGCCCATCTGCGTCTCGCCCATCGTGTAGAAGAAAAACTGTAAATACCAGGTAAATCCGGCGATTGCAGAAAATAGATAATTCTTAAAAATAGACGCGGTCTGCGTCCTGCCTACTGGCACCTGCAGATATTCGCCGTATGTCCGATTGCGAAGACTGAGTGCGGCGCACCATATGCAGTTCGTCGTAAAGCCACCGGCCAGCACAACGATCAGTACCGGCAGCCCCTGCCACATGATGGATGTGCCATGCTGCAATGTGAGCAGTTTAATCGGATCGCCGGCAGCTAATCCGAAAGCGAAACACGCGCTCATGATGCCTGCGAATGTGGCAACTGCCAACCCCAGCTTCAGGTTAAATTCCGGTACGTCCGCTTTCTGCTGCTCCGGCGAAAGTTCCCGGTCCTTTGAGACCCCTGCTGCTCCGGCAAACAGAATTCCCAGCATGCAGATGCCGATTCCGATCAGAATCACGATTCCCGATCTCTGCTCCAGCAGCGCGTGAAACTGTCCGCGAAAGATCGGCGGGATGAGCGTCCCGAAGACGGCGGTATATCCCAGCGCTACCGCCATGCCCAGCGAAAGCCCGAGATAGCGCATAGCCAGCCCGAAGGTCAGTCCGCCGAGTCCCCAGAGCGCGCCGAAAAAATAGGCCCACCAGATTGTCGCGCCTGGCGCTTCATGCAGAACTGCGAACAGATCCTTCGTCAGCAGCCCAGCCAGCAGGACAGGCGCAATGATCCAGCTCATCACTCCGGCGACCAGCCAGTACGTCTCCCATGACCAGCCTTTTACTTTGCGAAAAGGAACGTAGAAGCTGCCAGCGGCCAGACCGCCGAGCCAGTGCAGAAGAACGCCCAATATCGGATTCGGGACCAAAAGCAGAGTTCTCCTGATCTGGAAACTTTATGTTTAATGAAATACGAGCGAATCGTATGGCACCTAAACTATAGCTGTCAATGCATGGATTCTATTGCCGCGTTATCCCGCCCGGGATTTAGCCTCTTTTGATTTTTTGGTTCGAATAGGAAATACTTCGTCAGGCATTTTCGCCATCGATGAGGCTGCATGAAATTTTCCGCTCCGCGAATCACAATCGCCCTGGTTGCCATTTTCATGTTGACCACTTCCGCCATTGGCCATGCTCAATCTGCCCAGGCTAAAACCTTCAAGAGCGCGGTAGATCTCGTCAATCAGCATAGTTCCCTGGTTGTTCTGGCGGATTCGTCCTCCGGTGCATCCATCGCGGTTTGGCCTGCGATGCAGGGCCGAGTGTTGACCAGCTCTGCGGATGGTCCGAACGGCCACAACTTCGGCTGGATCAAGGAAGACCTCGTCGTCTCCGGAAAGCTCGATCCGCACATGAACACGATTGGCGGCGAAGACCGCATCTGGCTTGGCCCCGAAGGCGGCCAGTTTTCCATCTTCTTCGCCCAGGGAACGCCTTTCGATCTGGCGCACTGGTATACGCCGCCTGCATTCGATTCACAGTCCTTTGACGTTGTGGGCAAGACCAGCAAGTCTGTCAGCTTCCGCAAAACGCTTGAACTAACCAACTACTCCGGCACGAAATTTCATGTCCAGATTGATCGCACGATTGATTTGCTCACATCGGCCCAGGTGTGGGAGCACGTGCATCTGGCGCCAGTAGCTGGCGTAAAGGTTGTCGGCTTCCAATCGAATAACAAACTGACCAATCTCGCACCGCAAGCGTTCAGCAAATCGACAGGTCTGCTGTCGCTCTGGGTATTGGGGCAGTTCCGCTCATCGCCTCATGCCGAGATCATTCTGCCCATTCGCAGCGGACCGGTCGACAAGCTAGGAACCCCGGTAACGACGGATTACTTCGGAGCTGTGCCTGCAGACCGAATTCACATTGGAGACAATGCTGTTTTTCTGAAGGCCGACGCTAACTACCGCAGCAAGATGGGACTTAGTCAGGCGCGTTCCAAGGGCGTTCTCGGCAGCTATGATCCAGACAATCACGTGCTTACGGTCGTTCAGTTCAGCCAGCCATCAACGCCAGCGGATTACGTGAATGCCGCGTGGAAAATTCAGGAACATCCATTCAAAGGCGATGCGGCAAATTGCTATAACGATGGGCCGCCCGCTCCAGGCAAGCCTCAGTTCGGCCAGCTTTATGAACTGGAATCGTCCTCGCCTGCGGTGGCACTTGCCTCTCACGGGACATCGCATGACTCAGTCGAGCACGTGCAACGCACCATGCATTTTGTAGGAACCGCACAACAGCTAGATGCAATCGCCAAAGCTGCGCTTGGTGTATCGCTCAAGGACATTCCAATCAGCAAAGACTAGACGAGATGGAAGCAATATCCGGTGAAGCCCCGTGAAGCGCCTTTGCTCATCGAATATGCAGCGTCACCGACTCTATCAACGCTTTAGCCCCGTTCCAGGTGATCTGCACGCCGATACAAACCAGTAGAAAGGACGACAACTGGGTGATTACAGTCATCCCGGTCGGCCCGAGGATTCGTGCCAGGCGATCGGCAAATCCATAGCAGAGCAAAATGCTGACCGCGATCAGCGCCAATCCAATCAGTGCCGCCAGGATCGTCAAAGGATGGTACGCGTGATGGAGAGCCGCGTTCGCGCCCAGCGTGAGCGCCGCCGAGATAGATCCAGGGCCTACGGTTAATGGCAATGTCAACGGATAAAATGCTCGGCGGATTGCATCCTGCGGCTGGACGGTTTTCTCCACACCCTGCTTTTCATCGTCTCGCGGTTTCAGCAGCGACCATCCTGTCGCAATAACGATCAGACCTCCACCGACCTGGACTACCGGCAGCGAAATCCCGAAAAAGGCGAGCACGTAAGTCCCAATAAAATACGTCGCTACCAGCAGCGAAAAGCTGTTGACTGCAATGCGCCAGGACAATGCTTTTCGAGCTTCCGGTGAATATTCCCGGGGCAGTGCCAGGAAAAAAGGGCTGCCTCCGAGAGGGTCCACTATAGGGAAGAGCGTCACGAGAACCAGAAGCATAGTTTGAGCTGCTTCCTGCATAAGTCTATCCTCGGATTGTAATCGATCTCGATTGCGGTTAAACCAAGGGGACGGATGACAGACGGGTGTATGGATCGGGCTGGATGAATCAGGGTTGCGTGTTTGATCCTGGACCAAATAGACTTCTGGCGAGCGAAGTTTGCCCGAACCACGTACGCGAAGCCACGCCTCATCCTGACGCGCAAGACCGCACGATCAATCGACACGGTGAAATAGAGTCGGGACACACTCCGCTGAGCTGAACAGCTTGCGGATCATCTTGTGATTTTGAACCATTTTCATGCAATAAGGAGCTGCCTTGCGCCTCTTCCGAAACTCTCTTTCTCTCGTTGTTTGCGTAACAGCCTTGTCTGTAGCCATGCTGAGCGATTGCGCTTGGGGCCAATCTGCGGAAGTTGCGCCGTTGCCGCCTCAACCGCACGCCAAGCAGATTCATCTCAAGCATGTCCTGGTCATCGGCCAGACAAAAGGTTTCGAGCATGACTCGATTTCGTCTGCAATGGCGGCCGTATTCAACATGGGCAAAGAGTCCGGCCTGTGGGATACCGAGATGCGCACCGACACAGAGCTGCTCACCAAAAAAGATCTGAAGAATAACGCCAAAAATCTGAACTACTTTGACCTGATCGTTTTCACCAGCACAACAGGCGAGCTGGACATGGACGCAAGTCAGAAGGCAGACATGCTTTCGTTCATCAAGGAAGATGGCAAAGGCTTTGTCGGTATTCATGCCGCGCTCGATACCAACTACACATGGCCGGAGTACGGGGAGATGATCGGCGGCTGGTTTGACCAGCATCCCTGGATGACGTTCAACGCACCAATTCTCACAGAAGATTCGGATTTCCCTGCGACGCGCCACTTCCCTAAGTCCTTTGTGAAGTACGACGAAATCTATCAGCCCAAGACATGGTCGCGGGATAAGGTCAATGTCCTGCTGAGCCTTGACCCTTCCCGGCTGGACTACTCCAACAATCCACGCATTCACCGCGCCGACCATGATTTTCCTGTCGCATGGAGCAAGATGTACGGCAAAGGACGCGTTTTCTACTCCACTCTGGGCCATACCGAAGAGTCGTGGGACGATCCTGACGTTCGCAAGATGTACTTTGAAGCCATCCGCTGGGCACTCTGGATGACCGACGGAAGCACGGCGTCACATGGGCGTCTGCCTTCTTCTGCCCAGGCTCACTAAGGTAAGCTGCAAGCAGATTGACTCGGCAAGCGAGGTACACATAGAGCGTTATGAAGCGAATTGGCATGGGACTCATTGGTCCCGGTTTTGTTGCAGCACATCACATTGATGCCGTCCGGCGATTGGGCGACGTGGACGTCGTCGCCATCGCCGGATCTTCACAGGAATCTGCCGAGCGCAAGGCTCGCGAACTGAAGATCGATCGAGCTTATGGGGATTTCCATGCCCTGATCGCTGATCCGGATATTCAGGTCATCCACAATACAACGCCGAATTATCTGCATCTGCCGGTTACACTTGCGGCGTTGGCAGCGGGCAAACATGTAATTTCGGACAAACCTCTGGCGCTGAATCCGCAGGAGGGGCGCATACTTCGCGATGCTGCGGTGGCAGCAAAGGTGGCGCATGTGGTCACGTTCAACTATCGCGGAAATCCTCTGGTGCAGCAGGCACGCGCGATGATTGCCAAAGGCCAGAACGGCGATGTCAGCTTCGTTCACGGCCACTATCTTCAGGACTGGATGACCGATCCGAACGTCTACTCGTGGCGCTCCGATCCGGCCAAGGGTGGCGCGACTTCTGCCCTTGGGGATATCGGCTCGCACTGGTGCGATCTAGCGGAGCATATCTCGGGATTGAAGATTGTTTCAGTGCTTGCGGACCTGACCACGGTCATTCCTGAGCGCTACTCTACGGGTGCTTCGGGTGAGGCATTCTCGGCAAAGCGAACCGGCGATAAAGTACCGGTTACCGTGCAGTCGGAGGATCTTGGCAGCGTACTGCTGCATTTTGATGGCGGGGCCAAAGGATGCTTTTCTGTAGGGCAGGTTTTGCCAGGTCATAAGAACGATCTGGTGCTTGAGGTGAACGGTAAGCTGAGTTCGCTCAAGTGGAAGCAGGAGCAGCAGAATGAACTCTGGATCGGCCACTATGACCAGGCGAATTCCCTGCTGGCAAAAGACCCCTCGCTCGTTCTGCCGGAAGCGCAGCGCTATACGCACTTGCCGGGTGGACATCAGGAATCGTGGGCCGATGCTTTCTGCAATCTCATGCGCGATGCATACGAATGGATTCACGCAGGCGGTGCTCCAGAGGCCAGGCCGTCGATGTTGCCGACTTTTGAGGACGGCTATCGTTCGACCTGCCTGGTCGATGCAATGCTAAGAAGTCATGTTGCCGGGAACGTGTGGCAGCGGGTAGAGTTCTTTCCTGAGGCAAATTAGTTACGGACGGAAACAAGGAGATCGAACGCAATGAAACTGGGAGTGTTTACCCCCTTACTGTCCAAGCTTCCGTTGGAAGAAGTGCTGGCGAAGCTGCAAACCCTGGATATTCACACCGTGGAATTAGGTACGGGAAACTATCCGGGCAATGCGCACTGCAAGTTGTCGATGCTCGAAGATGCGTCGGCTTTGCAGGGGTTCAAGACCAGGCTGGCTGATCAGGGTACGAGCATCAGTGCTCTGAGCTGTCATGGCAATCCGCTGCACCCTGACCCTGCACAGGCAAGGCTGGCGCAGGACGTCAATCGCAAAACAATTCTGCTGGCGGAGAAGCTTGGAGTAACAGAGGTCGTTGATTTTTCGGGATGTCCGGGAGATTCGCCCAACGCCAAAGCGCCTAACTGGGTAACTTGTCCGTGGCCGCCGGAGTATCTGGATGTGCTGGCCTGGCAGTGGGAGCAGGTGGTTACTCCCTACTGGATTGAGCGCGCAAAGTTTGCCGCGGATCATGGCGTACGCATCGCTATCGAGATGCATCCGGGCTTCGTGGTCTACAACCCTGAAACGATGTTGCGGCTCCGCGAAATCGCCGGTCCATCCATCGGATGCAACTACGATCCAAGTCACATGTTCTGGCAAGGCATCGATCCAATTGCCGCGATTCGCGTGCTAGGCGATGCGATCTTCCATGTTCACGCGAAGGACACGCAGCTCTACTCAGCCAACCTGCCGCGCACCGGTGTACTCGACACCAAGCCGTATACGGATGAGCGCAATCGAGGCTGGATCTTCCGCACATGCGGTTATGGGCATGGCGCCGAGTGGTGGAAGGAATTTGTTTCTACGCTGCGCATGTTCGGTTATGACAACGTTCTCTCGATTGAGCATGAGGACAGTCTGCTCTCGCCGGAAGAGGGTCTCACGCGAGCGGCGGAGTTCCTCAACGGAATCATCCTGAAAGAAAAGCCTTCAGCCGCGTGGTGGGTCTAGCAGGACTGAGATCTACCAGCAACGGACTGAATATGCATTCAATCGTACTGAACACGGAATCCAACAATGGCGGTCGAACCCGATGAATCGTAGAAGTTTTCTCTCTTCGGCAGGAGTGCTGCTGGCAAGCCAATCCATACCGCGGCTTCTGCCTGCGCAGGCCAATCAAAGCCCGGGCAAGCTGAAAGGCAAGCCCGACCACACACTTCGCATTGAGCCCTGCACGCTCGACATCGGACCCGGCGTGAGTATCAAGACAACTAGTTATAACGGACAGGTCCCCGGGCCGCTGCTGCGGCTGCGCGAGGGAGTTCCGGTCACTATCGATGTCACCAACGCCAGCACGGAACCCGACCTGGTTCACTGGCACGGTCTGGCAATCGATTCGTTGAACGACGGCGCGATGGAAGAAGGTTCGCCGATGATCGGCCAGGGCAAAACGCAGCGATACACGTTTACCCCCAAGCCATCCGGAACGCGCTGGTATCACACCCATGCTGCAGCGTATGAAAATCTCTCCCTCGGCACCTACACTGGGCAGTTTGGCTTTTTGCTGATTGAGGGCAAAGAGGAACCGGCGCGCTACGATCAGGAGTTCAATCTCGCCATCCATCACTGGGAGCCGTCGTTCGTTCCCATGGTTCAGATGATGCGCGAGCAATCCTCCAATGTGCCCCAGACCAGTGGTTCGGATGTTGGCTATAAATACGCCACCATCAATGGCCACATGCTCGGCGCAGGCGAACCAATCCGCGTCAAGCAGGGGCAGCGCGTACTGCTTCGTCTGCTCAATGCAAGCGCGACGGATAACGTTGTACTCGCATTGCCTGGGCACAAGTTCACGGTCATCGCCATGGATGGCAATCCAGTTCCGAATCAAAAGAGCGTCGAAGTTCTTTCGCTTGCGGTTGCAGAGCGAGTCGATGCCGTCGTGGAGATGAACTCTCCCGGTGTCTGGATTCTGGGTTCAACGCTCGAAAAGGCGCGGCAGATGGGCCTGGGCATCGTGGTCGAATACGCCGACAAGACGGGCACCCCGGCATGGAAAGATCCAGAGCCGGTCGACTGGGATTACACGCAGTTTGCCAATACAACCACGGCTGCTACACCGGATGAGACTTTCGTTTTGACCTTCCGCGATATTGGCCCGAAGCGTGGCTCGAACTTCGATATCTGGACGATCAATAACAAGTCCTGGCCGGAGATTGAACCGCTGATCGTGCATCCCGGCAAGCGTTATCGGATGGTCTTCCGCAATGGCAGCGGCGATCAACACCCGATCCATCTGCATCGCCATACATTTGAAATCACGAAGATCGGCGACAAGCGTCTGAGCGGGCTGATGAAGGATGTCATCAACATCATGCCGCTGGATACGGTGGAAGTCGACTTCGTTGCGAATAATCCTGGCGACACACTGATGCATTGCCACCAACAATTGCATATGGACTATGGCTTCATGCAGTTGATCAAGTACGCAGGTTGAAAAGCGGCTCGTGCTGGAGCGTGTTGCTCCAGTCAGTTCGACCGGTTATCTCTACCAGCACCATGAGAGGGTTTTACGTTGGAACAGGGTATGAATCGATATCGGGTTGCAGCAGTTCTGGCCTTGATTGCATCAGGATTCATGATCTATCAGGGCACCGAGCGGCCGGTTCACGCGGCTGCACACGGCTCCTCTTCTGGAAGCATGGCTTCGGCGTCCCAGGCGATGCAGCAGCCGCCTGCAGGCCCGGTTGACGCGGGCGCGATCTCGTATGCCAAGCACTGCGCCATCTGTCATGGCGATCAGCGCGAAGGCATTTTGCCTGCGTTCCCACCTCTGCTGGGCATTCAGCGGCAGTTGACGGACGAGAAGCTTACGGCTTTCATCTACACGGGCAAGGGCCGCATGCCTGGATTCCCGAAGATCTCCAAAGATGAAATGACCGCGCTGTTGCATTACCTGACCACGACCGATCAGCCTGCCCCTGAAACCACATCCGCGGTTGGGGCCAGCGGATCGAATGCGGCTCTGCATTCTTCCCGCCTGTCGGCAGCAGGGAGTTCGCTCTTTCAGCAGAACTGCGCCTTCTGCCACGGCCGGGATGCGATGGGTGGCGAAACCGGGCCTGACCTGACGCAATCCAAACTGGTGCAAGGCGATAAGAATGGCGACGCGATTTCAGGCGTGGTACGCGAAGGCCGGCCAGAAAAGAAGATGCCTGCCTTCAACTTTTCCAGCCAGGAATTGCTGAGCCTCGTCGCATTCATTCGCGAGCGTGAGACAGCAGCAGCATCCATGAAGGGCAACCGTCGCGGAGTCGCCGTAGCAGACCTGCAAACCGGCAACGCGCAAGCGGGTAAAACCTATTTCAACGGAGCGGGCGGATGCAGCAAATGCCATTCGCCTTCGGGTGACCTTGCAGGAATAGCGAACCGTTTTGAAGGGCTGCGGCTTGAAGAGCGCATGCTTTATCCCAGCGGCGCCAAGAGTAAGCTTACGGTCACCATTGCGCCCGGAAAAACGATCAGCGGCACGCTCGCCTATCGCGATGAGTTCACCGTCGGCATGCGGGATGCCGACGGCACCTATCGTTCGTGGGCCACGAACCGCGTGAAATACACGGTGGATTCTCCCGTTCAGGCGCATGTGGAGCAGTTCCCCAAGTACACGGACGACGACATCCATAACCTGATGGCCTATCTGCAGACGCTGCGTTAGGCCGTTGAGTTCTAGTCAAATGTCGCTCAAGTCACGAGAGGTTCTGTCATCGATATGAAGCTGCTGAAAAACACACTGACTATTGCCGCACTTTCCATGAGCGCATTTGCGGTGCTCGCGACAGCGCCATACAAGCTTGACGCTCAGAATCTCGATAACGCGCAGATACTGCATCCTGCGCCGGATACCTGGCCGCTCTATCACGGAGACTACTCGGGCAGGCGGCACGTTCATCTCAAGCAGATTACACCGCAGAATGTCGGCAACCTGAGCCTGGCGTGGGCCTTTCAAACCAACCAGGCGGCATCGATCAAGTCTTCGCCGCTGCTCGTGGATGGCGTGCTCTACTTCACGGTGCCAGACAATATCTGGGCAGTCGATGCGCGGTCGGGGCACATGCTCTGGCACTACAACAAGCCGACGACGCAAGGCGACCATATCGGCCAGCGTGGCGTGGCCATGTATAAGGGCTGGCTCTATTTCGTTACACCGGATTGCCACTTGATTTCGCTGAACGCGAAGGATGGTACCGTCCGCTGGAACCAGTTGATCGCCGACGTAAGCAAAGGCTATTGGACCACGATGTCTCCGCTGGTTGTCGGCAATCACGTCATCGTCGGCGTCTCTGGCGACTTCGATAATCTCAATGGCTATCTTCGTTCCTTCGATCCAGAGACAGGCTCGACGCAGTGGCAGTGGGACAGCACTCCGCCAGCCGGAACGCCGAACATGACCACGGGCGGCATGACGTGGATGACCGGCACGTATGATCCGGATCTGAATCTCATTTACTGGGGGACAGGAAATCCTACGCCCGTCCTGAACGGAAAGAGTCGCCCAGGCGATGATCCCTGGACTTGCAGCATTGTCGCTCTCAATCCCGATACCGGCAAACTGGTATGGGGCTTCCAGGTCTCTCCGCACGACACGCATGATTGGGATGCCGTCGAAACCCCCGTCCTTGTCGATGCCAATTTTCAAGGTAAGCCGCGCAAGCTGCTGATGCAGGCCTCGCGCAACGGCTATTTCTTTGTGCTGGATCGTATCAGCGGCAAGAGCCTGCTCACGCTGCCTTATGGCCCAACCAACTGGGCTACGGGCATTGATAAAGATGGCAGACCGATTCCGAATCCCGATAAAGAGCCCGCGCCGGATGGACGCATTATCGCTCCCGACGAAGGTGGTCTCACCAACTATCGCGCGCCCAGCTTCGATCCTAAGACCGGCTTGTTCATCGTTGATGCGCACCCAAGTTGGAGCCTCTATTTTGCCAAGGCCGCTGACGGCAATTACGGCTGGGCCGGCGCGGATTACGGAGTATGGGGCAAGGGCGTCATTGAGGCAATCGATTACCAGACAGGCAAGATTCGCTGGAGTCACGAGCTTGGCGATGGCGGCTCAGGCGCAGGCGTCATGACAACCGATTCAGGCTTGACCATCACTGGTGATGGCGCCGGTAACGTGCTTGCGCTGGATACAAGCAATGGCAAGACCCTGTGGCATGCGGGTACTGGGTCGGGCATGCAGAGTTCGCCGATCTCCTACGAACTCGATGGCCGCCAGTACATCATGACCGGCAACGGTGGAGTGCTCTTCGCATGGGCACTGCCTGAGAGCGCCGCGTCAACGAAACATGCCGCCCCACCGACAGATAAGTAAGACGCACAGGTTAGCTTTGCCGAAAGTAAAAACGAGCGCAGCGGAAACGCTGGCGCTCGTTTTTATTTCCGGAACAGGTGGAGTCGTTCATGACCACTAAGCAGCAGTCATGGATGATTTCCGATAACCCTCGCTTGCCAGGTGTTTGCCCATCTCCTCGTACATACCCTCTTGGCGCGGCTGCCACGTTGCCAGTCCATCGACATAGCGGTTGTACATGCAGAAAGCAGCAGCAATCAGCACCGTGTCATGAATCTCCATATCTGTGGCGCCAAGTTCCTTCGCAGCGTCTACGTCCTGCTTAGTGACGTGCTTCCCATCGCTCTGCACCTTGCCTGCAATGACCAGCAAGGCCTTCAGCTTGTCAGAGATGTCAGCATGCTGAAAGTCGGCCTTGACCTGCTTGACGGTGCTGCTGTTTCCCAGGTGACACGCAGCCGCTGCTCCATGACTGGTCTGGCAAAAATAGCAATCGTTCAGAGACGACACATAGGTCGCAATCAGCTCTCGTTCACCGGGATTGAGACTGTTGGGTTCATGTAGCAGAACATGCGCCAATTCACGCATGGGCTTCGCCGTCTCAGGCCGAAAGGCGAACCCGGCGCTGATTCCTGGCAGTCCAGCGGGAAGATCAATGTGTGGCATAGTTCAGGCTCCTTGCGTCTCAAGCTCAGCTTGTGGAATGTATTCCTTGCTCATGGTCACATAGCCTTCTCGCGCGGTCTTTTTACCACGTTCGCGATAAAGGTCTTCTTCTTGCGGCTGCCACGTCGCGAGGCCATCGACGTAGCGGTTATACATGCAAAAGGCCGCTGCAATCAGAACTGTATCGTGTATCTCGACGTCCGTCGCACCAACCTTGCGAGCCTCTTCCACATCCTGCGCAGTCACATGCTTGCCTCCGCGCTGCACCTTGCCTGCAATGACCAGCAACGCCTTCAGCTTGTCAGAGATGCCAGCATGCTGAAAGTCGGCCTTGACGCGCTTGACGAGATCTTCATCGCCATCGAGATGCGCCGCCGCAATTGCACCGTGCACTGTCTGGCAGAAGTAGCAGTCGTTCAACGACGAGACATACGTAGCAATCAATTCGCGCTCTGCCGGATCGAGAGAGTTAGGCGCGTGCAGCAAAATCTCTGCAAGTTCATTAAGCGGCTTGGCCGTCTCAGGCCGAAAAGCCATTGGCCCACGAATCCCTTGCAGACCTTCGGGCAGTTGAATATGTGGCATGTTGAACTTATCCCCTTTCGGATGTGAGCGGCACAACGGCTGGACGAGGCATGAGAAACCTGCGCAGTGGAATTCCGCATAGAACGATGCCAACCCCTGCCAGCGCAGGCAATGGATCGTGCATAAGAATGAGCAGCGCAATTACCGCACAGCAAGCGATGAACAGGATCGGAGCCATAGGAAACCACCAGCCTCGAACAGGTTCCTTTGTGCGAAAAAGAGTGGTAGCAGTTAGCGCGAGAAAGACAACTGCCGAGAAGATAATGTATGCCAGGACACGATCAAATGCACCCAGCAGCAGCACTCCCAGGGAAAGGGCTGTTTGCAGCAGGATCGCATTGATCGGCGTTCCCAGGCGCGGATGTAACTTGCCGAATGCAGGAAAGAACGCGCCCGACTGGGCCATCGCATAACAGACACGCGGCGCAGCCATGGTGAGAGCAGCGATGCCTCCGCAGACACAGAGCAATACGCAAATGGAAAGTACACGAGCACCTGCTGAGCCGAACAATACTCCGCCAAACTGCGCGACAAATGCAGTGTTCGATGTTAGTTGCTCAATCGGCAGCACAGAGAGAAACGCCGCGCTGATCAACAGGTAAACAGCAGTTACGATTGCAACTCCGCCAAGGAAAGCCAGCGGCAGATTGCGGCGAGGGTTGCGAACTTCTCCTGCGATTTTGCTTGCTTCCCACCATCCGCCAAAGCTGAAAAATGCGCTGATGATTCCGCCTGCAATCGCTGGAACAATTGCGTCAGAACCGGGACGACGCGGCGTCAGTGGCAACAGGTTGTAAATATGCGCGTGACCTGAGACGACGGCCCAACCTACCAACGAGAACAACACCGCCAACTTCAACATGTTGGCAAACGACATGATCGCTCCGCTCAACCGCGTACCGAGCAGATTGATTCCGCAGAACAAACCAAGAATCACAAATGGAGCAATGGAAACAGCCTGCGGGCTTAGCGGCAGCACCTGTGCCAGGTACGGCGCCGCGCCTACAGCAAGCGCGGCAGCCACCCCCGGATACATCACAATCGAACTCATCCATCCGTAAAGGAAAGCAAGCTGTTCGCCGTATCCCTCGCGCAAGTAGACATACTCGCCGCCTGATTCTGGAAACCGTATCGCCAGTTCGGAATAGCAAAGTGCGCCGCACATGGCCATGAAAGCCATGCCCAGCCATATCAACCCAAGCAACATAGGAGAGCCGAGCGACTTAGCCATTGCCGCAGGAGTAAGAAAAATTCCAAGTGCGATTGATTCGCCTGTCACCACAGCGACAGCAGCCGCCAATCCTAACTGTCTTGATTGATTCGCCACGTCGAAAATCCTACGTGGCGACCACCCAACCCGCATCCATCGAAAGGATGAGCCACGCGGTACGCAGACAGATATTGCGCTCCTTCCCATCTCTCCATCGTTAGGTGGGGGCCAATCCCCACACCCTGATGGAGGACAGAGGTGCTTCACTCCTATAGATTTGGTCGGTCGCAGCCTAACGAAAATCCAGATGCCTCTTCCTGAAGTTGCGGGCTTAACGCCCCGCTGGGCTGTACGTTGCTGCCAATCTCGAGAACGTGGGGATGCTTCAATGCTCAAGATAAGTCGATTCGTTTTTCTATTCGTCGTCCTAAGTCTGGTTGCACGTTTTGTTCATGCACAGATACCAACAGGCAGTCTCAATGGCATCGTGACCGACCCCAAAGATGCCATCGTGGTCGGTGCCCACATCACAGCATTGAGCGTCACGCAGGGCGTGTCGCGTGAGACCGTGACGAACACGGATGGTCTGTATGCTCTCTCCAATCTTCCCGTCGGCGCGTATGACCTGAAAATCGAGCAGTCTGGATTTGGAATCAGCGAATTCAAAGGCGTCGTCATTGAGGCTGGCCGTACGACCACAGTGGATGCGCACCTGATGGTTGCCAATTCTGGAACCACGGTAGCCGTCAACGCATCCGCGGTAAACCTCGATCTAACGCAATCCATGATCCAGGGACAAATCACGTCAAAGACAATCGATAGCATTCCTCTCAATGGCCGCAATTTTCTGGAGCTTGCCTATCTTGTCCCCGGCAATCGTCCCGCGCCGACGTTTGATCCAACCAAGACCAACACGCTTGAAGTAAGTTCCGCAGGCGGCTTCGGTCGTGGAGGTAACATCACCGTCGATGGCGGCGATAACAACGATGAAGTTGTCGGCGGAACACTGGCCAATTTTCCTGAGGATTCCGTGCAGGAGTTTCAAATCGCCACTGGCCGATTCACCGCCGAGGTTGGTCGCTCCGGCAACAGCATCGTAAACATCGTGACCAAGGCCGGTGCAAACGCCTATCACGGCTCTGTCTTTTTCTTCGAGCGAAATCGCAACCTGCAAGCGCTGCCTGCTACCTTCAATCGTGATTTGCCAACTCCACCCTTTGACCGCGAACAGTTCGGCGGATCCATCGGCGGCCCCATTGCCACCGATCATGCATGGTGGTTTTCATCCGTTGAGTATCGCAACCAGAACGCATCTATCCAAACCGGTACGCGTGACTTCGCAAGCGGCACCATCCTCAACTCTGCCGCCTCTGCGCCGCTACGCGATGCACTGTGGTCAACGCGTTTCGATGATCAGATCAGCGAACACAATCGCCTGATGGTGCGCTATTCCTTCAACCGCTCAACGGACACGGCAGAGGCCTCACCATCGGAAAGCACACCAGCCTTCACCGCAGCAGAACGGCAGAATTCGCTGAACCGCTTTAACTCCATCGTCGCTAACTTCAACTCCGTACTCTCGCCCACCAAGGTCAATGACCTTTCTTTCCATTACGACAATTTTTATAACAACATCCCCACGTATCCGCAGGATTCTCCAACGACTGATCCAGCGTCCCTTGGCCTCACGAATGAGTTGATTTTCCCCGATCTCGCGGATGGTGAGAACTTCAATCTTCCACAAGCCACGCATCTCGATCGCTACCAGGTACGCGACGCTCTTTCATGGGTGCTCGGAAAACATACATTGCGCATCGGAGGCGAGTTCCAACACTACACGGCAAATGGCGAACTGAATATCTTCGGCACCGGCACTCTAATCCTTGTTTCGAACTTTGGATTTGCAGATCTGAATGGAGATGGTCAGGTCAATGATCTCGACATCCCGATTGCCGTTGCACTCAAGAGCAGCGCGCCCGTTATGCCGATTCCAATTCCAACCGTTTTCGATAGTTATGTCGCTGGCTACGTGCAGGACGACTGGCGTGTTCATCCAAGGCTCACGCTCAATCTCGGCCTCCGTTGGGAGTACGACTCGAACCTCACCGGCAATTCCAGCGCGCATGATCCATGCCCTAGCCTGACGGTTGAGCCAACCAGGCCATGCACCTGGATGGCTAACGTCATCGACCTCAAGAAGACTCCGGATAAGAAAGACTTCGCGCCACGTGTAGGATTTGTCTTTGATCCACTCGGCAAGGGCAAGACTGCTATCCGTGGTGGCTATGGCATCTACTACGATCGCATCATTCTTGAGGCTGGCGCAGAAGAGCTCGTGCAGAATGATCGCGCACTCACCGTCACGCAGTACGGAGGCTCAAGCTGCAACTCGCCATTCGTACCCGACGGTGCAAGTATCAACGCATGTTTTGCGCCTATGGCCAGTTTTGCAGCAGGCAGCCCAACCCTGTCGAACGCATTCAGCGGGCCGCATCAGACCGGAGGAGTCGGCATTCTGGCAATGGGGCCCAATGCGCATCATCCACTCTTCCAGCAGTTCTCGCTTGGCGTACAGCAACAGGTTGGCAGCAATTGGCTCATTTCAGCGGATGGCTTGCATGTCTTTGCAACACGGCAAATCATAGGTCATCTCCTGCGCGATACAACCTCCACCTCGCCGGACATTACATGCCCCGGCAACAATCAACCATGCGTCATCACCGATCCCCTCAGTGGAATCTCGGACAACATCACCCTGCTGCAATCACAGGCAAAGTCCTGGTATGACGGTCTGATCACCAGCGTCGGGCATCGTCCCACGAAGGTTGGCCCGATAAGCTACCAATACAACATCAGCTACACACTCTCAAAAACGTTTGATTTCTCTGACGATGACCAACTCGACTCGACTGCCGATGAACAAGTCGATCTCGTAGAAGGCATCAACGATCTGCGCATGGAGAAAGGCTACGCTGTAACGGATGAACGCCATCGCCTGACGCTTTATGGAGAAGCACAGTTGCCGTGGCGCCTGTCCCTCGCACCGATCTATACCTACGGATCAGGCGTGGCGGCAGATACCTTTCTTCCTGGCACGGGCAGCATCAATGGCTCAAGCGGTTCTCGCCTCCCGCTGCTGCAACGCAACACCATCGGACGCGATATCAAAAACAGCAATCAGCTCAATGCTGTCATCGATCGCTGGAATGCATTGCCCGCATGCCCTGCAGCGTTTCCCTGCCTTGCTGGTGGCACACTCCAGCATGTACCTGCAGGCATCAACTTCTACAGCCCATTCAGCTCGCTTGATCTTCGCCTCAAAAAAGAGATCAGCCTTTGGGAACATGCGAAGCTGAGCTTGATCGGTGAAGGGTTCAACATGTTCAACGAAACGAATATTCGCGGATCGAGTAACAGCAACTATGCCGGACGCAATATCTCCATCAGCCCATATCAACCGGCATCCGATGGCCAGCCCGCGCAAAGCGTGCAGGCGAACTTCTATTCGCCCGTGAGTACCGCTGGCGGATTCTTCGGATCAGGCGGACCACGCGCATTTCAGTTCGCCGCGCGAATCGAGTTTTAACAGGGGTGACTCTTGGTATTGCCCGAGTACGAAAAACTATCACGTCTTTCCCATAAAAAACGCCAGCCTTCCTCCACGAATCTCCCGGTCGTGGAGGAAAACGAAGCGAGTGGCGAAGTAGCGGAACTCTACGAACATTTCCGTTCTCACTTCGGCAGGCCGGACGTGCCCGGAATTTTGAAGTGCTTCGCGACGCACCCTCCAATGCTGCGTCACATGATGGACCTAGCCGAGAGCCTGCTCTTCGCCGATGGTCACTTGAATCGCCGCCACAAAGAAATGATCGCGACATTTGTCTCCACACTGAATGCCTGTGTCTATTGCGCAGACAGTCATGGCTATTTTCTTCGCATGCATGGCGGATCATCCGAACTGCTGTGCGCGCTGCAACAGAACGACATTGCATCCTCCACACTCACCACCGCAGAACAAGCTCTGCTCAAGTTCGCAGCCAGAGTGAATGATGATTCGCAGGAGATCAGAGCGATCGAGATAGATGTATTAAAACAAGCAGGCTGGGACGAAGCGCAGATCGCCGAGGCCATCCACATCGTAGCTCTCTTTGCCACATTTAATCGCGTAGCCAATGCCTTTGGACTTTCATCTCAAGGACTGCTCCGCAGTATGCAAGATGAAACAGTTATCGCGAATGAAAATGCAATTGAATCCAACGGGAGTATCCAATGAGGACTGTACAATCCGCAGCTTCCCTGTTCCTGGCTGATGTGGAAAACAACCCGCAGCCCAGCCCTTATTTCGATTTGATAGCTGCGGCAAAATCATCTGGAGCGGAGTATTGGCGCATCTGGAACCTGCTCGCATTTCGACCCAAAGCATCGCATTATCTGGCTGCCTTTTCGCATGAAATCATGCATGAAGACGCGCCCATCAGCAAGGCCATGCGAGAGCTGATTGCGACTTACACTTCGTCGCTCAATCGTTGCGAATTTTGCATGAAAGCACACGCCGCAGTGGCCGCGCATTTGTTCGGCGATGAAGCTCTCGTATGGAGCGTGGTGCGAGATCTGGAGACTTCACCGCTGGCAGAGAAAGACAAAGCCATCCTGCGTTTTGTGCATAAACTCACACTAAACTCCGGCTCGATTGATGAAGCAGATGTAGCGATCCTGCATAGCGTCGGATGGGACGATACATCCATTTACTACGCCATAGCAGCCTGCGGTCTATTCAACTTTTACAATCGCTTCGTCTCCGGCAACGGAGTGAAGCCTGTCTCAGACGCAGCATTCAAGCGTCTTGGCGCACGCATGGCAGAAAGAGGATATTTACGCGACTAAGCAATTACCACCAAAACACTCCAGCCTTTAAGCTATTGTCTAAACGCAGATTCCTCGGCCTGGTGCTCGTCTTTTTTTACGCCCTTACGTTGCCCGCGCAGACAGTAAGCGCTCCACCTCAGCATACATTTTTTCATGTTACTCTTGACGCCAAATTCAAATCTCCAGTCTCCGGACGACTGCTTGTGTTCATCGGTATGCAACCGGAGAACACCTCTTCCGTCGACATGGACATGATGTCTATCTCCAGCGTCTATATTGCCGCCAAGGAGTTGCCGCAGCTTACCCCAGGTGAAACAGTCGATATCGATGCGAATGATATCGTGTTTCCTCAGCCACTTTCGCGAGCATCTGCGGGTACCTATAGAGTTCAGGCAGTTCTGGACATTCATCACAGTTATAACTACGACAGCCGCTCTTCGGGTGATCTTGCAAGTGAACCCGTGACTGTCACTCTTCCGTTTTCTACATCGCCAAGCCTTGCCCTCACCCAGGTAATACCTGAGCCGCCCGACGCACTCGCAAACAATCCTGAAGTAAATTCAGCCATCAAGCCACTGGACTTCACCAGCCCGCTACTCAGCAAGTTTTGGGGACGAGAGATACACATGCGCGGCTGGGTTCTGCTGCCTCCTGGCTATGCGACTCATCCCAACGAGCACTACCCTACCGTCTATTTCACGCATGGCTTCGGCGGTACCTTGCGAAGCCTCCGCGCACGCTTTGCGCCGATGTTCTACAACCGTATGAAGCAGGGGAGCATGCCCGAGATGATCTGGGTGCTTCTCGATGAGAGTAGCCCGACCGGCACACATGAGTTCGCCGACTCCGTTAACAATGGCCCGTGGGGAGCCGCATTAACAACCGAACTGATTCCAAATATCGAGGCCGCGTATCGCATGGATGCACGCACCTCAGGACGCTTTCTGCAAGGGCATTCCTCAGGTGGATGGGCAACCCTTTGGCTTCAAACGCGATATCCAAAAATTTTCGGCGGCACCTGGTCTACTTCACCCGACCCAAGTGATTTTCGTTTCTTCAGCACCATCGACATCTACACGCCACATGCCAACTTTTATCATGGCGCGGATGGTACACCGAATCCGATGATTCGCGATCAAGGCAAACCACGAGCCACAATGCAGCAGCTCGCTGAAGTCGAGACTGTTCTCGGCCCCTACGGCGGGCAGTTAGCTTCATTCGAATGGGTGTTCTCTCCACGCGGAGTAGATGGCCGCCCCGCACAGTTATTCAATCGCAGCACAGGTGAGATCGATCCAGCGGTCGCTTCGTATTGGCGCAATCACTATGACATTGTTCAACACCTGAATGCCGATTGGAGCACCATTGGGCCTGATCTGAAAGGTAAGATCCATCTCTTCGTTGGCACAGATGATACGTTCTATCTCGACGGCGCTGCGCACAGCCTGCAATCCACACTTGAGCAACTTGGAGGTGACGGTCATTTCACCTTCCTGCCCGGACGATCGCACTTCAATGTGTACAAAATCGGAGATGACCCATCAGCACTTTTTGATCAGATCGCCGCGGAGATGTACAAAGTCGCGAGGCCCGGATTCGTAAGTCCAAAATGACGATCCAGTAGTGTGAACCGGAATGGTGTGAGCCTCGAAGCTACAAACTCTAATTCGAGATCCACATCACTGGATCGGTCAGACCTCGACGTATGCAAGCTACCAAGATTCATTGCAAGATTTTATTTCCGCGATGCAGCTGTAATTTTCTCGGAAGCCTTGAACTCGATCATCGCTTCCGGCTTCTTACCCATATCTCGATAAGCCTGCCCGAGGAAGAAGTGACTCATCTGATTTCCTGGGTCCATCTGCACCGCGCGTTTTAAATAGATGGCTGCTGTTGCTGGATTGTCACGCTTCAGCAGCACCTGCCCAAGCAGAATATAAGGCCCAGTCATATCAGGCTCCAGAAGAATGGCGCGGTTAAGCGCATCCTGTGCCTTCTCGAATTGATTCTTCTGCAGCAACGTATCGCCCAATCGATCGTACGCAGGTCCATACATGGGATTGATTTTTGTCTCATGCTGAAACTCGTCCAATGCCTGGTCCAGGTTGCCTACGGAGAAATATATCTGGCCAAGCAGAAAATGAGCCTCTGGGATTTTGGGATTGATAGTGAGAGCCTTTTTCGCCATCTCTTGAGCCGCGGTAGAATTCTGCTCCCGCAATAACATACGCGCAAGAAGCAGATAGGAAGATGACGACTCTACATCCATTCCATAAAACCCCGCGAATGAGAGACGCGCATCGTCATAGCGATGCTCTTTCAAATAACACAAGGCCAGCACATAGGTTCCATTAATATTGAGGTTGCTTAAATTGGCATGAGACTGCTCCAGTAACGGCAATGCAGCAGCTGTTTTCCCCATTCTCAATAGAGTCACGCCCCTCAACTCCAACGATTCGCGATCGCTGGGATCGTCATGTAGCGCTGCTGCAAATGCCTTGTCTGCTTCTTCGAGATTCGTCTTGAGGTAGAAGATTTTGCCACGCAATCGATCGACACCCTTCGCAGCAGGATGTTGTTGCGCCAACGCATCCGTCGCTTTCAACGCTTCGTCTAACTGCCCTCGATCCACAAGGTGCTGTACCTCACTCACCGGCATGCTCTGGGCGGGTTGATGCGCCTGCTGTGCGATTGCCTGCGAGGTAAAGAATGCGAGAGAGCAGATAAAGCGTAGGTGTCTAATGGAGGTTGCTCCAGGGTTAGATCTTGAGAATTAGAAGAGACTGCCCGCGATCTGTTCGGCAACATTTCGAATTATACTTTCGGAGCCATCAAGATCCTCAGCGTGCGAGCGATCCCCTGTTTTTCGCGCCGACCACTTCAGGATAAATACTCTATCTCGTACTCTACCGATGATTTGCTCTGTGCTATATCCAGCCATCTCGCTCAAAGTACACTCCACAGCTTCGTTGCCAATACCTCTCAATGGCGTCGAAGTTGCCCCGCATGAGGAGCGAGCATTCTGGAAGTCCTTTTGTGATGTAGAGGATGTGCGCACGGCAATCTTCAGAGAAGATTTCGATCCTTCCCTCTCCAGCGTATAGTCACACGTCATATTTTCCGGCGTGGTGTGGGTTAGCCTTGCAACGACCGTTCCACCTAGCACACCGCCTGCTGTTGCAGCATTGAGCCACGGACAATTCTCTGCGTGACAATACGGTGAGACTACGATGAACGATCCAAAGATCAGTCCCAGCACCAGCCATGATTTGATCAACGATGACATCCTATTCCTTCGTCTTTTCCTGGTTATGAAACCGCCCATTCTTAGTACTGGCCACCGCTTCTAACCTCCTCATTGGAAAGATCCGAGTGTATATGCCACGGCACGCTTTCCGTGGATATCTCCGGATGCTTCCGTAGGAAATCAAGCGAGTATGTCGGCGCACCGGGATCAACCTTCTTGGTTACGAACATGGCCGATTCTCTCCTAGCCTTATCCTTCATTCCTGCACGGCGATACAGGATTGCAAGGTTATAGTGCGCAGCAAGATCATCGGGATCAATCTTCTGCAACTCTTCGAACTGCTCCATCGCCAGCTTCGGCTGATCCTGCTGGTAATACGAAATCCCCAGTTCTCGACGTGCATCCCGCGATTGCGGATACATTTCGACAACCTTTTTAAGATCTGCAATCTCCACTTCGGAGTGCGATAAACGGCGCTCGATAAGAGCCGAATAATACAGTGCTCGTACGCTATCAGGATTGAGAGCCAGCGCCTTATCCAGGACTGTCCTTGCATCGGTGAACTTTTCCCATTCAATGTTCGTCAGGCCAAGGTTTGTGTAACCGTCGGCGTAGTCGGGCCGAAGTTTGACTACCTCCTGAAAGGCATGGATAGCGTCTGGATACTGCAACTGATCAAGATAACCAATGCCTAAGTTATTCCAGCGCATCCAGTCCGGGTTATCGCCAGCATCCGGAGGCGTGATCTCGTTTTCACCGATCTTTAGAACCCGGCTGCGTGAAGCAAGCTCGATGATCGGATAATCCGGATGATCTTTGCCAAGCACGTTGTTGATGTAGCTTTGCCGAAGATGGCGATAGTTGACGCGAGCCGTTATTGTGATTGCATCCTTGATATCCGCAGGAATCTTAAACTCATAGCGCACCAGAGCAGAGCGGCCTGCTGCGACAGTGTTGTCATAGGCCACAGAATGTATGGTCCACACCTTGTGGTTATCTACAAACGTGCCTTCTGAATTAACCGGACGATTGGTAAAGCTATGGGCTCTCTCATCAAGCATCCCGTCCGGTTTGATAAATCCACTGTGGTAGATATCCTTCCCTGCACTATCTTTCACGGTGAACTCTACCCAGGCCTCGTATAGATCGCGCACCTCGGGAATCAACGAATGGCCGATGTTTTTGTTTTGAATTACCACTAGGGCCTGCACCACATCGCTCGGTTTAAGCGTGAAAGGTTTAGTGCCGAGTGGGGCGATCATTTCATCCTGGCCAGCAATCTGAAGCGCGAAGAGATCGACATTCAGATAGTTCCCTGAGCGCAGGAATGCAATGGTTTTCTGCAACTGCTCATCGAACCCATAGTAAAAAGGAACCGCAGTATTGCCAGCCTCCCAGCGATGCGATACGAAGGTGCCATTCTTGGCGCCCGGCTCGGGCAGCGTGTTTGCCGCGCGCTTCATGTGGCAACCCTGGCATGTGGTGAAATCTGCGCTATAAAAAGTCAGAGGATTACGTTGTGAGAATTTTGAATTTTGCCATTCATCGTATGTGGTGAATGCGCGAATCCACTTATAACCATTCAATGGAGTGGGAAGATTGGCCTTGTGACACGCTGCACAGAATTCAGGAGTTCGATAGAGCGGTTGCATGACAGCTTTTGCATGCCTGTCGGGATGCGCCAGAATATCAGCGTAAGGAACTTCTCCTGGAATACGCTTTCCATCCACATCTGTCATGACCGCCGGAACGCCCATAACATAACCGCCGTTACCGATGGTTGATTGCACCTTCTGTATCGAATGGCAAGTTGCACAGGTAAGTCCATCCTGATCGAACTTTCGGTCCACGATGGATTCCTGCGTGAGCCCACCGGAGAGAACAGCGATCGGATTATGGCAGCTATCACAGTGTCGCGCGAACTGAATTCCCTTCGTGTTCATCACGATGTTTACGCTAGCTCGATAGAACGGAGTTCGAAAGGAGTTGGAGTGAAGAGCCTGGCGCCATTGATGATAGGCTTCCTGGTGACAGTGACCGCAGTACTGAGCATTTGGAAAGGCACCGGGTTGGATGAAGTCGCCACCTTGAACGGTGGCATTTCCAGGTAGAGATATGTTTCCCTTCATCACCGAAAAGTTATAACTCTGCCGCACCTTATCTGCGTATGCTTTACGTTCGGCATTTAGACCTGCCTCGGACTGCGGTTCTGCCTGAATATATTCCGGCTGTTCGCTTTGACTATTCTGACTATATGGATATGCCTGTTGTGGATGGGGAGCTTTCTCTGTGTAGCTCGATTGCGCGGAGATATGGAAGGGCATGAAACAAATTATGGCGAGGAAGCATAAGAACAATCCGAGTAAAGATCGTGCCCTTGCATAGTGTGCGGCAAAAATCACTTGCATCTAAGCCCCCTGAGAACTTCACCCGTCTGATTGCTCGCGAGGAAACGACACGTAGTAGAGAAATCACATAGTCGGCTCCGCTCGCCGCATAGGCCGCTTTCTCTTTCCTGTCTCCGTTGATATTGAGCAAGATGATCGAGCCTGCGACTGCGAAATGAACAATATCGCAACCATGAGCCATCTGTCATCCCTCAGGAGGGCGAACGAAATATCAGCCTTTAGGCTGAGGCATTTGGAAGTTTCGCCGCTCGCTACAAGGCATTTATACCCGGCGGGGATTTTTTAAAACTCATCGAGCGGCTATCGAATTTCAGGAGTAGATGGCTATCTACATCGTTTGGCTGAGGTCTGGTCCATCCTATCAGTTGAAGACCGGATTGCTCGCCTTATCCATACTTGTTACGCTGTCAGTGTCTAATTACAGGTGTCGTCAATGTCATTCAGCTTGCGTACTAAAATTACGAACATCGCAGTTGCTTCAATCCTATTTGCGGCAGTGCTCCCAGCTGTAACTACTGCAGTTTATTCTCAGGACACTAAGACACCACCCAACAAGGCCCAGACAGCACCTACAGCGCTCGGCTCTGCGACTGGAGCGGCCCGTGCTGCCATCCTCGACAACCAGCAAAGACCTATTACCGCAGGCGGATTTGTGAAAGACGGCGCCCTGGTATTCAAGGATGTCTCCGAGAGCGCCGGGATCAGCACTTGGCATCATCACATGGGCAGCGTTCAGAAAGACTACATCCTCGACACGATTGGCTCTGGCGTTGCGTTGATTGATTACGACAAGGATGGATGGCTGGATCTCTACTTCGTCAACGGCTCAACCTATGAGGCACTGGCCGGTAAGGCAGACCCGCCACATGCCGCTCTTTTTCATAACAACCATGATGGAACCTTTACCGACGTTACAGCCAAAGCCGGCGTTAACAATGATCGGTGGGGATACGGCGTGGCAGTTGGTGATTACGATAACGATGGCTGGCCTGATTTATATGTAGCCAACTTCGGAAAAAATCGCCTCTATCACAACAACCATGATGGAACTTTTACCGATGTTGCGGAGCATGCTGGCGTCACGCTTGGTAACTGGTCTACTGGACCAAGCTTTGGAGATTATGACGGCGATGGCCTGCTCGATTTATTCGTTCCTGGATATATCCACTGGGATGTTGATAATCCTCCTCTGTCAGGAACAAAAGCTGTAGGCTATGCATTCTGTGAATTTCGCGGGGCAAAGACCATGTGTGGCCCGCGCGGCCTGCTAGGGGAAGCAGATCACCTGTTCCATAACAACGGAGACGGGACATTTACCGATGTAAGTGAAAAAGCAGGCGTCGGAGATGCGGATCACTACTATGGCTTTTCATCAACGTTTGTCGATGTAAATCACGATGGCAAAGTAGATCTGGTCGTGACGAACGATTCTTCCCCCAACTACCTGTATCTGAATAACGGAAATGGAACATTTGAAAACGCGAGTTTCTACTCCGGCTTTGCATTGAATCAAAGTGCTCGTGAGACCGCATCCATGGGGCTGGCCGTCGGGGATTATCTCAACAACGGCTCTGTCGATTTATTTACAACCACGTTTTCAGATGACTATGACACGCTCTTCAAGAATGACGGCGAAGGAAACTTTTCGGAGATTTCATCCAGACTGGGCCTCGCAGAACTGACATATCCATTCCTGAGCTGGGGCACACAATTCATCGATTACGACAATGACGGCTGGAAAGACCTGATGACAGTAAGTGGACACGTCTACCCTGCGGTTGACCAGCACGACTGGGGCACGACCTGGGCGGAGCGGCCGTTGTTGTTTCACAATGTCAATCATGGAAAACATTTCGACACTGTGCCGGCCGTCGAGGGTTCGGGCCTTGCTGACGTGATACCTGCTCGCGGCGCTGCTTTTGGAGATCTGTTTAACGATGGCAAAATCGACGTTGTAATCAACTGCATCGATCACTCTCCCGTGTTGTTACGCAATGTGAACGCTGACACAAATCACTGGGTCGGCCTGCAACTTATCGGGGGACCCAAAGGTCCGCGCGATGCTGTTGGCGCAACGGTATTTATAACTGCAGGCGGCATTCGGCAACGTGGGGATGTTATGAGCGGTGGCAGTTTTGAATCTTCAAACGATCAGCGGCTTCACTTCGGCATTGGACAGGCAACCTCGATCAGCACGGTTGAGATTCATTGGCCAGGAGGAGATGTGGAACATGTAAATCTCCCGGGTATCGATCGGATATTTGTCATTGAGCAGGGCAAGGGAGTCATGCCAAGTGTTTATGACAATGCCGGCCATCCACATACGAACCAGGCGCGCGGCGGACGCGGAGCCTAGTCTGCCGAACAGATGCTTCGCCTGCGCGGGTGGAGTTCAGGTAGGATGAATGCGCCATGCATTTGCTGTTTACTCGTTCCAATGCGCAGCGCATTACGTTCCTGCTACTCTACCTCACCGCTACGCATTGCGCTCTGCCCCAGGGGCCGTCGGCAGAACTCAAAGAGGCCGACACGTACTATCGCGCCGGCACAGCCGCACTCGCTCGCAACGACCTGCCTACAGCTCTGACAGACTTTCAAAAGGTCGTGCATCTCGCGCCCAAGGCTGAACAGGGCCATAGCGCAGTGGGCGCAGTGCTTGTGCGCATGGGGCGAACCGCCGAAGGCATTCGTGAACTCGAAACAGCGCTCTCGATCTTGCCCAGCGATAGCAGCGCGCAGATGAACCTTGCCTTGACCCTTGAACAAAATGGTCAACCGGCAAAAGCGCTCCCGTTCTTCTCAAAGCTCAATGCATCGGCTCACGCAGAGAAACGATCCCTCGCACTTCCATTGCTGCTCTCGTATGTTCGCGCACTCGCGGCAACCAAACAGTTTCATGAAGCTACAAAAGAGATGAAGGAAGCGGTCGAGAGAAATCCAAATAATGCAGAGTTACAGGATGAGCTCGGCTCTCTCTATGCACAGCAACAGGATTGGCCAGACGCGGAACATGTCTTTAGCCTCGTCGTAGAATCCAGGCCGGAATATGCAATAGCTCATCTTCATCTCGGCCTTGCACTACAGGCAGAAAACAAGGCCGGATCTCTTGACGAACTAGCCAAGGCATACCAACTCGCCCCAACCAGTTCGATGATTGCGCTGCAATTTGGCACGTCTCTTGCAAAGGCAGATCAGGATGAGCAGGCACTCCCTGTATTGAAGCACGCAATGGAACTGAATCCAGCATCGGTAGAAGTCGGTTATCAATTGGCTCTGGTGCTGCAACGTACAGGCCAGTTGGATGAAGCCATCGCTCTACTTAGAAAAGCAGCATCGGTGTCTCCGCAAAATATCGAGATACAGATCAACCTGGGGATGGCGCTTTGCCAGGCACAAAAGGCCAAAGATGCAGTTCCTATTCTCCAGCGCGCCGTGGAGTCTGCCCCAGAAAGTCCAACGGCTCATCAGGATCTCGCAGTGGCCTATATCCAGTTGAATCAGATTGACGATGCCATCACGCAGTTGCGCCTGGCACTTAAACTTCTACCTGACGCTCCGCAACTGCACTATAACCTCGGGCTTGCACTCAAGATGCAGGACGATGCTGTCGGCGCGATTCCAGAGCTTGAGAAAGCTCAATCACTCAATCCCAATGCGCCTGAACCGGCCTACATTCTAGGCGTGCTCTATATGCAGGTCGGCCGATATCTCGATGCCGCGCGAGAGCTGAATCTATCGCTCAAGTTGCGTCCGGAAAATGGAGATGGATGGGCGACTTTAGGAAGCGTCTATAACAAGCTCGATCAACTTCCTGAAGCAGCATCAGCGCTGGCCGAAGCGATACGACAGCTTCCGCAGCAACCGGATCCGCATCTCACGCTCGCGGCAGTTCTCGTAAAACAAAACAACGCAACCGAAGCCGTACAGGAACGCAAAAAGGCCGCAGATTTAATGCGCACAAGCATGAATCACCAGCGCGCCGAGGTTGCTACTAACTCGGCCAACGCGCAATTGAAGAGTGGTCACGTAGACGAGGCGATTGCTCAGCTTCGCGAAGCTATCAGCTACGATGCCGGCTATGCAGAGGCACATCTTGGCCTGGCGAGCGCGCTTGATCGACAGGGAAAATCCGTAGAAGCCGCCGCCGAACGCCACAAGGCAGATCAATTGCAATCCAGGCCATAACGTTGAACACTTCCAATATCTCCGTACCCAACGCTTCTTTTTCACTGCAATGAAACAGGATTATGCGGATGTACAGTCGCCTTGTGGATTCGCTATAGTAATCGCAATTCAAGCGCCTCGTATTGCGCAGTTGATAATGCAGCTCAGGAAAGGATCGAGTTCGGTGAAACGTCGCACGTTCCTCCAATCCCTCAGCCGCACAGCGTTGGTACTTCCCTTCGCAGATATTCTTGCTCTGGCATCTCCTGCGCAACAGGCACAGCCCGGCCTACCTAAAATTGGCGCCCAGGAGCGAAGCTATGAAGCCAAGCCTGCGCCGCCGCCTCCGGGCCCTAAGTCTCCGATAGAAGGAACGCCTCTCGGTATCAGTTTTGTCGATGTAGCAACTCAGGCTGGCTTGAACACCAAGACAATCTACGGCGGAGAATTCACGAATAAATACCTGCTCGAAACAACAGGATGCGGCCTCGCTTTCTATGACTACGACGATGATGGTTGGGTTGACCTGTTTCTAGTAAACGGCTGGAGATTAGAAGGTTTTCCCGCTGGCCAGGAACCACGCTGCCATCTCTTCAAAAACAATCGCGATGGAACATTCACTGACGTGACCATCGGCTCTGGACTTGAGCACAAGACCGGTTGGGGTCAGGCCTGCTGCGTGGGTGACTACAACAACGATGGTCATGAGGATCTGTTCGTGACCTACTACGGTCAAAACGTACTCTATCGCAACAATGGAAATGGAACGTTCACCGACGTGACACAACAGGCTGGCCTCATTCAACCCGGCCCTAAGATTCGCTGGAATACCGGATGCACTTTTGTCGACTATGACCGCGATGGACATCTCGATATCTTTGTTGCCAATTACGTCGACTTTGATCTCAAGACTGCGCCCAAACCTGAAGATGGCCCATGTACTTACAAGGGAATTCTTGTAGCGTGCGGTCCGCCTGGTCTGCCCGGCGGTGTGAACATTCTGTATCACAACAACGGTGACGGAACATTCAGCGACGTAAGTGAGAAGTCAGGTATGTTGACGTCGGTCGGGACGTACGGGCTGAGCGTCGCCGCCTCTGATCTTGATAATGACGGCTGGCCCGATATCTATGTGGCCAATGACTCCGCGCCTGCCACGCTCTATCTCAATCAAAAAGACGGAACGTTTCGAGACATCGCGATCGAAGCCGGGGCAGCACTTTCCGCAGAGGCAAAGCCGCAAGCCGGCATGGGCGTATCGATTGGGGATTACAACCGTGATGGCAACCTGGATGTAGTCAAGACAAACTTCGCAGGCGACACGGATTCACTCTATACCAACCTCGGCGATGCCACGTTCGAAGATCGAACCTATCCCGGAGGCCTCGGTGTTAATACGCGGCTTCTCGGCTGGGGTGTCGGTTTTTTTGATATGGACAATGACGGTTGGCTCGACCTGGTTATGTCGAACGGCCACGTGTATCCGGAGGTAGATAAGTCACGAACCGACCTGAAGTATGCCGAGCACAAGTATCTTTACCGCAATCTCCGAAACGGAAGATTCGAAGAAGTTACCAATCAGGGCGGTCCCGGAGTTTTAGAAAATGCCCCTGCACGCGGATGCGCATTCGGGGATTTCAACAATGATGGCTGCATCGACATCGCGGTGAATTGCATGAACACCGTGCCTCAACTGCTTCGCTGCGACTCCACTCTGAATCGTAACTGGATCAAGATCAAGTTGGTCGGAGTTAAATCCAATCGTTCGGGCATCGGTAGCCGCGTATCGGTGACAGCCATGACCTCGCCGGACTCGACCAAACCACTCATCCAGATGGAAGAGCTGCGCAGTGGCGGCAGCTACTTTTCCCAAAACGATTTGCGTATGCATTTCGGTCTGGATCAGGCGAAGAAGGCCGACATGGTCGAGATTCGATGGCTCAGCGGACAAGTCGATCAGATCAAAGACCTGGCAGCGAATCAACTGCATGTCATCCAGGAAGGTGGCAAAGTCCTCAAATCCGCACCCCTGCAGCAAGCCAAACTAGCTGCCAAACCGCACTAGAATTTATGTCTTGGAATGGTGGACCCGGTGGGAATCGAACCCACAACCTGTCGATTAAGAGTCGAATGCTCTGCCAGTTGAGCTACAGGTCCATGATGTAATTTACGCCCGGCAACAGAAAGTCGCACAAAGCTTGAACAGGTAAAAACACTGTCCACTTGAAGATTCTACCACAGTCCTTGAGCCGCTCCAATAGGCCACAGTATCGGGTAGCGGGTCAGCCTGCATACAGCATCGACGTTCAGAACTTTGTCCTCGCCCTTGCTTTTGCCGTTGCCTTTCCGGCTGTCATTCCCGAAGGGAATCTGCTTCTGCCCTTCCCCAGAGAACTGCCACAAATAAAATGACCCCACCCGAAAGTGAGGTCATTTAAGCTTGCGAAAATTGAACCGGATGGATCGCTCTCGCAACCTGGTAAATTAGCCTTCGCGCTTGCGTCCCGGTTCAACCTTCGGCTTCGGCTTGGGAGCCTTTTTGGTCTCCCGCTTCCCTGTATCTTTGCTTCCCATAGAGTTCCCTACCCCACTGATAGATTTCTTACCTGAAACGTCTGACTCAAGCCTGATTAAAAGGTAAACGCCAGACCACCGCGAACGCAACGGGGAGCCTGCGCAAAATAAATCTGCGAACCATCGCTGGTAAGGAACGGCTGATATCCCTCGGCCAGCAAATTCTCCAGATCGAGTACGAAATCGAAGCCGCCCGGCCCCTGCCGATTGGTCCAGACCGGCTGGCGCACATAGACATTCAGATACGGCTCGCTGGCGTCGACGGCGAATGGAGCGACCGCAGTTACCGTCGACTCCGGTTGCCTGCGATAGCTGGCCCGCCAGTGCGTCTTAGTCTCCTGCACCGTGCCGGAGAGCGAAATCGAATACATCTGCGCGCGGTGCGAGTGCGCACTCTGGACGATAGTGCCGAGATCTTCCGGATTGAGGTTGGCATGCATCACCAGGGCGTCTCCGCTGGCGTAACTCAACCTGACTTTATTGTGCCCCGGCAAACGGCTCTCCACCGATGCCATCAAGCCCTTGGTCGAATAATTTGGGCCCGCCGTGCGCAGCATATTGCTGGCGCCATCCACCAGCACCCATTGCCCGGCGTTGTCTCCGCTGGTCAAATGACCCGATCCCTGCAGCATGGGATTTTCAATCGAATCCCCGTAGATCACAAACTGCATGGATGCCGGGCCAGCAGTCGTGGACCAGCCTAATTCCTGGTGCAATCCATGCTCCAGCACCAGCGAACCATTCCGTTCGCTCAGAACCGGCAGCCAGGTTCTCGGCGATACCTCGCTGGCATCCTGATTCATTGCATTCATCGCTCGCGAGGTTGCCACGCGGTACTGCAAGGCGCTTGCTCCTCGATGCATCGTCAGGCTGGCGAACGGCAATGCCGCCACCACCGTCGAACCACCGCCGACCCTCGCCAAAACCTGATCGGAACCAGCCTCGGCCTCCAGCGTGTTCAGCATTTGCAAGGATTCCCATGTGCGGAAAGCCGCTGTCTGCAATCCCTGCTGGCTGCCTGCGCCTGCCTCCGGGTCCACAAGTACGGCTGCCAGGGTCTGCATGGAGCTCGATCCAAGGCCGGTATTCGTCAACTCCTGCCGGAAGCCGAGCATCGCTTCCATGAGGCCTGCCACTTCGGGAGAAACCTCTGTACTCATCGCAACCCGGTGACGCTCAGAGGTATCCTCCTGCATGGCCACCGAAACCTGCTCCGGGCTTGCCCCGAATTGATGCTGACCCGCCGTAGCCTGTACCCGTAATTTGCGCTTGCTCTGCGAACCTGGCTGGGTCTCCGCAGTCTCATTGCTTCCATCCCAGACCATGATTGGCGAGCCATCGTCCAGCCAGCGCAGCAGAGGACGGCCCTGTGCCGAGCGCAGCGTCCATGCCCAGTCATCTTCGCCCTGGGGACGCGGACGCTGCGGCTGCGGAGCCCATTGCATCAGGTCATACAAACTATTGAGCGTGAGATTGACGACGGTATTGGTGCGAATACGCAGGTTTTGCTTGATAGAGGGAATAAAACTTGCGCTGAGCGCCTTGAGCGCGTATTGCCCCGGCCTCACCGTCGCGATGCTGTAGTGGCCCTTGCTGTCGGTAAAGACACGCGCCACCAGCGATGAATCGGCGCGAAGCAGCTCTACAGCAACCCCGATCTGCGGAGCACCCGTAGAATCGGAGACCACACCCGCAACAGATCCACGGCCCCCGATTGGGACTGCGGCGGAGGCAACTGTGGGAGAGGGGAGACTTCCCAGGGCGGCTAGCGCGAAACACGCAATGAAGAATTGCGTACTTACGAATTGTTGAATCGTTCGCTTCACGTTGTTTGAGTGATCGAAATGCGCCCCGGCTGTCTCACTTTTCTTGAGAATGCCTTTCTCCTAAATTGCACATCCAACAGGATCGACCGGGTACTTCGCCCGGTCGTATCACTCACCTTGGGGGGATACCCTATTCGACGACAAAAGACGCAGTTTTGGCAACCTCTTGTTTCGAAATTGCGTCATTGATCCGAATCGTCATCTTGTAGGAGCCCGGCTGCAAACCTGCCAGCGCAACGCTCTGCTCCATCGTCAACTGGTCGCTGTGCGCGCTCAGGTCCGCAGACGCCTGATGCGTTTCGAGCAACAACTTGTCCGAAGCAGAATCCCGTATCTCGTAGGTCACCGTCGCCGAATTACTCTTCGTCTTGTCGTCGATGCCCAGGTTGTACACCTGCATCCAGCAGTTCAAATGCTGATCGCGCGTAAACTTCACCGGCGTCGCGACATTCGCACTCACGCGGGGGCGAATGTAAGTATTGCCGAGGATGAAGTTACCCGTGCCAATCGTCTGATTGGGAACCTTCTCCATACGATCCGCAAGGATCAGGGAAGAGGTCGCCAGCTTCTCATCGTCATACTTGGGAACGTTGAGACTCTGCGCATAGATTCCGATGTGATCCTTGTTGTTTACATCCTTGATCGCAATATCCATACGATATGCGCCGGGACGCAACGGCAACGCCTTCCAGTAGACCGACTGCTTGTCCAATGTCTTCTGCAGCAGTTCCTCTGGCTGGGTGATCTCCACCGTATCTTCAAATGTCTGAACGGTCTTATGTGTAATCGTCGAGACCTTGCCCAGAATATTGACTACGCCCTTGGAGACGCCGTCCTTGGTAATAAAGGTTACGTCCCGGTTCTTGATCTGAAGCGTGACTGGCACCAGCACTGTATCTTCCGTCACCTTTGCATAGTCCGTGCGCACTTCAAACGGGAACACTGGTCCGCTCAACAGGGTGTGCTCAGAGATGAAGTTATCCAGATCCTTGAACTTGATCGGCGGAGGAGCAAAAATCTTCGCCGCCAGCTCGATGCGGTCAAACTGCTTCGATTGCTGGCCAGTGGACATTGGCCCAGTTCCCAGGCTTTCGAGTCCGCCCTTGAAACGGTCGGCTTTCTTCGCCTGCCCCATCTGCTCGTACATGGTTTCGCCGCCGCCTGGAACATGCAGCAGCGCATCTTTTTCCGAGCGATCAATAGTGAAGTGATAGTCGCCGCACTGGCAGGTATCGACAAACTCCAGATCGATATTGTCGCCTATGCCTTCGAGATAGCGGTAATGCCATGTTTCGAATGGGAAGGTGGAGGTTTCGCCGCCGCCCTCATCCATTGGCCGCTCGTAGCTGCCGCCCGAGGGATGCGAATCGATCGAGTCCGGCTTACCAAACGAAATATAGATGTGGCCGCGATCCGTCTTCCAGCCCGGTTTGCCCGCCGCGTAATGCTCGTTGGCGTAGGCGATACGGCGATAATGCTCTTCGCGGAATTCGTTGTCCGGCGAATCCGGATTCGGATTGCGGCGCAGCCAGAATTGCTCAATGAAGGCATCGCGCTCTTCATCGTTGCTCAGACTCTTGAAAGCCTTGGATTCCTGATCCGTAATGATCCAGGCAACATCCTGGTTGAGCCAGGTCTTGTAGGCGCCAGAGATTTCCTGCTTCATCTCGCGCTGACGCTTGATCTTCTGTTTATCCGAAAGCGGCCGGTTCAGCGGATCGACATCCTCCGGCTTATCCAGCTTTTTGCGGTCCTTGTCACTGCCCGCGGCCGGGGCTGTCGTCTGTGGCGCGTCTTGCGGCGCTGCCGGTTCCTGCATGGCCATTGTCAGTACGGCGGCTGCTCCAGGTGCAACTGCACCAATAACCGGGAACCCCCATGCGGTTGCCCCATTGAGCCCACTACCGGGCACAAGCATGAAAATGCCGATTCCAAGTGCCAAAACCGACGACTTCTGTGACAAGCGAACTACCTTCTGCTTCATTTTGATATCCAACTCCCGCAAGCCCCTATTCTACGGTTGCGCAAGGGCGCGAGCAAGGATGGGAGTGCAGATTAGACCCCTCTTTGATAAAAACGTCACTTATAAATACAGAAAATAGGAAATAGTGCCGCACAGACGAAAGAGTAGGCCCCGGACCAGCACAGAGTGAATAGCGAATAGACAGATTTGACGGATAGGCGAATTGAGCCGGCCAGCAGCAAGTCCGGCACTCCATTCCCTAATCCGTAGCCCTTAGTCCCTGCTCCTTAACCTCCGGCCCCTGCTTTTAGCTTTTTCTGGGAACTCCCACGCTGGAGATTGCGTACACTGTCAGCGGAGACTACCTCACAGTAAATTCAGATATGAAAAAAGTCATTGTCATCATTTTGATCGTCTTGGCACTTGCCGGTCTGGTTTCCTTCATGGTGTGGAAGGCTCAGTCCGGATACACCAGCGTACTCACCGGCAAGGTGGTTCGGCAGGATCTGACGACGATTGTCAGCGGCACTGGTCAAATTAAGCCAAAAACCTATGTCAACGTCGGCGCAACCTCCTTCGGGCGCATCACTCACCTGGATGTGAAGGAAGGCGACCACGTCAGCAAAGGACAAGTGCTCGCCCGGGTCGAAAACGTTCAACCCGAGGCCAATGTCGATGCCCAGCAGGCCCTGATTGCCTCGTCCAAGACGGATGTAGCCTCTTTCGTCGCGGCTGAAGCAACAGCCAAGGCCAACGTGGAGCACTCCAAGGCGGATCTGGAGCAGAAACGCCTGGATTGGGAGCGAGCGCAGGGCCTCTATAAGGAAGGCATCATGGCCAAACAGGACTTTGACGCCAAGAAAGCCGCCTATGATCTCGCCGTAGCCACCCTTGCCCAGTCGGACGCAGCTGCCCTTCAGTCCCGCGCGCAAACGGAATCCGCCCGCGCCAAGGTCACGAACAACCAGGCCACGCTTCGTTCCAACGTTGACGCGCTGGATAAAACCGTCTCCACCGCGCCCTTCAACGGCATCGTGACCAACTTGCCGGTTCGCGAGGGTGAAACAGTCGTCGTCGGCATTCAGAACGCCGAGGGCTCGACTTTGATGACCCTGGCGGATATGAGCGTCATTACCGCCGAAGTCAAAGTCGACGAAACAGACATCGTCAATATACAGATGGGGCAATCCGCCGAGGTTACGGTGGACGCACTCCCTGGCCGCGTCTATAAGGGTCACGTCACCCTGGTCGGCGATCAGGCCATCCTGCGCTCCACCGGTATAGCCACCTCGCAGAGCACCACCGGAACCGAAGAGGCCAAGGACTTCAAGGTCGTCATCACCTTGGATACGACAGGCGATGCAGCGAAGGAGCTTCGTCCCGGCCTTTCGACCACGGCCAAGATCACGACTGCCCACAAGGCAAGTGTGCTCACCATCCCGATCCAGGCGCTCACCCTGCATATTCCTGAGACACTGGATGCTACCGGCAAACCAGTACCTCCGCCGACACCCGCGCCAGGAGCCAAGCCAGTCGTTCCGATTCAAGGCGTCTTCACCGTCAAGGACCAGAAAGGCAAGCCTCACGCCATTTTTGTTCCAGTAACGACCGGCATCACCGGCGCTACGGATATCGAGGTACTTTCCGGCCTTGTCGAAGGACAGGAGATCATTACCGGGCCGTTCAAAACCATGCGTGCGCTCAAAGGCGGCGCGTTGCTCAAGCGAGACGATACCAAGCCGTCCGCGGCAACACCGGCGAATTAACCGTTTCTGCGCCGGAGGGACATACCCTCCGGCAACCACCCAGGCTTTATTGTTGAGTTAGAGGACTTACCAGGATGTCGACCAACAGCATCACGACAGCGGAAACAGCGCAAGGCTCCCAGACAAAACGCGACATGATCGTCGTCGAAAATCTCTGGAAGACCTACGACATGGGCTCGGAGCAGCAGGTCAGCGCCCTGCGAGGCATCTCGCTGAATATCAAAGACAATGAATATGTCGCGATCATGGGTCCGTCAGGCTCGGGCAAATCCACGTTCATGAACCTGATCGGCTGCCTCGATACTCCGTCCAAGGGCAATTACTGGCTCAACAGCCAGTTGGTCAGCGCGCTGGACGACGATGAACTGGCCCGCATTCGCAACAAGGAAATCGGATTCGTCTTCCAGACATTTAACCTGCTGGCCCGCGCCTCCGCGCTGCACAATGTCGAGCTGCCGCTTATCTATAACGGCACCCCCGCAGCCGAACGCCTGGAGCGCGCCAAAGAGGCCCTGCGTAACGTCAATCTCGAAACCCGCATGAATCACAAGCCCAACGAGCTCTCCGGTGGACAACGCCAGCGTGTGGCCATCGCCCGTGCCCTGGTCAATCGGCCCTCCATCATCCTGGCCGATGAACCGACCGGCAACCTGGACTCCAAAACCGGCGTTGAAATTATGGCTCTCTTTGACGAACTGCAATCCAAGGGCAACACCATTGTTCTCGTCACCCACGAGCCGGATATCGCAGAGTACGCTCACCGTGTGGTTCACATCCGCGACGGCGAAATCGCCTCCGACGAGCCCTCGAAGCGCGTGCGCTAACAGAATCCCAGGCAATCACCCACCGGCCTTTCGATCGCGTTTTCCCAAACCATGCGCGATCTGGAGGCCGGTTCCGCTTTAGCAATCCTCTTCCTGCAACGCCTCCAGCCATTCAAGTTCGCCTCGGCATCGCCGATAGGGCCAGAAGGACTGCTCCTTCACCATGCCCATGCTCAATGACTCTCTCAAGAACTCGCTCAACGACTCCCTCAGAAATTCGAACCATAACTCGTCCAATAATTCGCTAAACGACTCGAACAACCACGCTCCCTCGATGCCCCACCAGCATGCGAACGATTCGAGTGCGCCCAGGGCATCGGATCTTGCCGAGTTTATCTGTGTAAGCGCCGCTCTTCGCCGCCTGCTGCTCCAGGCCGATGTAACCGGAAACCGCATGCACATCGCAAGCATCGAAGGCGAAGCCGGCACCGGCAAGCATCTTTTCGCGCAGACAATCCACCGCCGCTCCGAGCACGCAACCCTGCCTTTTCGACGGCGGGACGCCCGCGAATGGCTGGCTACCGACACAGACCCCGGCGAGTTGACCGGAACCCTCTACCTCGACCGCATTGACATGCTGGCGCCCGCTGGTCAAAGCCTGCTGCTCAATCTGGTCCGGACGCTCCCCGACAAGACAAACCCAGCCCCGCCCCCTGCATTCCAGCCCTCCGGATTATCGCGACAACCCGGACTCGCTCACCTCTCTCGATTTCTCCTGCTCGTCTCCAGCCATGCTCCGCTGCGGCATCTCGCCGCACAGGGAAAACTTCTTCCCGATCTCGCGTTCCGCCTCTCTGCTGTTCGATTTTCTCTGCCACCGCTGCGAGAGCATCGCGAAGACATCGCCCCCATCGCACAAGCACTGGTCGACCGCATCTGCCGCCGCTACCAGCAACCTACAGCGGTTCTGGCTCAGGGCACGCTTCCAAGGCTGCTGCAACATACATGGCCCGGCAATGTTCGTGAACTGGCCGCCGCGCTTGAATCCGCAATCCTGGAATCGGAAACCGGAACCATACGGCCTTCCGACCTCGCACTCGCTCTCGAACTTCCAGAACAACATGCCGCGCATGAATTCGAGCCGCGAACATTCAAGCCGAATCAGGAATCGCCAATTGCTTCCCTCAATCTCACCCTGGATCTGGCCATTCAACGACATATCCAGACAGTGCTGAAGCTGAATCGGGGCAATAAGCTCCGCACAGCTCGCCAACTCGGTATTAGCCGCTCCACCCTCTATCGGCTCCTCGTCGGTGAATCCGGCTTGGCGAGCTAAACAGCTTCTCCCTACTCCTCGATCAAATCGAACTCCAACTCAATCGCATCGAGAATGTCGATTCCCTCAACCCCGCCCATAAACAGTTCGGCGACCGGCGCAAAGCTTCGTCGATGCATCTCCGTAATCCCCAATCGAAGCAGAGCAGCTTTGTGTTCCGGTGTTCCATAACCCTTGTTCCGAGCCAGTCCGTAGCCGGGAAACTGCGTATCCAGTTCGCACAGCAACCGGTCGCGATGCACCTTGGCGATCACACTGGCAGCGGCAATCGAGAGGCTGCGAGCATCGCCCTTCACCACCGTCGTCTGGCGACACACCGCATCGATTTTCTGGTTGCCGTCAATCAGCAGGTGATCCGGATCGAGCCCCTGGCGGCACAGGCTCTCCACAGCAATCTTCATCGCCAGCCGCGAAGCCTGCAGAATGTTAATCCTGTCGATGGTGCTCACATCGACCTCCGCAACCGCGCAGGCAACGGCTATCGAACGCACTCGCTCATTGAAATGTTCGCGCTCTTCTTCGCTCAGCTTTTTGGAGTCGTTCAGCCCTTCAAGCTCTGCGCCCTCCGGCAGGATGACCGCCGCAGCCACCACCGGCCCAAATAACGGACCCCGCCCAACCTCATCAACTCCCGCAATGAGCCGCGAACCCTCAGCCCGCGCAGCGATTTCAAACTCCCAATTGCAAATCCATCTGTCGACAGGCTCAGCTCCAGCTAAATCCAGCCGCGCCGCCTCGGTAGGCCGCCGCGCATTCGTCTTGCGGGCTTTGCCGACCGGCTCTTTAGTTTTGGATTTCACGCGAGCAGCCATAACCAAGTATAGAAACAGGCCGAGGCAACCTGAGAACAGCTACGCCCACGTTCCGCAAATCATATGTGGAAAAACGGGCAGAAAAAAGCCCCGGCACATGGCCGAGGCTTCTCTGGAATTGATTTGAAGAAAGCTTACGCGCGGTCGCGGGCAACTTCCTTCATACGGGCTGCCTTACCACGCAGTTCGCGAATATAAAACAGCTTGGCGCGGCGAACGCGGTAGCTGCGAATCTTCTCGACCCGGTCCACAACTTTGGAGTTGAAGGGGAAGATACGCTCAACGCCCTGGCCAAAGCTAATCTTGCGCACGGTAAAGGTACCCTCAGGGCCATGCTTGATGGCGATCACGAGGCCTTCAAAAGCCTGAAGACGTTCTTTGTCGCCTTCTTTGATCTTGACCTGTACGCGAATCTGGTCACCGGCCTTGAACACCGGCAAATCGGTACGCTTCAGCTTATCCGCCAAGCGCTGCATTACTGGATGAATAGACATACGCTGCTACTTTCCTGCTGAATTTCTTGCTTAAATTTCCTGATTGATCCAACTGACACTCAGAACTTCAAGTCTACTACAGAATATGATCTGAAGACTACTCTACGGTATTACTTCTGATCGGCGCCTATACGCTTTTCCCATGCTTCCTGCTCCGCATGGCCCCAATGACAGATCGTCACGCTGTATCCATCGGGATCAAACATGCGAATCTCGCCGCTCCGCATCCAGTCCGGGGAAACAATCTCGGGGACCTCAAGGCCAGCGCTCCGCAGTTGCTCTCGAAAACCAATTAGATCCGCCGTATACATTACAAGCGAAGAAGTCTGGACCTTCGGGTAAAGCTGCCCTTGCACTACTAACAACATTAGCGAACCACCCTCGCAATGCAGTCGCGCCCAACTTGCCCGCGTGTTACCCACTTTGTCTATCAACTCAAATCCCAGCAGCTCATAGAACACGATCGATCGCTCTACATCCATCACCTGCCGCATCGGCGTCGCATACTTGGCCTTAATCGTCATTGGCCGTTATCCTCCGACCGCAATCTATCCAAAATGCTCAGATCCTGTTCGCTCAAGGCAGCATTTTCCAGTAAATCAGGCCGGTTCTTCAACGTCTTGCGCAACTGCTGTTCCCGCCGCCATTTTCGAACTGCCTGATGATCGCCGCCCATCAGCACTTCTGGCACAGCAACGCCGCCAAACTCAGCAGGCCGTGTGTAGTGCGGATAATCCAGCAGCCCACCCGCTCCATGCTGCGACCGAGGAACGCCCTCAACATCCGTAGTGATCGACGCATCCCCCACGCCAAAGCTCTCAAACTCGCTCGAAGCCTCGTTGCCCAGCACTCCAGGCACCAGCCGCATCACCGCATCCAGAATGACTGCCGCACCCAGCTCACCGCCGCTCAAGACATAATCCCCAATCGAAAGCTCCCGGTCGCAATACAACTCGTTGATGCGCTCATCCACTCCCTCGTATCGGCCGCAAATAAAGACCACACGCTCCAGCGCCGCCAACTCACGCGCCACTGCCTGCGTAAACGGCTTCCCCTGTGCAGAGAGCAGAACAACCGATGTGCCCTGCCGGCCATCCGCGCCCAAAACTCCAATGCCAAGCGACTCCAGCGCATCGGCTAACGGCTCCGCTTTAAGCACCATTCCCTCGCCGCCGCCAAAGGGACGATCGTCCACAGTGCGATGCCGATCATGCGTAAACTCCCGCAGATCACGCACCCCGATCTCCACCAGCCCTTTCTTCTGCGCACGGCTGACGACACCATGCTCAAAAAAGCCACGAAAGAACTCCGAAAAAATCGTAAGAATCTCAAACCGCATCGAGATCCTCGGAAACATCCTCGGAAACATTTTTGTCTGCGTTCGGTACCTGCACGTCAACCAGCCTATCCGGCAGCGCCATCTCGACCCGCTTTTTCTCCAGATCGATCTTTCGCAGATAAGCCTTGGCGAATGGCACCAGGATTTCGTCTCCGTTGCCTACACCCTTTATCACCAGCAGCGAAACTGGCCCGGCATCGCGGTCCACGCCTTCGATCTCTCCGACGATCTGCGCAGGATCATGCGCAACATCCACGAGAGAGCAGCCCATCAGGTCGCCGACATAAACCTCGTCCTCGCCCAGTGGCACGCGCTCGGTTCTGGGGACGGCGACCACCAGATCGCGTAGCTTCTCCGCATCGTTGATCGAATCAATGCCGGCAAAGTGCAGCACGACATCTCCGGTGTGTCCGGACTTATGCAGCCAATGCGAATTGAGCGTGATTTCACGCGCGGCTTCCCGATCGGTTCCAGCGGCAGTCAGCAGCCAGACCTGTTTGCGCTCTGCAAATTTTTCAGGAAAATCAGTCAGAATCTCGGCCAGCACTTCGCCCTTGCGACCCTGCACCTTGCGAATGCGCGCCAGCCAAACCCAAGCCTGTAAATCAGGCAACTGCTCCGCCATCATCGAACTCCCGGATAGACCCAGCCGTGGCAGCCGCCTGAAAGACTAGTCCTCTTCGAGGATGTCCAGCGTGTAACGGTGGTGCAGCTTCATGCTCACCGCGCCCAGAATCGTGCGCACCGAGCGCGCCGTCCGCCCCTGTTTGCCAATCACTTTGCCCACGTCCTGCGGAGCTACCTTGAGCCTCAGGACAGTGTTTTCGTCCCTGCTTACCGATTCCACTTCCACAGCGCCCGGTTCATCTACTAACGCGCGCGCAATCTGGCGAACCAGCTCATCCACTGCGACCATATCCAATTGGGTCATGCACGTACTCCATCCCCAAAACTTGCGGATATTCTGGACAATCCAGCCGTCCAGACTCTATACCGCAAGAGTCACCGTTTGTTCGGTGGGCTATAGTACCAGCCCGAACCTACATTCGTCAGTAACTCAAGTTATTGCAATTGGTACTCTTAACTGAGGGTACTGCGGGCCTGTTAACTCCGCGGACCCAACCCCTTTGGGATTGGGCTCGCTCGATTGCAGAACGTGGCCTAGGCAGCTACCGTTTCAGCCGGAGCGGCTGCGGGATTCTTCGCGACCAGCTTGGCAACGCGATCCGAGAACTGCGCGCCAACGCTGATCCAGTACTTAATCCGGTCATGTTCCAGCGAAACCGCTGCTGGGTTTTTGCGGGGATCGTAAGTGCCTACGACTTCGATGGAGCGGCCATTGCGGGCGCGATCCTTTTCGATCACGACGATACGGTAAAACGGCTTCTTGGTAGCGCCAAAACGCGCCAGACGAATCATAACCACGGCGATGCATTTCCTTTCAAATCTTGCGAATACGTTCGTGTCAGGAGGAAAGTCGTGTCAGACAAAACAGACACTTTCAAAACCGAGGGGCGGGACAGAAGACCAGCCGCACAAGACACAACAACTAAGTATCGCTGAAAATAGGTGTTTTGAGCAACCTGTAAACAGAAATCAACACTTCCCTCTCAGTACTTCCCCATAGACCGGCCATGCTATTTCAAGAAATTGTGCATTAGTCTCCGTCTGTCTAATTCACGTAAGAGCTGCCACAACGGTTTTTGGGTCTCTTCAAATTGCAACGCTACGCTATAGTGTTCACGAATTCGCACTAGGATATCTGCGGGATCGGACATAGACACATCCCAAAGCGACGCCTCATCACTGATGAAAGAGGCTGTTCGTCCCAAAGCACCTTCTCGAAAAGCTCATTAGAGAGCAGTTCGACCTTCTGCATCTCAGTATTTGAACTAAAACCGACCACAGGGATTAGCGTCCACTCGCAGGAAATAAAAACCGCAGCATAGGCCTGACCCGCTTCGCCCAACTGGCCTCATCATGCGTTCCACCGGGCGCTTTCTCAAAATGGACGCTCTCCTCATCCCGCCAGCCATTTGCCTTCAGCCTACGCGCCAGGACTTCTGCATCCCGCACCATCATGCGGCCTTCGAGATCCCCGGCATCCAGCCAGATGCGTGGTTTAGCCTGCAGATGCGGAGCAACCTCGTTTACAAAGCCCAAAATGCTCTTGTGATTCCACCAGACACTCGGCGAAAGCACCGCCAGCCGCCCAAAAATATCCGCGTAGCGCAGGCCGAGATACAGCGAAACCAGGCCACCCAACGAGGAGCCGCCCATCCCTGTATGCTCGCGCCCTGTCTTGATGTGGTAATGCGCGGCAATCCACGGCATCAGCTCCTCGGTAATCAGCCTGCCGTAGGAGTCAGCCTCGCCGCCGCCCATCTGCCAGTCGCGCTCATGCGTGTACTCCGCCAGGCGACGATCACCGGTGTTGTAGATGCCCACAATGACCAGCGGCTCCACTTCCTCCGCCAGAATTGCGGCATCGGCAGATTCCCTGACCTGCCATGTCCGGCCAGGAATAAACGAAGTCCGCGGATCGAAGAGGTTCTGTCCATCATGCAGATACAGCACAGGATAAGTCCGCTCCGGATGCTCGTCATACCCCGGCGGAACATAGACGATCAGGTCCCGTTTATCGGGCAAAATCCGGCTGGCAAATCCCGGATGCAGACGCAAACGCTCGTGCGGCATCTCGGCCAGCATTCCCTCTGGAGGCGAATCCCACAACCCTGCGTTCAGCGGTGAGTCCTGCTCTACTGCTTCCACGTCCAAACTCTCCGCCCTCCGCCTTCCTCGCGGCTTTGCCATAGGCATTCCGCTACCATCCGCCCGTACCATGCAGCCTTCACTGCCCAGTCAGGATTTTCATCCCCGTGGCTGTTACAGTATCAAAAATAGCGCGCCTCCCCAAATGGCTCGAAAGGTGGTTCCTCCCGTGCATCGCGAGTATCACAAATGGTATTCCAGCCGCCTTGGGCGTGATATGGAGCTGCTCATCCACGGACACTCCGGCGTGCCCGTGCTGGTCTTCCCTACCTCCGGCGGACGCTTTTTCGAATTTGAAGATCGCGGCATGCCTGCCTCTATCGGCGACAAGATTGACCGTGGCGAAATTCAACTCTTCTGTGTCGATTCAATCGACATGGAAAGCTGGTACAACCGCAACGTGCCGCCGCGATGGCGCATTGCGCGGCATGTCCAGTACGAAGATTACCTGATCCACGAAGTCGTCCCGCTCATTCGAAATAAAAACTGGAACCCGCACCTGGTTGCGCTGGGTTGCAGCTTCGGCGGATATCATGCCGGGAATATTGCTTTCCGTCATCCCGATATCTTCACCGGCCTGCTGTCGATGTCGGGCGCTTTCGATATGTCCAACTTTCTGCGCGGCTACTACGATGACGACCTCTATCTGAACCTGCCGCCGCACTATCTGTCCAACCTCTCCGACGGCTGGTACTTCGATCGCTATCGGCGTAACACTTACATCCTGGCCACCGGCTGGGACGACCAATGTCTCGGCTCTAACCAACATCTCGACCAGATTCTCAGCAGCAAAGAGATCCCGCACAAACTCTATGTCTGGGACACATGGAATAGCCATGACTGGCCGACATGGAAGATGATGATGCGCGAGTATCTATAGGGAGCAAACCATGCCCTCGTACATTGCTTTATTACGCGCCGTAAATGTCGGAGGCACCGGCAAGCTGCCTATGACCGAGTTGAAATCCATGTGCGAGCAGGCCGGTTTCACAAAGATCAAGACATACATCGCCAGCGGCAACGTGGTCTTTCAAAGCAAACTCACAGAAGCGAAGGTCAAGTCGACACTTGAAGCGGCACTGGCTATCTATGCGGGCAAAGCCGTAGGCGTATGCGTGCGGACAGCAGCCGAAATGTCCGCCGTTCTCGCCGCCAATCCCTTCCCGGAACGAGCCACAAACAGCACTGTCGCAATCTTCCTCGATGCGCCGCCTCCAGCGAATGCACTTGACGCCGTCACCGGCCAAAGATCGGAAGAAATGCAGTTGGGCACGCGAGAGATTTACGTTCACTATGGAGAAGGCATGGGCGACTCTAAACTCAAGATCCCCACTGCAAAAGCCGGCACCGCACGCAACATGAACACCATTGCGAAACTAGCAGAAATGGCTCTAGCGCTTTAAAAGCAATGTAATTATTCATGCAAGATATAAGTTAAATAAAATTGATTTCATTTTTAATTTTATTTATTTTCATGCTATCGTGGTGCTCATGGGAATTTCCTCGTATGAGCGCCAAAGCACACGAGAACATCCGCTTTGCCAACTGCCCGAGGAGGATCTCGATTTTGTTCTCCAGTTCGTGCTGTCCTCGGGATCGTTGAAGGAGATGGCACGTCTATACAGCGTTAGCTATCCGACTATTCGAACCACACTTGACCATGTCATCACGAATCTTCAGCAGCGTGTTGACGGTGCACCCCCTGATCCAATGACCAATCTATTGGCCGACCTGGTAGAGCGCGGCGAACTTAAAATCGGCAATGCAAAAATGATCCGTTCGGTTTACCGCAATGCACTTGAAGCCATCACAGATAAGGAGAAGCCCCAATGAACATTGGCTTATACGCAATGCTGCCTGATCTACAGCGCTACCACCTTGTTGTCGCGATCGGCGTTCCACTCCTCGGAGGCGTGATGGTCATCGCAGCCTGCATGCTGATGCCTCGCGGCAGAGCCAAAGGTCTGCTCACGGGAGCCTACATGTTTCTTGCCTGCCTGGGAGCTGCCTCTCTTCTTTTCACAATTTTTGGTGCGTTTACGGGAGTTCCCTGGCATACAATCACGCCATTTCTCTTCTTAGGAATTGTGCTTACATTGATCATGGGCATCTTTGCACGGCAGACTATCCGCGAATACCAGCGTTTCGAATTCCGCAAGTTAGCCGCGGGACTTTTCCGCCGCAGCCAATAAATTTTAGCCCTTAACTATAACTGGAGAACATTATGTCAAATTCGAATCCCTACGCAAGCTTCCTCGACCATCGTCCCGTCGCAACCATCCTCACCGCGACACCCATCCTGCTCTCTGCATTTTCAAAAAAGATCGGCCCGGAAAAAATCGCTATTGCCCCAGCTCCCGGCAAGTGGAGCCCGGCAGAAACCATCTGCCATCTCGCCGACACAGAGATCGCCTTTGCTTTCCGTCTTCGCCAAACATTAGCTCAGGATAACCATGTAATTCAGACTTTCGACCAGGACAAATGGGCCATACCGTATGCCAGCTTCGGTCCGGATAAAGGCGCAGAGCAGGCACTCGCGGCATTCAACGTTCTGCGTAACTGGAATATGCTTCTCATCACCACAGTGCTTCCCGCATCAGCCGACAAGTCTGTAACTCATCCCGAACTCGGCGCGTTAACCTTCGCAACCATCGTCGCAACAATGGCCGGCCATGATCTCAACCACATTCAGCAGTTGCAGAAGATAGCCGACCAATCCTGATCGGCACTTCTAGCGAAACAGATTCGTCTTCGCCAGATCGATTACCTCATCCGCGCGGCCATTCATCACCGCGCGCATGATGTAAAGACCAAAGCCAGTCGCCTGCTTGAACTCGATCGATGGCGGCAATGACAGCTCCTGCCGGTTCACCACAACATCCACCAATGCTGGCCCATCAAAGGCCAACGCCTGCTGCAACGCGCCTTTCAAATCCTCCGGCTTCTCGACACGCACTCCGAGAAAACCGCATGCCTTCGCAATCTCTGCAAACGATGGATTCTCAAGCGTCGTACCGAAGTCCAGGAACCCAGCCGCCTTCATCTCAAGCTCCACAAAGCCCAGCGCACTGTTATTGAAGACCACAATCTTTACCGGCAGCTTCATCTGTTTCAATGTCAGCAAGTCGCCGAGCAACATCGCCAGGCCGCCATCACCAGCCAGCGCAATCACCTGCCGTTTTGCAAACGCCGCCTGCGCGCCAATCGCCTGCGGAACCGCACTCGCCATCGATCCATGCACAAACGAACCAAGCAAACTACGCTGCCCATTCATGCGCAGATAGCGCGCAGCCCAGATCGTCGGCGTGCCTACATCGCACGTGAATACCGTATCTTCCGCAGCGAGTTCGTCGATTAACTTAGCCACGTACTGCGGATGAATCGGCGTCTTGCCCGGCTCACCAACAGCAAGCTCATCGAGATCCTTGCGCGCCTTCTTGTAGTGATCGACTGACGTCTTCAGATGATCGGAATTCTTCTCTCCCTTGAGCTGCGGCAACAGCGCATGTATCGTGTCTTTCACGCTGCCAATCAAGCCCAGATCGACACGCGTGCGCCGCCCAATCTGCTCTCCGCGAAGATCGACCTGAATGATCTTCGCCTTCTCCGGAAAGAACTGCGTGTAAGGAAAATCAGTGCCCAGCATCAGCAGCACATCGCAGTTCTTCATCGCGTAATAGCCCGAGCTGAAACCGAGCAAACCCGTCATGCCAACGTCATTCGGATTATCGTGCTCAATAAACTCTTTACCGCGCAGTGCATGAACAATCGGCGCCTGTAACTGCGCGGCTAGGGCCATCAACTCTGCATGTGCTCCAGCACAGCCAATGCCGCCTAGAATCGTTACTTTCTTCGCATCGTTCAACAGCGATACCGCTGCCTTGAGATCGTCTTCGCATGCATGATGCACAGACGCTGGATCGCAGAGCTTGATCGCTTCCACCTCGCCCGAGCAGTCGCCAAGCAGCACATCGCCAGGCGCAACAATCACCGCTACACCGCGACGCGCAATCGCCGTACGCATTGCAATCTTTAAAATGCGCGGCACATTATTAGACTCGCTCACCAGTTCGCAGTAGTGGCTGCAATCTTTGAAAAGTATCTCAGGATGCGTCTCTTGAAAATAACCCGTGCCTAACTCTGAGCTCGGTATCTGCGCCGCAATCGCCAGCACAGGAACACGGCTGCGATGACAGTCATACAGTCCATTGATCAAATGCAGATTGCCCGGCCCGCAACTGCCCGCGCACACGACAAGATCGCCCGTGAGATGCGCCTCGGCGCCAGCCGCAAAAGCTGCGACCTCTTCATGGCGAACATGCACCCATTGAATCTCGCTATGCGTTCGAATTGCGTCCGTCAACCCATTCAATGAATCGCCGGGCAATCCGTACACTCGCTTTATTCCCGAAGCTACAAGCGTCTCTACAATTACCTCTGCCGCACTCTTTGCCATTCTTCCCTCCGCTCGGTAGGATGCTGAGGACAGCAACCCAGTTGGTCTTCTTTCAACCAGGCTACGCATTCCCGTTCTCATTCACTGAAGCTTCACACATGAGATCAAAACATGCCTGAGTATAACTTCTTGAATATGTCGGGAACCTTTTTTGCTCCTGCAGGGTCAAAGTAATTAGATATCCGGTAATAACACACTCTTGAACCGCAGGATCCGCAACGCTGGAGACACAATGCGCCCGCTCTTCTCCGCCGCACTCTTGTTTGCTGCAGGTGCTCCCTGCTTCATGATGTCCCAGACGCCTGCCACGCTTAAAGCTGCTGCTCCAAAAACAGCCGAGCCAGCCGCCACGGCCCATGGACTCCCCGTCCGGCAAGTGGTTCTCTACAAGAACGGCGTCGGCTACTTCGAACACACCGGCAGCGTCAGCGGCAACCAGCGCGTGACGATTGACTTCACCTCGTCACAACTGAATGATGTATTGCAATCCCTAACCGTGCTTGACGAAGGCGGTGGCCGCATTGCAGGCGTCAATTACAACTCCACTACTCCGCTTGCAGAGCAGCTTAAATCGCTGTCGCTGGGGATGAGCGATGACCCGAGTTCCACTGAATTATTTCAGTCGCTGCGCGGCCAGCGTGTCGAGGTATCCGGCGGCCCTGGTGGAGTAATTACCGGTCGGCTCATGTCTATCGAAACCAGGACGGAGAAAGCCGCCACAGGCGACGCGACTGTCGACAAGAGCTATCTGACGCTCATCTCTACGGGCAGCGCCGTCCGCGTTATCGAGCTTACTCCGACGCTCAGCGTGCGGCCGCTCGACGCGAGCCTGCAAGGGCAGCTCGACCGCTATCTTGAGCTACTCAGCACGACACACGCCACAGGTTTGCGCCATCTTACACTCGACGCGCTCGGCCAGGGCCAGCGTCAGCTTCGTGTTAGTTACATCAGCGAAGTCCCTGTCTGGAAGTCTACCTACCGCATCGTCTTTCCAAATACGGCAGACGGCAATGCCATCCTGCAAGGCTGGGCCGTAGTCGACAACACGATCGGAGCCGACTGGGATAATGTCCAACTCTCTCTCGTTGCCGGAGCGCCGCAGAGCTTCATTCAGCCGCTCTCGCAGCCGCTGTATCTGCGCCGCCCAGAAGTTCCGATTTCAACGACCGCGATGACTACTCCGCAGACGCATGAAGCAGCCGAGATGCGCGAGCCTCAAGCACCGGTTCCAATGGAACAAATGACCGCATCCATGAACAACCGTCTCATGGCCCCAAAGACGCGAATGAATCCCGGCGTGGCTGGAATGGAAGGCACCGGTTCCGGCGTAGGCGGCGGCATAAGTTCCGGCGCAGCAGGTGGCGTGATCGGCAGTATATTTGGCGGCGGTGGCGGTGGAGTCTATCGCCCCAGCGACGCCATCCAGCAAGGCGATGTCTCCGCGAATGCCTTTGATGACTTCTTCCAATACACGCTCGCTCAGCCGGTCACTATTCACAAAAATGAATCCGCGATGGTTCCCATCCTTCAGGAAAAACTACCCGCGGAGCGCGTCACCTTGTGGTCGCAGACCGAACCGCATCCCTTCCGCGCACTCTGGCTTGAGAACACCTCAAAACTCACCTTCGACAGCGGCAGCTTCTCCGTATTCGAGAGCGGAACATTCGCAGGGGAAGGCCTTCTCGACCCCATCCATCCTGGTGAAAAACGCCTTATCTCTTACGCCTCCGACCAGGCCGTTCGTGTGCGTGAAACGAATGACGAGAACAAGCGCGAGATTCGCGAAGTTCACATCTATCCCAACAAAGGCAACCCCGCGGTCATTCAAAAGAAATACGGCGTTCAGGGCAGAAGCACTTTCACCGTTTCAAACTCAGCCGATGAAGCTCGCATCGTAGTGCTGGAACTGCCCCGTCGCGGTGACCGTACTCTCACACCGGAATCCAAACCAACCGAAACCGCGGCCAATCTCTACCGCTTCAAAATTGCCGTGCCTGCGCACCAGTCCGCCAAACAGCAAGTCGGCGACGAAGGAACCGAATACGAGAGCTGGGAGATTCAGCCAGACGCAGATCAGGTCGGAGCCCTGCAAAGCCTAACGGAAGAAGTTCCCGCGCTGCTCGATCAACTCAAGCCCATCTACATGGCGCAACATGAGATCCAGGAGATGCAAGCTCAGATCCAACAATCCAATGAAAAAATCATCTCCCTTACCGCCGACGAAGCCCGCGCACGCGAGAACTTGACCGCCCTTAAAGGCAACGATGCAGCCAGGCGTTTTGTAGACGAACTGAACCGCGCCGAAGATGAATTACAAACAGTCCGCAAACAAAATACCGACTTACAGGAAAAGAGAAAAGCCTCGGTAGAATCACTTCGCCAAACGCTGCTAACTCTGACCATCAACTGGACCTCATCGGGTAACTGAGGCAACGCATCTTGCCACACATCTCAGACGCAAAATGCGGGACGAGCTACATTTGCGTTTGAGATGTGTAGTGAATAATTTCACACTTCCTTCTTCCAATTTCAGGCGACAAATATACCGCGCTTCGGTTACGCTTCCCGTAATTCGGCGAACGACTTCCCGCCTCAACCGTACAGCATCATAGCGGCTTGAGCTTAAGACCGGATACCTGGGTTGCCCTGTCCCCCCGGGGCTATTTCTGCGCATCACTTTCATTTTTCTATCCAGGCAGTTTTGCCATCAGGGCACGGCCACGCCGTCGCTTGTCGTCTTCGCCAATTTAGCGAAGATGAACACACCTCTCCGTACGCATGAATATGTTGATACGCAAGTGAGTTCGCAAGCACTATTCACCGCATCGCACCCGATCCACTCCAGGAGGAAGAATATGAATTTCCCCAGCAGCCGGCAAATCTGCATTCAACAAACCCGTATACCGAGAAGAAATATCTTCAGACTCTTAGCCATACCTTGCCTTACAGTTCCAGGCCTCACAGTTTTAGGCTGCACCGTATTAGCCTGTGCCGTCAGCACGATAGCCGTTGCACAATCCTCAAAACCAGTCCTCTCCCCCGTCATCTCTCTTGATCCGGCTGAGGTTCGTGAGGTGCAGAGTGAAGCAGCAGCAAAGCCCGGAAGCACTACGTCCCAGCCTCCAGCGAACTTTCGAAACTTTGCCGACGCCAAAGTTGGAGAGCCCGCCGACCTTGAAAAGCTGACTCTGCGTTTCGCAGAGACTACCAAGCTTACGAAGATTGCTTCGACACCTGATTTTCAGGTTGAGCAGGGCAGCAGTTGCGTCGAGGGCGATATCTACCAGGCCAAAACTACCTGCACGCTTCTGGTACGCTTTACGCCGCAAGGTGCAGGCCACCGGGTAGGTAAATTGACCATCGATCACACTGCATCCATCACGCCTTTTTATGTCGGTCTGGGCGGCAATGGCTACGCGCCCGTGATCAGCTTTACGCCTGCGATGATATCGACAGTTGCTGGAACTTATCCATCCAACAAGGGACTGCTTCTCGGCGCGCAGAATCTTGCTACAGATGGTGGCGATACTCTCTACATCGCCGACACAGGCAACAATGTCATTCGCTCAATCGATTCCAGCGGGACGATCACCACTGTCTCTTCCGGCAGCCTGAGCGCGCCAGTAGGAATTGCCGTGGATACATTCGGCGAAGTCTTCTTCAGCGAACCTGCTGCCGCCAAGGTCTTTGAGATTTATGATTATGGTCTGCAATTCCAGTTGAGCGGAACGGGAACCGATAGTTGTACGGTTGCCTCCCCATGCAATATAGGCGCAGAATTGCTCTATTCGCCCGGGCAGATGTCCATCGATGCTAACAACCAATTATTTTTTACGGATGGTGCGGCAGGAGCTGCTTTAGCCTCAGTTCAGACTTCTCCAGTGACTCTCGCGCGTCTTTATGATCCCTTTACCTATCAAGCAATAGGGAATGACGCCTTTGCCGTAGATGCTGAAGACAATCTGTATTCCTCCTGGAGCATCACAAGCGTCTGTCAGATTAATTCGCAAAGCTACAGCGACGCAGCTAATTCCCGCCCCACTTACAAGAAAATTGCCGGCGGTAAAACCTGCGGTTTTTCAGGAGATGGCGGCCAGGCGCGAAATGCCGAGATCGGCTCTGCCGTGGGTCAGTTCGCCTTCGATATCGCGGGGAACATGTATTTCACCGACACTAAAAACAACAGGGTGCGCACAATTGACTCAGCAACCGGCATCATCAGCACCATTGCTGGAACAGGGACAGCGGGCAATTCCGGGGATGGCGGAGCGGGAACGCTCTCGGCGATCAACGCTCCAACCGGAGTTGCAGTGGATTCCCAGGGACAGGTCTATATCATCAGCAATTCAGCCTCCACCGGAACTGCCCAGTCGATTAGGAAGCTCGGCCCGAATGGCGCTCTGCCTTTCGGCAATCAGTTAAGGGGCTCTGCGAGCGTAGCCAAAACCATTACCCTTTCCAACACTGGAAATTCGCAACTCACCTTCACCAAAGTTCTAATCAGCGGAACCAATGCCGGCGACTTTACTCTCGACCCCAACACAACCAGTTGCAACATCACTGCAAATGGCGTTCTTGCCAATGGTCAGAGCTGCAAGGTTGGCGTGATCTTCAAGCCTGCTGCTGCGGGAACTAGGACTGCGAATATCGTGTTTCTGGATAACACGGTTACGAACTCCAACACTGTCTCCCTCTCAGGAACCGGTACACTGCCCAGTCCAACTTTTGCCATCACGGCTCCTGCATCGGGAGCGTCCTTTACTTCTGGAACCACGGTCAAGTTCAGCGTCAGCGTAACTTCCACAGGAACGGCTCCTACCGGCACTGTGAAGTTCAGCGTGGATGGAGCTGTCTTTGGAAACCCTGTAGCACTCGCTTCGGGCGTTGCATCCGCCAACCTGACAGGATTGACGATCAAGGCCCATACGCTTTCGGCGAGTTATAGCGGCGATGGCAACTACTCAGTTGCGGGACCGCTAACACGTACGATCACCGTTGTAGCCGCAGCCAAAACGCCTGCCACGGTAAAACTTGGCAGCAAGACAAGCAATGTAACCTCATGCACGTCTATCGCCTTATCTATTGCGGTAACGGGAAAGACCCCAAGCAGCGCACCGGCTGGAATAGTGCAACTGAAGGACGGAAGCAAATCCCTGGCAAACGTGACACTCAACCAGGGCAGCGCTTTGTTCACTATACCGGCGTTGAGTGCAGGTACTCACATGCTCACAGCAAGTTATGAGGGAGATGCAACCCATGCAGCAGCGGTTTCGCCCACATTGAAAGAGGTCGTTGCGCCGAGAACCCTGTGTCAGACTCTAATTGCGAGCCCGGCACGAGCTATAAGAAATCCCAGGGTTAACTAAACGAGGAATGCTTGAGCGATAGAAGAATTCTTTCTATCGCTCGAGTTTCCTTATCCGTGCCCAAAGAAGGAATGATCACGGATGGCTTGCTTCCCTGAGCCATAACTATAGACGGCATAAATATTTCCCTAGCCGATCCCTATTGCAATCAAATAGATATAAAAAAACATATGGAGTCAAAGGAAACAAACTCATCTCTGTATTCAAGGCGAAATATCCAAAGGATGAGTATTTCGATGCGGATTCACGCTCGATTCAGCACAGTAATTGCAAAGGCTCCTTCGATAGTCTGCCTTAAACTAGAGGCAGCAATCGGGTTGGAAGGCTCTCTCGATTTCTCAGGAGGACGATAGGAATGAAAAAAATCGGCGTTTTGTTCGGTATGGAAAACAGCTTTCCCGGTGCACTCGTGGAACGCATTAATTCGCTTCACGTAGACGGCATCACTGCCGAGTTCGTCGAAACCGGCGCTGTCCACCTCGACAAGACTCCGAAATATTCCGTCATTGTCGATCGTATTTCGCACGACATTCCGTTTTATCGTGCCTTCCTCAAGCACGCAGCGATCAATGGAACGGTGATCATCAACAACCCGTTCTGGTGGTCTGCAGACGATAAATTTTTCAACTACACACTCGCTGAAAAGCTCGGCGTTGCCGTGCCGCCGACCGTCATTTTGCCGCATAAGAAATACCCCGAAGGCACCAACGAACGCTCCATGCGCAACCTCGAATATCCGCTCGACTGGGATGGAGTTTTCAACTACGTCGGCGAGCATGGATTCATGAAACCGGTCGATGGCGGTGGCTGGCGCGACGTGTATCACATTCACAATCGCGAAGAGTTTTTTAACGCCTACGATCAGTCCGGCTCGCTGTGCATGATGTACCAGAAAGCAGTTGATTTCAAAGAGTATTTCCGTTGCTATGTTGTGGGGCAGAAGAAGGTGCGCGTCATGCCTTATGACCCACGAAACCCACATCACGAGCGCTATCTGCAGAATCCGCCGAAGTACGATAAGGCTTTGCTCAAACGCGTCGAGCAGGACGCATTGAAGCTCTGCCAGGCTCTCGGCTATGACTTGAATACGGTTGAGTTTGCTGTCGAAAACGGAATTCCGTACGCAATCGATTTCATGAATCCAGCGCCCGACGCAGATCTGCATTCCGTCGGCGAAGCCAACTTCGAATGGATCGTTTCTGAGGTTGCTGCGCTCGCAATTGAAAAAGCGAAGAAGGCTCCCAGCGTACTTGAATTACGCTGGTCCGGCTTCCTCGGAGCCGCACCTACTCCGGCAAAAACAGCAAAGCCCGCGAAGAAAAAGGCGCCTGCAAAGAAAGCTGCTAAGCCCCAAAAAGTAGCGGCAAAAGCAACAAAGAAGTAGTAAGCGCTTCCATCCGTCAACACGAATGCCGTGCGGTTCATCGCACGGCATTCGTGTTTCATCTGCGAGACAACTTAGTGCGTCTTGCGGAAGGTCAGGTTATAGCGGTACACACCGGTGAGTAGATGGCTGCCGGGCTTCAGCGGCTGTACACCGTGGAAGCGCAGGCGCGATGGACCACCCCAGACAATTACATCTCCATGCTCAAGCAGAATGTGGCGCGGTTTCTCACTTCGTTCCAGGCCGCCGAGCAAAAACACTGCTGACAGCCCCAGCGAGACGCTCACGATGGGTTGACGCAGGTCGTTTTCGTCGCGGTCCTGATGAAGGCCGAGTTTGATTCCAGCGTGATAGCGATTGATGTGCCCAGAGTCGGGACGAAAGCGCGGGAAACCGGCGAGAGTTGCAGCTTGAATCGCAAACGAATGAAAAACTTCCGGCATCGGAGGCCGCGCATGATTCTCTGTTGCCTGGGGTGAATCAGGGAAACCTGGCATGGACGGCACAGACGATGGGGCGCCGTACCGAAATGGGACGCGATCATGGACCTGGCGCGGCCCACACCCCGTACTGACCACATGCATTTTCAGCCCGCCCGACGTCGTCATGTGGCGAAATGGGATTACAGTAGCGATATCTTCAACAGCAGCAAGGAGTTCCCTATCCAGCGGAAGCGCCAGGCCTCGCATCAGAACGGCTCCAGGGAAAAGTTCCTCATGGGTGGGTTCAGTTTCGAATTGGGAAAAGAGGTTCATTGCACGCACGTTTATCTTAACGCAAAAGGCGAATATATGGCGAAATGTTTTGATGTTGTCTTTAGATCCGGATGTGGGCCTTACAATTGGCGGAAAGCTGTGAAAAACCCTGACAGGAGATTCCATGCGGCCATCCTTTACGCTCGGCATTGAAGAGGAATACCAGACAATCGATCCTGTCACCCGTGACCTGCGCTCTCATATTGCTACGGAGATGCTTTCGCAGGGCAAGATGCGTCTTGAAGAGCGCGTCAAGGCAGAGATGCACCAGTCCGTTGTCGAGGTAGGAACGCGCATCTGCCACAACATCGAAGAAGCGCGCGAAGACTTATACGACCTGCGGCGGCAGATGATCCGGCTGGCAAAGGAGAATCAACTCACGTTGGTCGCCGGCGCTACTCACCCTTTTGCAGACTGGAGAAAGCAGGAGATCCATCCCGACCCGCGCTATCGCCAGGTGGTGAAGGACCTGCAGTTAGTCGCGCGATCCAACCTGATCTTCGGCTTGCATGTGCATATCGGCATCGAGGATCGTGAGGTGGCGATTCGCACCATGAATTCGATGCGCTACTTTCTGCCGCATATCATGGCGCTTACGACTAACTCACCTTTTTGGCTCGGGTTGAATACGGGTTACAAAGGCTATCGCGCCAAAGTGTTTGAAACCTTCCCACGCACGGGCATTCCGGATGAGTTTGCGAGTTATTCCGCTTTTGAGAACTATGTCAACCTGCTGATCAAGACCAAATGCATCGATGATGCCAAGAAAATATGGTGGGATATTCGACCGCATCCCTACTTCGATACGGTCGAGGTGAGGGCCTGCGATATTCCTCTCCGTGCTTCGGAGTCGATTGCAGTTGCGGCATTGATTCAGGCCACGGCGGCAATGTTATGCCGTCTTCACGAGCGCAACCTGGACTTTCGCCAATACGCGCGGCCATTGCTGATGGAGAACAAGTTTCGCGCCGTGCGTTATGGGTTAGATGGCAACCTGATTGACTTCGGCAAGGAGCAGGAAGTACCGGAGCGCGAACTTATCCTGGAGTATCTTGAGTTAGTCGATCCGGAACTGGATGAGTTAGGCAGCAGAAGCGCGGTCGAAGACATTCGCCATATTCTTGAAACAGGCACGGGGGCTGACCGGCAGTTAGCAGTGTTTGAACGAACGGGCGGAGATCTCAACGCCGTTGTGGATTACATGGCGGAGGAGACGGCGGCGGGCTTGTTCTGACGGCTCTATTAGCCTATCTTCCCCCGCATCTTCCCGCTCATCTTCGAGGACTAACGCTGCTATCTGGCCACCAATGACGGGCTTGGAGTCGGATGATAACTGCAAGTGTGCTGGGCTGGCTTCCACGTCGTGCCGTCGGCGTAGGTGACTTGTTCGATAGATAGACTCTCAAAGCCCAGCACGGACTCAGCCAGGGCAAGCTGCTGTGAGCCCTCGCCAATGGAGAGATGCAGCGGAAGCTCGCGTATGGTGGAGTCCAGTTGATAGGGACTATCTTTGACTTTGAAACGAGCGAGCAGTTCCACGGCTCTAACTGGCTTTGTGCTTTGATTTGTAACATGCACCGTGAGCGTCGGTACAGCAGCGGAACGTTTGTCTGCGGCGGAATGCCTGTCGGACGCGGCAACCAGTATTAGCTGTGCGGGCCGGTTAAAAGAGGCGCGGACGATCTTCTCCTCGCATCCGGCATCATTCGCCGGTTCGAATACAAATACTCCGGAGTCGTTGAGGATGAGGCCCCTCTGTGACTGCTGAGTTTGTTGGCTTAGGGCTGGCAATGTCGTCAGGAGCAGAAGTGGAAAAAGGATTCGTTTCATCTGGCACCTCACCGCAGAAGTTACCTTTGGACAGAGTATGCCTGCGATTGGTGAGTGTAAAGAGAGTTATTAGGACAAACATTTGTGCTTTATATAAAAAGCCCAGGTCTCTGGTTTGAGACCTGGGTACCTGTGTTCCTTCGGAATTGGAACTGGTTTAGTAGATGACCTTGAGACCGAACTGCACGATACGCGGCTCAAAGGTGCTGGTGATTGTGCCTCCGCTGGTAGGCGCGCTGCCCGGGACTCCGCCCAGGCCGCTGGAGGGCAGGTAGAGGTTCGTGTGATTGAAGACGTTATAGAGTTCGCCGCGGAACTCAACCTTCATGCCGTCAATCGGAGTGTTGAAGCGTTTGTTAAAGTCCAGATCGGTTGTGTAATACGCCGGCGTTCGGCCCGGGTTGCGGCTGGCGTTACCGAATGGGCTGAGGAGGGCACCGCTCGCATCTTTCGTGCCGGGCAGTGTGTAAGCTGCGTAGTTCACATACTGGATATAACCACTGGAGAGCGTCGTCTTCTCAAATGGCTTCACGCCGGGGACGACGTTAGGGCGGTATTCATTGGCTCCGCGATAAGTCGCCGTGATTTGCGGTGAAACGGCGTTGGCTGAGTTAGGCGTGTAACCGAGGTTGAAAGGCGTTCCGGCCTGCATGGTGTTGATAGCGCTGATTTGCCATCCACCGAGAACGGCTTCCGTAACTCGATTGCTGCTGGCCATAAAGCGCCGTCCATGCCCCACAGGTAGGTCGTATACGAGGCTGGTCACGTTGGCGATGGGCAGATTGTAGTCAGACTGGCTATAGTCCGCCTGGATGTTGTTGCCATCCTGCGGAGAAGGCGTGTTGCCCTCAAGCGAGGCGCTGGCGTTATCGAGCGCATGCGACCAGGTGAAGGAGTTGAGCAACGTCAGACCGGCAACAAAGCGCTGTTCATAACGCGCCTGGAGCGAGTTGTAGTTGGACTTGAAGCCGTTCAGCGCTTCTGTAATATCGCTGGGCCAGATGTTGGCGTAGGGACGGGTAAAGCCCTTCGCGGGATTGATCTGGTTAGCATTCAGGAAGCCCTGTAGGCGACCGCCAATGTTGCCGACGTAAGCGATGTCGAGGATAGTGTTCTTTGCCAGTTCGTATTGCCCGCTGAGGAAGTAGCTCTGAACGCGGCTATCGCGGGTGTCCCTGGGGATGTAGGTGATGTTGTCCGTAGCCGGATTGAAGTTCGAGGCCAGGCCCTGTGGGAAGCCCTGGTCAACGGTCCGATAGCCAGCAGTGTTGGGCTTCTGCGGTACGGAGACAAAGAGCGCAAACGGCGCGTTGATGGCCAGGATGTCGCCTGAACCCGCGCGCGTGTAGTGGATATAGCTGATACCGTATCCGCCGCGAACCGCGAACTTTGGCGTAACTGCATAGGCAAAGCCCAGGCGCGGGGCCCAGTCAGCGTAATCCGGATTGACCAGGGTGCGATCGTAGGTGCTTCCGCTTTTGGCGAGCAGCAGGGCTGTCGCCGTGGACGTGGCGGTCGGATCGAAGTTGGAGAGGTGGTTGTGTACTTCCGAGTAAGGCGAACCATACTCCCAGCGGAGGCCAAGATTGAGCGTCAGCTTGGAGGTAGCATGCCAGTCATCCTGCGCGTACGTGCTGTGCATAGTCTGGAGCAGGTGCGCGAGGAAGTAGGTGGCGAGAGCGTAGTTGTTGGTGGTTCCAAAGAGGAAGTCAGCCCAGTAGGTGTCGGCGGCGGCCTTGGGATTAGCGCAGTTGGGATCGGTCGATCCGTCTGCGAGAAGCGGGCAGGCGCTGAAACCGCCGCCGTAAGAGAAGGAGCCGTAGAGCGGGTTGGAGTCCTGAACTTCCATCCAGACATGCTCGAACTCGTAGCCGAACTTGAAGGAGTGATGGCCGCGCACCCAGGAGTAATTAATCTTGGGGTCGAGCAGCGAGGGATATTGCCATTGCGGATTGGTGCTCTGGCGGCCAAAAGCAGTGTATCCACCCGTGATGGACGTGGACGGCAGTCCACCCGCTACGGTTGGGTCGGTCGGCAGACCAGGGATATTAAAGGCATCGTCGCCAATCGACAGCGAGAACTTGCCGCCGCGTGTACCTGAGAGGCCGAGGCGTGCGTCGAGAACCTTGTTGGACCCAAAGAGATGCGTGTAACCGGCAGCTACCTGCTCGTCATGAATCAACGTACGACCGTTGGTCTGGCCGTCGAGAGGCAGCGGAATTGTCGGGTAGTTGATGCCGGTTTCCTTACGATCACTGATGTGCAGGAACCAGGAGCTGCTGGCATTCTCCTGGTAGTCAAGCCGCAGGCTGCCCTTGTCGGAGTTGTCGGTGAAGGGTGCTTCGCTCGGGTAGTCGTTCGATGCGAGGCCTGAACCTGCTGCGCCAGAGAGCGGAAGATTCTGCAGCCCGCTGAAATAGCCGAGAAGTTGCCGGGAGAGCGGCGAAATATCAGGCGAGGTCAGCAGCGAGGTACCGGCCTTATAAACGGTGCCGGGGGCAAGCGGGTCCTGAACATCCACAGCCAGAACGCCCTTCAGTTCAGCCTGCGTAGGCATCGTCAGGACGACAAGCGGCTTGAGTGTCTGGCGGAAGCCTTCGTAATCCAGAAAGAAGAAGAGCTTGTCTTTCAGAATAGGTCCACCGAGGTTGAAGCCGAACTGATTGCGGTTGAATACCGGCTTCTGGAACGGCGTGGTGCCAACCGTAGGCTTGAAAAAACCAGCAGCGTTCAGGTCGGTGTTGCGGATGAATTCGTAGAGAGTCGTGTGAAACTTATTGGTTCCGCTGGCCGAGGCAACGTTGATGGTCGCGCCGGAAGAGCGGCCATACTGCGCGCTTTCGTTATTGGTGACGACCTCAAACTGCGCGATAGAGTCAGGCGGAGGAGCGATGATCTGGTTGTCAAAACCCTGATTGCTCTCACCGTAAGCGTTGTTGTCCATACCGTCGAGCAGGAAGTTATTGAACATGCTGCGCTGGCCATTGACATTGTAGGATCCGGCGCGAACGAGGCTGGTGGCTGCCGTGGTGGTCGCAGCCGTAGGTGCCTGCCGTGAGCCGGTTACGAGGCCGAGCAAATCGGAGTATTGCCGCGAGACCAGTGGCAGTGCTTCGGTCTGGTAATTGGAGATATTCTGACCGCGTTCGCTGGTCTCAGTCTCCAGCGCGAGGGAGACGCCGGTTACTTCGACCGTGTTTTCCGTTCCACCGATCTTCAATTCAAGATTGATACGGGTGCGGCCCGCAACGGAGATGTTGATCTCCTGGGCAACGGCTGCCGAAAAGCCCTGCGCCTCGGCACGGACGGTGTATACCCCTACGCGGAGCGACGGGAACTCATAATCGCCCGTGGCGTTGGCAGCGGCTTTGGCGACGATGCCGGTAGCGTTGTTCGTGGCTGAGACCATCGCGCCCGGAATAGCTGCGCCGCTTGGATCGTGAATGGTGCCAACTAGGCTGCCGTCTTCAAACTGCGCCCTGGCGAGCGTACTTCCCAGAATGAATAGCAGGCCTGCCAAAAAAGAAATAGAAAGGTTTCTTATCGTTAGTTTCATAGCGACAAGCATAGGAAGCAGTGACTTGGGGCAAATTTAACAAAACGTGAACAGTGGTTAAATTTCCCGTCAGAGCATCAGGATGGTTACTTTAGTTTAGAGTTAAGCGTATTATTATGAATAACTTGAATTGATCCATCCAACGCAGGGCTGTTCATATATTGAAACGTTCGAATCGCTCTTTTGATAAAAAGAACATCCGTTTAAGGGGCATCCCTATCAGAAAGCGCTAGATTCTTCTCATTTCAATTGGGTGAAATTTCCGGTAGGCTCAAAGAAGATCATGGCGTGTTTTGACCGCCCGATTTCGGAGTCCGCGTGACATCAACTGCCAAAGAACTCTTGCATCTTCCCTATCCGATCGAATTTGCGCCTGGTGCGCAGTCCGCTGTGACGACCTGCCTGCGCATCGAACCGTCGGAAAAGGTGACTCTGATAACCGACCGGGCAACGGAACAGATTGCAGCCTCTATTGGCGAGCAACTGGCGGCACGTGGCTGCGAATGGAATGCATTTCTCCTGGAAGATCTGGCGCCGCGCCCGCTGCTGGAGATGCCCAGTGAAGTGCTGGCCGATATGGAGAGTTCGCAGGTGTCGATCTTTGCCGTGCAAGTGCAGCAGAATGAGCTGCGTTCGCGGATGCAGATGACCGATGTAGTAAATCGCCGCCACATGCGCCATGCGCATATGGTGAATATCACCGCCGAGATTATGTGCCAGGGGATGCGAGCGGATTTCAACCTCGTGGACCGGCTTTCGCAGCAGGTGCTGGACCGGGTAAAGAAAGCAACACGGATTCGCGCGACAACCGCCGCCGGAACCGATATCACCGCCGAAATGAATCCGGGATACAAGTGGTTCAAGACAAGCGGAATCATCAGTCCGGAAAAGTGGGGCAATCTGCCCGGTGGGGAGTGTTTTACCTCGCCGGGTGAGGTCAACGGCCGTTTTGTAGTGGATGGCGTCGTTGGCGACTGGCTGTGCGCGCGCTACGGGCTGCTACATGAGACTCCGCTGACGATTGAGATTGCCGGAAACCGGATTGTTAGCTGCTCAAGCTCGAACAAGGCGCTTGAGGCCGACTTCTGGGCCTACACGCATACCGATGAGAATTCGGATCGAGTCGGCGAGTTTGCAATTGGGACCAACCTTGGCGTTGAACGAGTGATCGGAAACATCTTGCAGGATGAGAAATTTCCCGGGATTCATATAGCCTTTGGCAATCCCTACGGCGAACACACGGGCGCGCCCTGGCGCTCCGGTACACATATCGATGTGGTGGGGCTAGGGTTCAATATCTGGCTGGAGTCTGCGGATGGCCAGGAACAGATCATGCGCGATGGACGGTTTCTAATCGCAGCTTGAACTGCCACTCCAGAGCAAGCGCATGAAGCTGCTTACTCTCCCAATCATATAAATCAATAGAGCGATAGGTCGTTTCCATGCGGCCTATCGCTCGCCCTGTGCGTCTATGCTGGACATATGACCGAGACAGCTTCCCTTCCCTTGAAACAACTTGGCAACTCAGACCTCAAACTGACGGCGATCGGCTTTGGCGCATGGGCCATTGGCGGTGGCAATTGGGATTTTGGCTGGGGCGCCCAGGAAGATACGGACTCCATACACGCTATTCACGCCGCTCTTGACGCGGGCATCAACTGGATCGATACAGCCGCCGTTTACGGGCTGGGACACTCTGAAGAAATCGTTGGGAAAGCGGTGAAGAGCAGCGCATACAAACCGCTGGTCTTTACGAAATGCTCAATGCGCTGGAACGCCGACCGTCAGATTTACCACAGCATCAAGGCCGCTTCAGTAGCAGAAGAGCTGGAGGCATCTCTACGGCGCCTGGGCGTCGAGACGATTGATCTCTACCAGATACATTGGCCCAAACCCAACGAGGAAATCGAAGAAGGTTGGGCTGAACTGGCGAAACAACAAAAAGCTGGCAAAATTCGCTGGATCGGTGTGTCCAACTTTGACGTGAACCAGATGAAGCGAGCCCAGGAAATCGCGCCTATTACTTCCCTGCAGCCTCCTTACTCAATGCTGCGTCCGGCAGTGGCGGCTGAAATTCTGCCGTATTGTGAACAGAACAACATCGGAGTCATCAACTACTCCCCCATGGTCAGCGGTTTGTTGACCGGGCGGATGAGCGCTGAACGGGTAGCCGCGATGCCTGCGGATGACTGGCGGCGCAAGGCGATAGAGTTCAACGAACCTCGGCTAAGCCGAAATATGCGACTGGTCGAGCTTCTACGCGAGATCGGCTCTGCACACGGAGTACAGCCAGGAGTTGTGGCTGTCGCCTGGACACTGCATAATCCAGCGATCACGGCGGCGATTGTCGGCGGACGAAGCGGAGAACAGGTCAAGGAATTAGCGGCGGCACTACACTTCCGGCTGAGCGAGGAAGAGTTTGCGCTCATTGGCAAGTTCCTCTCTGAAAATCCGGTCTAGCCTGACTTCAGACAAAGCAAAAGCCCCGGACCTGAAGCAGGTCCGGGGCTTCTTTTCGTTCTGGGAGAGAATTACATCGCTGCGACGAAGTCCGGTAGGACGAGTGCCGCGTGGTCCTGAAGCAGGATGGTCATGCGTGCTGCCATGCCACTGTAGAGGCTGGCTGCGCGGAAGGCATTGACCTTCACGCCTGCAGTTGCCTTGCTCAACGCATATTGACCGAGGGCCATCAGAACGCAAAGGCGAATCTGCATGGCATCGCTGCGAAGAGCTTCCAGAATCATTGGATCGATGGGATTCAATTCCGAAGAGTTGCGCTTGGCGTAATCAGCCATTTCAAGCATGACGCGCGCATTCTGAAACATCGCCCAAAGCCCCTTGGGGCCATCCAGACGCTGCCAGATATCGTCGGTGGTCGCGTTCAGGCCTTCCTTCCACAGAAACTGATCGCTCAGATCACGTGCGCTCCAGTCGGAACGAAGCTGGCCGAGAAGGCCATCCCAACTTTGGACATTGCGACGACGCATGTTGCGACGCCACTGGCCAAAGTACACCAGTAAGGCACTCACGATTGCGATTTGTAGTAACGGAAAAAGCATTACTTATCCTTTTGTTTCGAGCGTTCTGCGGGCAAATCGGTAAGCGCGATTCGACCAGCACGCGCCCCACCACCCATTTGTAACAGAAAGTTTTGCATTTGTGGACTGAATTCTTTGCGTTCTTGCTCTTTAGTGCTAAAACTCACCACCCAATAGAACAGTGTACCGAGGTAACTAAACGTTACAGCCTGATAAAGCCGGAGATATTGAGCCCCAATTTCAACCTGGTGGGAGTGAAGAACGGCCACCATGAGGCTGACTATCGAGAAAAAACCGAGCCCGGTTGCTATCTGAAGTTCGCGATCACGCCATCCGATCGACAAAACCTGGCTGAAGCCCGCCAGCACCAGGAAGCAGACAACTCGTAATATCGCGATCGTCTCTTGAAAGTGAACATAGAAACGAGCATTGGAAGAAATATCCTGAGGAACGGTCGTACCCGCCAAAGGCCAGATCGCAAGCCCGGCAAGAGCGACAAGTAATCCCAGGATGATCGTAGTGCCACGGGGGAGAATTTTACGAACCGGGCTTAGAACCGACCGGGCCAACTCAACCAGCACAGTAAATTGAAGACACGCATCTACCGGCGTGTAGATAAGGTAAAAACGGTTATAGGCGTCTGGAATCTTATAGATAAGTAGGTAAGTTCCTACAATATCGGTCAGCAGACTCCATGCAACGTATATCGAAAAGAAAGGCAGAGTTCGCCACGATTTACGACGCAAAAGGAGAATGGAGACAGTAGCTTCACCCAACATTCCCACGACTGAAACGATCGTGTCGAGAGCCACTGTTGCCTCCAGGAGCGGACGTTAAAAGTCCCTCCAAAAAAGAGTCTAGCAGCACGAAGCCAATGTCTGTATACAACTTAAGATCGAACTCGACCCAGAAAGAAACCGGGGTAATCCGATCGCTCTTCCAGCGACATAAATAGCTTACGAGAGTACGTTGCCGCTGGCAGCTACGAAGTGAATGTCCTTCGGGTTCGGCATTGGCAACGTAGGGCCGTTCTCAGCTACAAAGTGGATATCTTTCGGATTAGGCATCGGCAACGTCGGGCCATTCTCAGCTACGAAGTGAATATCCTTCGGGTTCGGCATCGGCAGGGTAGGACCATTCTCGGCGACGAAGTGAATATCCTTCGGGTTCGGCATCGGCAGCGTAGGACCGTTCTCAGCTACAACGTGGATATCCTTCGGATTAGGCATCGGCAACGTCGGGCCATTCTCAGCTACGAAGTGAATATCCTTCGGGTTCGGCATCGGCAGCGTAGGACCATTCTCGGCGACGAAGTGAATATCCTTCGGGTTCGGCATCGGCAGCGTAGGGCCATTTTCAGCTACGAAGTGAATATCCTTCGGGTTCGGCATCGGCAACGTAGGGCCATTTTCAGCGACGAAGTGAATATCCTTCGGGTTCGGCATCGGCAACGTAGGGCCATTTTCAGCTACGAAGTGAATATCCTTCGGGTTCGGCATCGGCAACGTAGGACCATTTTCGGCGACGAAGTGAATATCCTTCGGGTTCGGCATCGGCAACGTAGGACCATTTTCGGCGACGAAGTGAATATCCTTCGGGTTAGGCATCGGCAGCGTAGGACCGTTCTCAGCTACGAAGTGAATATCCTTCGGGTTAGGCATCGGCAACGTAGGGCCATTTTCAGCTACGAAGTGAATATCCTTCGGGTTCGGCATCGGCAACGTAGGACCGTTCTCAGCTACGAAGTGAATATCCTTCGGGTTCGGCATCGGCAACGTAGGACCGTTCTCAGCTACGAAGTGAATGTCCTTCGGGTTCGGCATCGGCAGGGTAGGGCCGGCAAATGCAGCGGTTGAAGTGACAGTAAGAACGAGCGCGGACAGGATGCGAAGGGGGGAAACAGCAGCAAAGGTCATGGTTAAATCTCCGTCTAATTTGACAAATCTAAGGAAAGCCTACCGCAAAGCGCCTCATGGAAGTACAACGAAAGCTGTAAAATGGTCAAATTTAAGGGTCTATTCTCTTTTCATTATGGGAAAAGCGTGGTAATAAACTCTTTTCCAACGGAATGAGATTACTTTCGCGGTTGGAGGCATTACTTGATCGACAAATTACGAGCTGCCTTTAACACTGGATTTACGGCAGAGCAATATCGGAATTTATTGGCTCGTTTGGATACAGATTCGGGTACAAAAGTGGAGTTCCGGGTGGCCGAAACCCCCGTTTTTCTCCCCAAGGCACTCCTGAATGAGATGGCAGATGCCGGAATTCGGCTGACGGAGCGCCTGCTCAGGTGGCCGGAATACCTAGTGGGAGCCAGAAATTCCATTCCCGAGAAGTTTTGCGTGGCTGGAGAATCCTCGCACCCTCATTTTCTGACCGCAGATTTTGCGCTCGTTCGCGATGGAAAAGGAACCCTGGTTCCAAGGCTCGTGGAGCTCCAGGCTTTTCCGTCTGTGTACGCCTATCAGACATTGTTGAACCATGCATACGCGGATGCTTACGATCTCCCAAAATCCCTCGGTACCTTCCTTGGTGATTTAACCGAGGCGGGGTTCTGGGAACTGTTGCGCCGCACCGTGCTTGGCAATCACGCGCCGGAAAATGTTGTGCTGACGGAAGTGGATCCGTTGCACCAGAAGACGCTTCCCGATTTTTTGCTGACGGCAAAAGCGTTGGGAATCGCGGTCGTCGATATAACAAGCCTCATTCCTATTGGTAAAAAACTGCATTATCGAAATGCCCAGGGGGAGTTGATCCCCATCCATCGCATCTACAATCGGGCGATTGCAGATGAGATGATCGCGCGCAGGATAGAACTGCCCTTCCGCCTGACTCAGGAGTGGGATGTAGAGTGGGCCGGGCATCCTAACTGGTATTTTTTAATCAGCAAGTATGCTGTGCCGTGGCTTTCGAAGTCAGCAAATGATTCTTCCGTGGAAAATAAATTCCCTCTTGAACTTTCGGCTGGTGATCCGGTAGTTCCACCTGCGGTATTTCTTACAGATTTTCTAAACGGAACCGGCCACACCCAATTGGCGGCAGCGGGCGTTTCTCTACCCCAGGGGAATGATCCAGGGATCATTTATGACAATCTGTTGCTGAAACCCCTGTTCTCATTTGCAGGAAAAGGAATACAGTTCTCGCCCAGCCGAGGAGATTTGCTGGCGATACCAGAGCAGCAACGTGGAGATTATCTCCTGCAGCAGCGGATGTATTTTGAACCTACGGTTAAGACTCCACACGGGCTCACTCAGGCAGAGATTCGCATCCTGTATTTATGGCCCGACGGAGGCGAACTGACGCCTGCCTTATCGCTGGTGCGGTTAGGACGCGGAAAAATGATGGGCGTAGACCACAACAAAAACCAGGAATGGGTCGGCTCTTCGGCTGCTTTCTGGGCCTGACCGCCGATTAGATCGCCGACTAGACCACCGTTTGGACTGAGACTGAAACGATTCGCGACAATCACAGTCCCATTCCAATGCCCGATTCCGGCACCGGAACACCCTATACGGCCTAAGCCTAGGGAACAAACCCGAATCGAGCCGGGCGTGAGGTCAATATATATAGGAGCGCAGTCAGCCTATATAGAAAAGCAGCCAACCTCGCGGCTACCCGACAGGCGTCGGATAAGGCCGTGACCAAAGTAACTGGTTTTCGCTTTTCCCGGATCTCCAATTGCAGGAAGCAGATACCACAGAAGGGTTATTTACGAAGTACTTAAGCGAAGGTTACAGTTGCGTGAGTGAAAGAAACTTTGGTATCAGTCCAGCAGTACTCAACTTGAGTTACAGTATTGGTAACGCTTCCTGAAAGGAATGGTTGCCCGATGAATCTATCGATCCCAGAGTTGCCTGTTTCACCAACAAGCACTGGAGGCGCGCCCCGTCAGGAGGTTCGCTGCGCGGTGCGATTTCCTTTGAGTCTTCCCGTGGTTTTATCAGCGGATGGTGGGGAGTTTGCAGCGGTGACGAGTAACGTTTCCGCCAGCGGAGTCCTCTTCATTACGGACCGAGCTGTAACCCCGGCGACGTCCATCGGATTCTCTTTGAGAATGCCGGGAGAGATTCTTGGCACACCCCGAGACGTACTAGTTCATTGTCGTGGACGTGTGGTACGCTGTTACCCAAGTCAAACTGGTTACCATACAGCCGCCACAATTGATGAGTACCGATTCGCTGATCAGTAATTCTGCAGGCACCTATGTCAATCATCAAAATGGATATTCTGGAAGACTCTCCAGAAGGGGAAGTTCACGATTCGGCAGCCAAGCCGGGTGCGATCCGCGTCATTCTAGCGGACTCTCAGGCCATTTACCGCGTTGGTATACGAAAAGTCTTTGCCCTGGAGGATGATGTTCGCGTCGTTGCGCAAGCCGACTCGATCGAGAATCTGCACGCGGCTGTGCAGCGATACCCTACAGATGTCGTTCTATTAGAAGGCGGAATGCTGACCGGAACCGCGAATGCGATTCCTGAACTGCTTCGCCTTGCGCCTGACGTCAAGATCATCGTTCAGGCATCCTATTCCGACGAGAGCCACACAGTCGAACTTTACCGGCGTGGAGTTCGGGGCATTATTTCGCGCGCCATTTCACCGGATTTGCTGGTGAAGTGCGTCCGCAAGATTGCTTCGGGAGAGACCTGGATCGATAACCAGTCCATCAATCTGGTGATTGAGGCCTATCGTTCGCAGGCCGCTGCACTCGTGAGTCCGCGGACCCAGCCTAGACTTTCGCCAAAAGAGATGGCGATCATTACCTGTATTACCCAGGGTAAGCGGAATAAGGAAATTGCGTATCAGTTGGGAACCACGGAACAGGTAATCAAAAACTACCTGCGCAAAATCTACGATAAGCTCGGCGTTTCAGACCGGCTCGAACTGGCTCTCTATTGCCTGCACCATAAGATTATTCAGGGTGAGGGCGAGGAAGAAGTGGGTTTGGCTGCAAGTGTCGCGAAGATGGCTTCCCGGTAACGGGAGGCCTGTTTCCCGCCGAATCACTTGCTGCGACGGTCCTTTCACTACAGGCTTGCACCTTGTTCAGCAGCCGGATGAAACTCCGCAGCTCCTCCGAATTGAGATTCTGGAAAAGCTCTTTCGGCGCTTGATCAATAACGTCACTCAGTTTAGACAAAAGCTCCAGCCCCAGGTCCGTAATGTGTGTCCATAGGACGCGCCTGTCTTTTTGATCGCGCTGCTGAGAGATGAGCTTTTGCAGCTTGAGGCGAGCAAGAAGCCGCGTAATATCCGGCTCAGGCGTAATCATTCGCTGCCCGATAGCGGAGCAGGTGAGGCCGGTAGATCTGGCGCCACGCAAAATACGCAGTACGTTATATTGGGTCGATGTCAGGCCATAGGGCTTCAACCGCTGCTGTAGCGTGCGATGCAGGCAATCTGCACTACGCATCAGGGTTAACAGCGCCTCTTCCTGGGGGCTCGAAAAGCCCGGACTTGCAGAACTGGCAGCACGCTCTGTTTCTGGCAAGCCTGACGACATTCCGCTCTCCGATAAAACAAATATGAGTTAAAACTGCGGAGGCTGATGGATTCAGCCTCCGGCCGTGCAAAGTCTTTTCTTTCAATTCATTGCGCGATTACTGTTTGGCTACATCCAGATCGATCGTCAGCCGCACATCTTCGCCTACGACCGCAGCTGGGAAACCTGCGCCAATGCCGAAGTCAGTGCGATGAATGGTGGTCCTGCCCGAAAAACCGATATGAGGCTTTTTGTCCATACCGTCGACCGGAGCGGTCGGTCCTTCGATCTGGAGAACAACTGGCTTGGTCACGCCGTGAAGGGTCAGGTTGCCGGTCACAGTGAGTCCATCGCCGCTCTTGGCTACGCTCGTGCTCACGAAGGTCGCGGTCGGGTACTTTGCCACGTCAAAAAAGCTATCTGTCTTGAGGTGATTGTCACGCGGCGCCTCGCCGGTATCCACGCCGGTAACGTCGATGGTGGCGTTCACTGTGGACTTGGTGATGTCTTTTTCGTCGAGGGTGATGGTGGCATCAACCTTGCCGAAACGGCCGCGAATGTTGGAAACGCCGAGATGCTTGATGGCGAAATTCACTTCGCTGTGAGCCGAATCGCTCTTCCAGGTGGAGGTTTGAGCCATGGCGAACGGGGCGGCAAGAACGAGAAGTCCAGAGGCGATCTTGAGAAGCTTCATAAATGTATTTCCTTTCGATTTGGGTTGCGGGTGTACTTAGAAATCTGAGTCTCGGCTTCCAGTAAAAGAGCGAAGCAGAAGATAGCCGTGTAAACAACTGTATTGCCGAAACCACGGCTAGTAATCAAAAGATGCGGCGAAAAAGTATTCGTTGCAACAAATATTATTTGCTCGACAGATTTTCATCCAGACGCGGCCTGTCTGCTATGCTCCGGCGTATGTCTGTTGGGGCAATTGGATCCATTCGTGGTCATTTTCGCAATCTGACGCGCACGCAGCGTCATGCATTTTTAGCCGCGTTTCTGAGCTGGACGCTGGATGCGCTGGATTTCTTCCTGCTGGTCTTCTGCATCCCGGCGATTGCGAGCGAGTTTCATGTGGCGGTTTCGAGCGTAGCGGAGGCGGTTTTTCTCACGCTCGCATTTCGGCCGGTTGGGGCTTTTCTCTTTGGGGCAATGGCAGACCGATTTGGACGCAAACCTACCCTGATCCTGAATATCCTCTGCTACTCCGCGATTGAGCTGGGATGCGCCTTTGCTCCCTCGCTGCGTGCATTACTGGTGTTGCGAGCGCTGTTTGGCGTGGCCATGGGCGGAGTCTGGGGCGTAGGCGCGGCTTTGACCTTTGAAAGCCTGCCACGCGAGGGTCGCGGCATCTTTTCCGGCATTTTGCAGGAGGGGTACGCCATCGGCTATCTACTTGCTGCAGCAGCCTTTGGAGTGCTTTTTCATTGGATCGGCTGGCGAGGATTATTCGTTCTGGGAGCTGCACCTGCCCTGCTGGTAGGTTTTGTGCGCTCCAATGTGGATGAATCGCCAGTATGGTTGGCAGCACGCCTGGAGGCCAGCAAGCAGAAGCTCGCTGGTATTCGAAGGCCGCCGATGCTGGCCAATTTCATCTCTTACGGACCGACATTTCTGTTCTTGATCCTGCTCATGACCGCGTTCACCAGCTTCTCGCACGGAACACAGGATATGTATCCGACCTTTCTACTCAAGGGGCGCGGGTTTTCGCCTGGCATGGTAGGCGTGCTGGGAGTCATCTATAACGTAGGCTCGCTGGCAGGCGGATTTGTCTTTGGTGCGCTCTCCGAGAAATGGGGGCGCAAGCGGGCAATTATTACAGCCGCTCTGCTGGCTATCCCGATTGTGCCCCTGTTTGCCTATGGTCAAACGCCGCTGTCACTGGGACTTGGGGCATTCCTGATGCAGTTCATGGTGCAGGGAGCGTGGGGCGTAGTACCGGCATATCTGACGGAGCTTTCACCTGGACCGGTGCGAGCGATCTTTCCCGGATTGGCGTACCAGTTAGGCAACCTGCTTACTTCGCGCAACCTCGTAATTCAGACGAAGCTCTCGGAACAGATGCATAACTTTTCGCCGGTGCTGGCGGGGACTGTGGTCATCGTAGCGATTGTGCTGGCGATTGTGACCGCTTGCGGACGCGAGAGTCGCGGTGTCGAGTTAGCGCCCGGCTAGTGCGTTGCGGGGATGATTTGGTCCCAATGACTGGGCCCGAATTATTTAGGCCGAATCAGCTCGAAGCGGTCATGCGTGCTCACCCAGGTGTTACCAGCCATGCGGCCCACGGCGTCAAGCTTTTCCGGATCGATGCGAAAATTGCTTTCCAGGTCGGCTCGAACGTGAAAGCGAACAATCTGGCCGAGAACGATCACGCCAGCTCCCGGACCTTCTCCAGCAAAGATAATCTGAAGCAGCTTGCACTCCAGTTGCGCCGGTGCCTCGGCTACGCGGGGCGCGCGGATTACTTCGCTTGCGATAGGCGTCAGGCCGGCTAGCTGAAACTCGTCTACTTCGGGACCAACATCAGCGGCGGCAGCGTTGGTGGCCTCAGCAATCGCCGATGAGACGATGTTGATGACAAATTCGCCCGTCTGCTCGACGTTGCGCAGCGTGTCTTTTCGCTGATCGCCGCTGGAGCGAAGCGTGGGGCAAAAAATCACCGTCGGGGGATTGGAGCCGACCCCATTGAAAAAGCTGAAAGGTGCAACGTTGTGAACTCCGTCACGATCAATAGTGGAGACCAGGGCGACGGGACGCGGCACGATCAGGCCAACCATCAATTTGTAGATCTCGCCAACCGTGTGATCGGAGGGGTCGATACTGTGCATCTTCTGTGAGCTGACAGACTGGGGCGCGTACATGTTTCCAGATTAAACGCCCGCCCAGGCCTGGACAGGTCGAAAACGGCCGGAGCGGGCACAAAGTGTAGTGCTTAGTAACCTCCAGGCGCGAAAACGGTGACTAATTCAGAAAAATAATGCCAGGCTATAACGGATTTGATGCATTCTTGTCTACTTACTTCTTGATATTTATGTACCGGCAACATGCAATAATGCACAATCATTTATAGGGAGAACGACCGTGCCGCGCATTCACTTTCAATTACAGCTCGCCGAACTGAAGGACAAAATCCTGGCGATGGCGGCTTTGGCCCAGCAAGCAGTCGAATCGTCCGTGGATGCCTATCTGCGACGGGACGCGGGGCTTTGTCAGTATGTACGCGAGAATGAGACGGCAATCAACACCGCCCAGCGCGCTCTGGATGAAATGGCGTACGAACTGCTCGCAAAAGAGCAGCCGATGGCTATCGACCTGCGCTTTATCCTCGCGGTGATCAAGATTAACGGCGACCTGGAGCGCATTGGAGACCAGTCGATGAGCATCGCGATTCGCACCCGCGAAGTGCTGGACATGGATGACGTCGAGCTGCCTGTAGATTTTCTGGCGATGGGCGAATACGCCGGACGCATGATCCGCACCGCCCTGCAAGCCCTGTTGGATGGCGATGCGCACGTTGCCGACACGGTACGGCTGATGGATGACGAGATCGACCGCATGAATCGCAAGGCCCAGGCTGACCTGCTGGCACGCATTCAGCGCATCCCTGCCGAGACTCCGCAGGCGTTGAACGCGATTCTCATCTCACGCAACCTCGAACGCATTGCCGATCACGCAACCAACATTGCTATGGATGTGATTTTCTGGGTTCGCGGCGCAGATGTCCGCCACGCACTTAGCTTGGCTTCGGACTAATTATTAATTATTGACGGGCCTTCCTTACTTACGGCCAGACAAAGACCTGTGATCCCATCCCTGCTGTTCTAATCCCATCCTTGCTGCTATCGCGCAGCAAGGATGGGTTACCCGAAGTGTATTTGCACCTGCAGCGAAAACCCTAGCGCAGCGTCGCCAGCGCTGGATACAGTTTGCGCCATTTCGCGTAGCCGGAGCTGTAAGCTGCTTCCCACTTTGGATCGGGTTCAATGCGCTCAGCGACGCTGATGCCCGCTGCACATGCCGCGTCGAGATCAGGCCACGCCCCCGCGCCAACTCCGGCCATAAGCGCTGCTCCAAAGGCCCCGCCCTCCTCTGCGACAAGCACTTCAACAGCATGACCATAAACAGCCGCCTGAATCTGCCGCCAGAGTGGGCCGCGTGCACCGCCGCCTCCAAGACGAATGCCGCTCACTGGAATTCCCAGGGCCGCGAAGAGAGTAAAGGTATCTTCAAGCGAATAAGCCACGCCTTCGAGCACCGCCCGCACAAAATGGGCCGCGCTGTGATTTGTGGAGATGCCCGCAAAAGCTGCTCGAACTTCGGGGTCGAGATGCGGCGTGCGTTCGCCCAGCAGGTAGGGAGCCCATTCGAGACCCTCGCTGCCTGGCGCAATCTTGCCTGCCGCAGCGCTGAGCGAATCGTAATTATCGCCCGCGAAGAAGGTTTCCTTGAGCCAGCGCAGACTTAATCCCGCCGATTGCGTGACGCCCATGACATGCCAGCGGCCCGGCACAGCGTGACAGAAAGTATGCAGGCGGCCTTTGGGATCTTTGATCGGCGCGGCAGTCGCGGCGAAAACCACGCCCGAAGTTCCAATAGTCGCGGAGACAGAGCCCGGCTGCAGAATGCCCATGCCAACCGCTCCTGCACCCTGGTCTCCCGCTCCTGCCACCACCGGAGTCCCGGCGGTGAGGCCGATAAGGCTTGCCGCTTCCGCAGAAAGCGTGGCGCAGACCTCGGGTGATTCGTATAGCTCGGGCAGCCAGCTTTCAGGAATTCCAGCAGCCGCGGCTACTTCAGAAGACCAGCGGCGATTCGTCACATCCAGCAGCAGTGTGCCGCTGGCTTCCTGCACATCAATGGCGTAAGCGCCGGTGAGGCGAAAGCGGACATAATCCTTGGGGCAGAGAATATGGGCAGTGCGAGCAAAGATTTCCGGCTCGTGTTCTTTCACCCAAAGCAGCTTGGTCAGCGTGAAATTTGGCAGCGCAGGGTTGCAGGTCAACTCGATGAGGCGCTCGTAGCCGATGGTTTCATGCAGCCAATCGCACTGCGGCTGGGTGCGAGTATCGCACCAGATAAGCGACGGGCGCAGCACGACACCAGCTTTATCCAGCAGAACAGCCCCATGCATCTGGCCGGTCAGCCCAACACCAGCAACAGGCTCATGCGGCAGCGGAGCAGCAGCCAGCGCTCCGCGAATGGCGATCTGCGCAGCGCGCCACCAGTCTTCTGGGTCCTGCTCGGCCCACCCCGGATGGGGAGCGCGGAAGGCTGCATGTTCTTCGGAGGCAGAGCTGACGACTTGTCCCCGCTCGTCAATCAAAACTGCGCGTGTGCCGCTTGTACCTACATCCATGCCGAGGAACCACATTGCCGAACCGCCTTCCTAAATCGCTTTTCTTGGTCATTTGCTGTGCGCTGGTCAGGATAGCAGCTTTCGCCGTCACGGGGAAAGATTGAAAGATTGCTACCACCTGATTTGATTGAATAGCCTTCGCAGCTTTGCTCCCTTCTCTGGATGGATACTTTCCACAAACCCCACGCGACCGTAACAAAATCGGCCTGCCGCGGAATTCCGCGGCAGGCCGATCTGCATTCGTATTGGTTGCTTATTCGACTGAGGTAATGCTTGCTTCCAGCGGAGTGGATTCCGAAGAATCACCCACATGAATCAGGAATTTACCAGCGTCCATCTTCCAATTCTTTGTGGCCTCGTCCCAGTAAGAAAAGTCGCGGGCGTTCAGGCTCAAAGTGACGTGCTTGGTTTCTCCAGGCGCCAGGCGGACTTTTTCAAAGCCCTTCAGCTCACGCTCAGGACGGGGAACCTTTGCTCCAGCACCGGTCATTGCCGGTTCGGACACATAAAGCTGTGCAACTTCAGCACCAGCCACACTACCAGTGTTGGTTACGTCAAAGCTGACATCGACTGTACCGCCAACCTTGACTGTCTGGGGCACGGATAGGCTGCCGAACTTGAACGTGGTATAGCTCAGGCCATAGCCAAACGGATACAGCGCATGCTTCCCTGTCGTCGTCCAGTAGCGATAGCCAACCATCAGCTTGTCGCCGTACTTCACATGCGGAATACCGTCGGCCTCTACCTTTGAGTAATAGAAGTTATACGACGGATTTTCCTGCCATGTGCGATCGAAGGTGACAGCCAGTCTGCCTTCAGGATTCTGCTTTCCAAGCAGCACTTCCGCTACCGCGGTGCCGCCTTCCTGCCCAGGATAGAAAGTCTGCAGCAGCGCAGGAACCTTATCCAGCCAGCGCCGTGTATCGACCGCTCCACCGGCAGTAAGAGAGACGATAGCTTTAGGATTGACTGCCACAATCGCGTCGATCAGGGCATCCTGCCCCCAGGGCAGCTCAAAGGTACGATCATAACCCTCGCTCTCCGTATCGGCATCAAAGCCGATTGATAGCACCACAACATCGGCCATCTTGGCGAGGCGAAGAGCCTCGGGCGAAATAAGCGACGACTCCGGCGCGAGACCCAGCGAAAGGCGCACACCGGGAGTATGCGGCACGTAGTCCGCAACGATGTGAATAGGCTGTCCGGCCGTAAGTTCGATCGTGGTAGAAAGCGGAATCTGCCCCTCGCGATGCGGCTGGTCGAGAACCTGCTTACCGTCTACCTTGACGCTAAAGGAGTCCTCGCCAGAAGCAGCAACGAGCAATAGATATTTGCCACTTTCTTTCGGCTTGTAAGTGGCCGTGTAGCGCAGGCTGCGCGGGTTGGGATCGGTGGCATCCCACATGGCCGGCTTGAGGTCGTTGATCTGAGCCTGGTGGCTCTTGACCGACGCGCCGGAAAATTCGTGGTTCGCAAAGGTCTCGATCTGCGCATCACCTTCAAAGTGCGTCTTGCTGAAAATGTCGTTGACCTGGGGAAGCCCCCGCGCATAGACCACGTTCGCCCCTGATTCCGCAGCAAGGGACGTGAGTCCGGCAAGGATGCTGACCGGTTCAAAAGCCTGGGCTTGCGATGAGCCTCCGCCGCCCGGCACTGCGGGATAAGCGTCAGGACCGATGAGCGCAATCGTCTTGACTTTGCTCGCATCGATGGGCAGAGCATGGTTCTCATTCTTGAGCAGCGTGATGCTTTCGCGAGCGCCCTGTAATGCAGCTGCGCGATCGGCAAGCGAATAAAGAGAAAGGCTATCGACAGTCTGAGGACGAGCATTGGGACCGATCCAGTTGTAACGCAAAGCTACGCGAAGCATACGCAGAATCTTGTCATCGATGGTCGCTTCCTTGACCCTACCGTCTTTGATCGCAGGCAGCAGCTCTTTCCTGTTCATGAACTTTGCATAAGGCATTTCAAGGTCGAGACCGTTGTTCGCCGCGCCAATCGCGCTATAGGTCGCATCCCAATCCGACATGAGCAAGCCTTGAAAGCCCCATTCCCCTTTGAGCACCTTGAGATTGAGAAATGCGTTCTGCGTGGCATGAACACCGTCGAGCAAGTTATACGAGTTCATAACCGCATCGACCTTGGCAACCTTTACAGCAGCTTCAAAAGCAGGAAAATAAAGTTCGCGAAGCGTGCGCTCATCGACATCGGAGCTGACGTTGTGGCGGTCATACTCCTGATTGTTGGCAGCAAAATGCTTGACGGTTGCGCTTACTCCCTGCGACTGCACGCCCTGGATATAGGGCACTGCAAGATGCGCATTGAGGTATGGATCTTCCGAGAGATATTCGAAATCGCGGCCATTAACCGGCGAACGAACAATATTCACGCCAAGCGCAAGCAGGAAGTTGACGCCGCGCGCGCGAGCATCGCGGCCGAGTCCTTCGCCTACCTTGCGGGCCAATTCCGGGTCCCACGAGGCGGCCAGAGATGCTCCACCGGCGTAGGCCGTGGTCGGCCCCCAGCTACGCACGCCGAGCGGTCCGTCTGACATTTTGAACTGAGGCAGATTGGCCGACGGTTCGGCGTAGGTGTACATATTGTCGACTCCGCCCAGCAGTTCGACTTTCTGATCGAGCGTAAGCTTTGCCAGAATGGCATGCGCCTCCGCTTCAATGGCTGGCGAATCGGGAACGGGACCGGATAACGCCGGAACCTGGGTTTGAGCTCCGGCAGGGACCGGCGATACCGCGATTCCGAAGACAGCGAGAGCAACGAAAGGGATGCAGAAAACTGCGCGGAAAACCGATTGACTAGAGATGTTTCTAAGATTTTGCATATCGAAGAGAAGCCTAAACCGATGGACGCGACATTGGCAAAAGAATTCTGAACAAGGCGGGCAGAGGATTTGCTATCCCACTACTGACGGGTGAAGCTCGATGCAGACGAAAGCTCCGGAGATTTGCCGATGACTCGATGCAACGAGCGGTTGCTCATTGCGGAAACCTTACCATTCTAACAACAATCGTTTGTCTTCAAATGAAAATGCAGACGCACCTCTGGCCCAATATCCTCATCAAACCGAGCCGATCTGGCAGACAGGAATTCGCGCCAGCGATGCCAGAGAGCGCAATGCGATCCGCCGGGAAAGAGCATTCCCCAGTCAAAAACAGGTCGCGCTAACCATCATGCTAATCTTAGCGCGGTAAACGATTTCTCAATATAGGTCAAATTGGGTATACCGCAAAAGCAAACACAGAAAATCTGTCAGGCTGCCAATCTCCGGCTCCAACTCCCCGCTCGCGAAACAGCGCGGCGAACTTTACAAAAAGATTTAGCAATTTGCTTGACAGGTCTTCAGGTAAACCCATTTACTAAGGTCGCATCTCCGGAAAACATGAAACCGTTCCGGAACGAAATGCTCTCACTCGGGTGATCGAATGCTAGAACTAGCAGCAACCGCAACAACCTCCGGCGGCCTCGTGTCGTCGATGATGGCCTCCCTCGCGATCGGAGTTCCGTCGCTGGCGCATCTGAGCCCGTTGGATATCGCGGTCATCGTGATTTACTTCGCCATGGTGATGTGGATCGGCTTCTACCTGAAGAAGCGCGCCAACACCAGCGAAGAGTTCTTCATGGCCGGCCGCGAAATGACCGCGTGGATCGCCGGACTGAGCTTCGTCTCCGCGAATCTCGGCTCGCTCGAACTGATGGGCTGGGCCGGCTCCGCATACCAGTACGGCATTCTGGCAGCGCATTGGTACTGGATCGGCGCGGTACCCGCAATGCTGTTCCTCGGCATCGTGATGATGCCCTTCTACTACGTGTCGAAAACACATTCCGTACCCGGCTATCTGAAATTGCGATTCGGGCAGGGGTCGAGCATTGTCGCCGCATGCTCCTTCGCATTCATGACCATTCTGATGAGCGGAGTGAACATGTTTTCGATGGCGCTGGTGATGAAGGTGGTGCTGGGCTGGGATATAACTTTCAGCATCGTCATTTCCTCCCTGGCAGTCGCCGCGTATGTTGCGCTTGGTGGTCTGCGTTCGGCCATCTTCAATGAAGTGTTGCAGTTTGTCTTGATCTGGGGCGGTGCCTTGCTGGTACCGATCCTCGGCCTGATCGAAGCACATGGCTGGACGGGCCTCAAGGCCCAGATCATTCATAACTTTCCCACGCAGGATTACCTGCACATGTGGAAAGGCGTCGGCCACTTCTCCGATAACCCGATGGGCGTACATTGGACGGGAATCGTCTTTGGCCTCGGCTTCGTAATCAGCTTCGGCTACTGGACGACAGACTTTCTAGTCGTACAGCGAGTGCTCGCCGCGAACAGCCTTCGCTCAGCGCGCATTGCTCCGGTCATCGGTTCCTACTTCAAGATGGCCGTGCCGTTCATCGTAATTCTGCCCGGCCTGCTTGCTCTGGTGGTCCTCCACAATCCGGACGGCAGCCTCATGCACCTGGTCGGCGAGGACGTAGTCAGCGCCCACCCTGGAATGGGTCTGCATAGTTATAACGAAGTGCTGCCGCTGATGCTGGTGCGTTATTGCAGTCCCGGCCTGCTGGGGCTCGGCATCACCGCGCTTATCGCTGGATTTATGAGTGGCATGGCGGGCAACGTGAGCGCCTTCGCCGCAGTGTGGACGTATGACATCTATCAGCCTCTGATCAACAAGAAAGCGCCGGATCAGCATTATGTTTCGGTAGGCAGATGGGCAACCATACTGGGTGTCGTCGTCTCCATCGGTGCTGCTTATCTTGTCATGAATGCCAAGGGCATCATGGATTACGTGCAGGCGCTGTTCAGCTTCTTCATTGCGCCTTTGCTCGGGTCGATCCTGATGGGTATGTTCTGGAAGCGGGCAACGAAAGCGGGCGGCTTCTGGGGATTGCTTATCGGCACCATCACCTCAATCGGCCTATGGGCATGGGTGAAAGCGGATCCATCGGCCCTGCGCTATGTGGCCATTTCGCCCGACGCCAAGGACATGGCAGAGAACATGTATCGTGCGCTATGGTCTTTTGGAGCCACCGTCATCATCACTTTTGTGGTGAGCATGTTTGGCACAGCGCGACCTGTTGCGGAGCTGAATGGACTCGTCTATGGCGCAACCAAACTGCCCAAGGAAGAGCCCGTTCCCTTCTACAAAAATGAGTGGTACTGGGCCGCGCTTGCCGTCGTCCTGTTTCTCGCTTTGAACATCATTTTCTGGTAAGGAGGCAAGTATGAAATCGACGGAAATCTCAATCTGGTTTTTTATCGGCGTGCTCCTCACCATCTATGGAGTGATGATCATGCTGTATGGAATGTGGGAGTGGGTAACCGGCAACTGGAAACTTACCAATGTAGTCCTCGCGAATCTGCATGCGCCCGTCTGGTGGGGTGCGATCATGCTGGCGCTTGGACTGTTTTACTCACTCCGCTTTCGTCCGGGCAAAGAGTTATAAGCTACGACCTTTGTACGAAGATCGCAGTCCAACCTGAACTTATCGCAATCATGAGGAGCTTGAGCAATGGCAGCGCAAAAGACAATGACCTACGGAGTAGTTGTAGGCAATCGCGGATTCTTTCCGGATTCCCTGGCTAAAACCGGACGTGAAGAGATCATCACAGCAATCGAATCTACAGGCGCGAAAGCAATCGTTCTCACCGCGCAGGAGTCGAAGTTTGGCGCAGTGGAAACATTCGCCGAAGCACAGCGCTGCGCAGAACTGTTCAAGAAGCACGCAGCCGATATCGATGGCATCATCATCACCTTGCCCAACTTTGGCGATGAACGCGGCGTAGCGGATGCCTTGCGGCTCTCAGGGCTCAAGGTGCCGGTACTCGTGCAAGCTACTCCCGACAAGAGCGATGCAATGACCATCGCTACGCGTCGCGACAGCTTCTGCGGCAAGATGAGCGCCTGTAACAACCTGATGCAATACGGCATTCCCTACTCGCTGACTACGCTGCATACAGAGCATCCTGCATCGCCTGAATTCAAGGCCGATCTCGAATGGTTCGGCGCGGTTTGCCGCGTTGTTGGCGGACTCAAAAATCTGCGCATCGGCTCGATTGGTGCGCGTCCTCAGGCATTCAATACCGTTCGCTACTCCGAGCGCATTCTTGAGACGCACGGCATCTCGGTTATCCCAATCGATCTGTCTGAAATCCTGGGCCGCATCAACAAGATGGGCGACATGGATGACTCTGCGCAGGCCAAGCTTTCCGCGATCAAGAGCTATGTCACCACCTCCGGCATTCCCGAAGCCGCTCTGCTCAAGATGGCCAAGCTGGGTGCTGTAATCGATGGCTGGATGAAAGAGACAGCCGTCACAATCTCCGCAGTGCAATGCTGGACTTCACTCGAAGAATACTTTGGCGTGGTGCCCTGCACGATCATGAGCATGATGTCGAATGACCTGATTCCATCGGCCTGCGAAGTGGATGTGCCGGGCACATTGAGCATGTACATGCTGGCCTTGGCCTCAGGGACGCCAAGCGCGTTGCTCGACTGGAACAACAACTACGGCAGCCATCCTGACAAGTGCGTTTGCTTCCATTGTTCAAACCTGCCGAAGCACTTCTTCAAAGAAGTCAAGATGGATTTTCAGGAGATCATTGCCGGTACCGTGGGCAAGGAAAACACCTTCGGAACATGCGTGGGTCGCGTAAAGAGTGGTGCCATGAGTTACGCACGCTACTCGACCGACGATCGGCGTGGCGTGATCCGCGGCTATTGCGGGCCGGGACAGTTTACAGATGATCCGCTGACAACATTTGGCGGTGCAGGTGTAGCCGAAATCCCCAAGCTGCAGAAGCTACTGAAGTACATCTGCCGCGAAGGATTCGAGCATCATGTTGCCGCGAACTTCAGCGATGTTTCAAAGTCAATTCACGAGGCCGCAACACGGTATCTTGGGTTCGAGAGCTACTATCACCCGGAACTCGAAGATTAATCCATTCTTCGCACAGGGCGCCGACTTGAGTTGGCGTCCTGTTTCGTTTCACGGGTTTGAGCTTTATGGGATTGAGCTTTACGAGATTGATTCGATATAACTCCTGAAGGAGAGTAATAAACACATGAGCACGCGTATCCGCAAGAGCCTCGTCATCGCCGGAGCAACCATCGTTACAGAAGAGGCCTGGAATGCTGAACTGGAAGCCAAACACCAGCAATTGGTCGCATGGTTGCAAGCGGAGCGGCTCGATGCCGTTTTGTTGAGGCGCAGCGAGAATATCGCATGGTTGACAGGCGGTGCCGTCGAAGTACGTGTGCGTACTACCAGCGAGACCGGAGTAGCGTCCCTGTTGATCACTGCCGAGGGCTCACGCTACTACATGACCACTGCGAACGAAGCTCCGCGACTCCACGATGAAGAGTTTGGAGCACTGGACTTTGAGCCCCTAATCTTTCCCTGGTATGCGGACGATACGGCAGAAACTGCGTTGCGGCTGGGCCGTGATCAAGTAGGATCGGACACCGCAATTCCAGGCTTTTTGCTGGTGAATCTTTATCCCCTGCGAATGTCGTTGCACGAGACGGAGATAGCTCGATATCGCTGGCTGGGCGCGCAGACTGGCAACGCTGTGAGCAATGCTTTGCAGGGACTTGAGCCGGGAATATCCGAGTTTGAGATGGAGGCTCAAGTCGCCGAAGTGCTGCTGAGCAGGGGCATCCTGCCTACGGTGTTTTTGATGGCCGCAGACGAGCGCATCTTCAAGTACAAACATGCAGTCGCGCGCGGGAAGACATTGCAGCAGTACGCCATGCTGAATCTATGCTCGCGCAAATGGGGACTCACCGTTTCCATCACGCGCTTCGCACATTTCAAATCCATGCCCTCAGAGTTAGCGGATAAATTCCATGCCTCGGCACAGGTGAATGCAGCGCTGCTTGACGCAACGCGTGTTGGAGCCACTTCGGCAGAGTTGTTTCGAGTAGCCGCGGATGCTTATGCGAGCAATGGATTCGCAGGCAACGAGCAGCTACATCATCAGGGCGGCGCGACTGGCTACATCGAGCGCGAGTGGGTCGCTACTCCAGATGGAACACAACGCGTTGTCAACAACCAGGTCTTCGCCTGGAACCCAAGCATTCGCGGCGGCAAGGTAGAAGATACCGTCCTGCTACACGATGGAAAGATTGAGTTGCTGACGCCGACTCCGGAACTGCCTGTTCTTGAATCAATCGCAAATGGCAACAGCTATCCCGCTACCGGCGTGTTGATTTTGTAATCGCGATCAGGCTTTCGTTTGCCTTGGAATCAATGTGAGTCGCGCTGTGAGTACGACCAGCGCAGACCACAATAGATCCGCACCCAGCAGGTGAATGACCTGCATCCACACGGGTGCCAGCAGCCATACATCCAGCGCGCCAAGTACGTATTGCACAACAAGCAAACCCACGACGAGCGCCGAGAGTCCGCGATTATCCCACGGGCCGCTGCGGCGTGTAGCGCGAATCAACAGCCAGATCAGGAAGATGCTCGCGAGAATGGCAAAGGTAGGGTGCGTCCATCGCCAGCGCAGCAGCCATGTGCTGTCCGCTGAAAAATCCTGGGCCAGTGAACTGCGAAAAGATGTTGCGGGAAAAAGCGTATCGCCCAGCGCAGCCAGAGAGCCCGTTACGCCGACGACCATCACTGCAAGCATCCCAATAGTCGTGCCAAGTGGAGAACTGATGCGAATGTCACGCCAGCGAAAGCCGACGCGTCGCCCAAGCAAATGCGCCGTCATAGCCAGCGTGGCTACGAGCAGCAGCGTATTCGACAGATGCAGCGCGAGGAACGGTGGCCGCAGGGGTGACCGGCTGTCCGCCGTGAGGCCCAGCTTTACCAGCAGCGCTCCGAGCAGCCCTTCGGTCAGCGTAAGAAAGACCGACGCACCGGCAGCCCAGCGTGCAAGATGGCCGGAGACCGTCTTGCGCCACGTCCAGACCAGCAGCCCGAGAACGAAGAAGAGATCAAGCGCAGCGGTAATGCGGTGCGTGAATTCGATAATTGTCTGCAGCGTGGGCGACTGCTGAAAGACAGTGCCGTTGCAGAGCGGCCAGTGATCTCCGCAGCCTGCACCGGAGCCTGTCGCGCGAACGATCGTTCCCCAGAGTATCGTGGCGATGAAGTATGCGAGTACAGCCCAGGCAAAGCGGCGTAGACCTGCTGACGGAGTTCGATCTGCGATGGAGATTGCGGCGATAGTCATTTCCCAAGCCCTTTGCAACTACCCATCAGTGTAGAACAGTCAGAGTTTGCCCGTGGGACGCAATTCTCTCCCACGCAAATTACGTCCGCGCTTCATCCATCAGGCGGCGAACGTGATAGACAATAGTCAGGTCTTCCGCAGCCGGTATCACGCGTATTTCAACAGCCGAGTTGGCAGCGGAGATAGTAGCTTCGCCCTGCGACTCATTCCGTTTCGCGTCGAGAACGATGCCGAGAAACTCAAGACCTGCGCAGACTTCAGCACGTGTAGCGTTGTCATGCTCGCCGATACCACCAGTGAAGACAAGCATGTCGAGCCCGCCAAGTACAGCGATGTAACCGCCGATAAATTTGCGCAGCACGTAGACGAACTCATCCACTGCGAGGCGCGCCTTGGCGTCGCCCTTGTCGATGGCCTCACGCAATGTGCGCATGTCATGAATGGACTGACTCAGACCCTGCAGACCGGATTGCTGATCTACGATTTCTTCGAGCTGATCGGCAGCGGCCTGCGTGTCTTTGCATGTTTCTCCAACCTTGCGCAGAAGGAAAAGAAGCACGCCCGGGTCCATGTCGCCGGTACGAGTGCCTGACAGGATACCGCCAGTAGGAGTAAGACCCATCGATGTGTCCAGGCTCTTGCCGTCGCGGATGGCGCATACAGACGCACCGTTTCCGAGATGCGCGACAATCAGGCGCGCAGGGATATTTGGCTGTAGATGAGCAACGATAGATTCATACGAAAGACCATGCGCGCCAAAGCGGCGTAGCCCCATCTGCGTGTACTTATCGGGGATCGGCAGATGCCTGGTCACCTCCGGCAGGTCGCGATGAAAGTAGTTGTCGAGGCAGACGAAGTTCGGCACGTCCGGAAAGAGTTCCATCGACTGACGCATGATGTAGATCGCGGTAGGAATATGCAGTGGAGCAAAGTTTGTATAGCGCTCCATTTCGGTGACGAGCTGCGGCGTAAGGCGCTGATTTTCGATGATTGCCGGGCCGCCGTTGACCATGCGATGGCCCACTGCCGTCGGACGTGGAAATGGCGGTTGGTTGATCGCCTTTCCGATCACCCCGAAGGCGGCTTTCGTGTCCGCAAGATCAGGCTTTTCATCGACGATCTTCTTGCCGTCGTCGTTCCCTTGCCATGATTTGATCCAGAACTCATGCTTGTTTTCATCGGCGCCGATGCCGTCTACCGCGCCTTCCAGCAGCTTGCACGGAGCATCTTTACCTGCATCGTAGATTGCGAATTTGATCGAGGACGAGCCGCTGTTCAGTACGAGTATGTGCATGGTCACGCCAGGGGCATTGCTGTTGGATTGTTAGCGGTTCGGGCGGAGATTTGCGCCCCCATCCTCTGCGTGCAACACGCGCAAAGGATGGGGCACCCGTAGATTTGTTAACTCTTGAACTGAAAGCCCAGCCCTATCGCGAGGTCCACTTCCAGTTGCGGACTTCGGGAAGATCCTGGCCGTTTTCTGCAACGTAGAGGCGGTGCTTCTGGATTCTCTCGCTGTAGAGTTGGCTGGCAGACTCGATCATGCTGGCCAGACGCGGCACGCGGCGAATTACATCGAAAGATAACTGGTAGCGATCGATGTTATTGCGCACGCACATGTCAAAGGGAGTAGTTGTCGTGCCTTCTTCCTTGTAACCGCGCACGTGGATGTCGTCATGATTGTGGCGGCGATAAGTCAGTTGATGGACAACCCGCGGATAGCCGTGGAAAGCGAAGATAGTAGGAACATTCTTACCGAACGCAAGATCGTACTCTTCATCCGAAAGACCATGCGGATGTTCAGAGGTAGGCTGCAAAGTCATGAGATCGACCACGTTGATGACGCGAATCTTAAGGTCGGGAATTTGATCGCGCAGCAGCGTAACAGCAGCCATGGTTTCAAGTGTGGGAATATCTCCACAGCAAGCCATAACAACATCCGGCTGGTCACCGTTGTCGGTCGAGGCCCAATCCCATACGCCGAGGCCCGCGATACAGTGCTGCACCGCTTCGTCCATATTGAGCCATTGCGGTTGCGGCTGCTTCCCGGCAACGATCAGGTTGATGTAGTTGCGGCTACGCAGGCAGTGGTCAGAGACCGAGAGAAGCGTATTCGCATCGGGCGGAAGATAGATGCGAACGACGTCGGCCTTCTTGACCAGCAGGTGATCGATGAAGCCTGGGTCCTGATGCGAAAACCCATTGTGATCCTGCCTCCACACATGCGAAGTGAGCAGGTAGTTGAGAGAGGCGATAGGTTTGCGCCAGGGAAGCTCGCGCGTAACCTTGAGCCACTTGGCATGCTGGTTCACCATCGAGTCAATGATGTGGATGAAAGCTTCGTAGCAGGAAAAGAAGCCGTGACGGCCCGTGAGCAGGTAGCCCTCAAGCCAGCCCTGGCACATGTGCTCGCTGAGCACTTCCATAACGTGGCCAGTCTCAGAGAGATTCTCATCCACCTCCAGAGTTGAGGCCATCCACGCTTTGCCTGTGCCGACTTCAACTTCCTCCAGCCGGTTCGAGGCCGTTTCATCGGGACCGAAAAGGCGGAAGTTTCCCGCCGGAAGATTGGCCTGCATTACGGCGTGAAGCAGATGACCGAGTACTCGCGTGGATTCCTCATCGACCTGCCCACGATTTTCCGCGGTCACATCGACAGCGAATTTGCGAAAGTTAGGAACGACAAGTGGCTTCAGCAACAGGCCGCCGTTGGCATGAGGATTCATGCCCATGCGTCGATCGCCCTTGGGAGCCAGATCCGCCAGATCTTCGCGGAAGTGACCATGTTCATCGAAGATCTCATGCGGCTTATAGGAGCGCATCCACTCTTCGAGCTGACGCAGATGATCGAGATTGCCCTTGATCTCGATGGGAACCTGGTGAGCGCGCCATGTGCCCTCAACCGGCTTTCCATCCACAAACTTGGGACCAGTCCATCCCTTCGGCGTCTTTAGAATCAACATCGGCCAGCGCGGACGCTCGGTGCTTCCCTGTTCGCGAGCCGCTTTCTGGATCGCAGCGATACGGTCCAGCATCGTGTCGAGCACTGCGGCCATCTGTTCATGCATGATGGCCGGATCGTCGCCCTCAAGAGTAAAGGGCTCATAGCCGTAGCCGCGCATCAGGCTTTCCAGCTCCTCGTGAGGAATACGAGCCAGCACCGTTGGATTGGCAATCTTGTAGCCGTTCAGATGAAGAATCGGTAATACAGCGCCATCGGTTGCCGGATTGAGAAACTTATTGGAATGCCAGCTCGTAGCCAGCGGACCGGTTTCAGATTCACCGTCGCCGACCACGCAGGCCACCACGAGATCAGGATTGTCGAAGGCTGCGCCGTAAGCGTGAACGATCGAGTAGCCAAGTTCCCCGCCCTCATGAATGGAACCGGGCGTCTCTGGCGCAACATGGCTGGGAATCCCCAGCGGCCAACTGAACTGGCGGAAGAGGCGCTTGATGCCATCTGCGTTTTGTTCGACAGGAGGATAAATCTCCGTGTATGAGCCTTCAAGATAGGTATGCGCCACGATGCCGGGGCCGCCGTGGCCCGGGCCCATGACATAGATCATGTTTAGATCGCGCTCCTTGATAACGCGATTCAGATGAACGTAGATGAAATTGAGGCCAGTAGTCGTGCCCCAGTGTCCCAGCAGGCGAGGCTTAACATCTTCGAGAGTAAGAGGCCGCTTTAGAAGAGGATTGTCTTTGAGATAGATCTGGCCGACAGTGAGGTAGTTCGCGGCGTGCCAGTAGTCGTTCATTTTAGCCAGGAGTTCTGCACTCAGTTTGGGCTCAGAATTGGCCGGGGTGTTGGCGCTGGTTGAGCTATCTGCGGCAACTGCTTCAGGGGTCAGAGTTTCATCCGTCATGAAGAACCTCAAGATATATGTTGATGTGCCATTGTTACCCGATAAGATGCGGGGACGCACGAAAAAGCGTCATTCAACCGGCAACCTAGACTACCTGCGATGCTAGCACCCGCAGATTACAAATCTGTGTGATAACGCTCACAGAAATCTGGCAAGGATGGCCTGCGGGTTTGGGCATGACAGATCTTCCGGGGAACCTTGATGGTTTCCGCCCGGAAGTTTGTGGATGCTTATATTCAAAACGCCTTGCTTCTATTAAGAGCGATTTCTCTTTTCCCAGATCTTTGCATCGATCAAAAAGCGAAACCAGAAGGTTTGGAGAACCCAGAAGATGAAGCCCTCAGTGCCATCCAGGAAACCCATCTTGAAGAAATAGCGATATCCAAAGAGCGCAAAGGGTCGGACGAAAAGGGGTAAGTTGTTGTATTTCTGACGCAGTGCGCGCTTACGCTGCGCCGGGTTTCCCTTGGCGTCGGCGACCAGCCGCCCGGCAGCAGCATGGCCCGTTTCTGCTGCGTCCATTTCGGCCACTTCGCCGTCTGCCCAGCGGTTGTGGCGTGCTGTCCATTCGGAGAGGCTCATGGCGATGTCGTCGATCATCACGCCTGGGAGCTGTCCACTCGTGCCGCTGGAGATCAGGTAATGCTGGTCGTATTTGCGATCCTCGCAGCGCCCGATTCCCGTGCGAAAGAGACGGAGATGCCAGGTCGGGCTCATGCCTCCATGACGCATCACGCGGCCCAGAAACTTCACATAGCGTGGGACGAAGTACCCCGAGTGCTCCGGCTCGTCGGGCAGAGCCTGGATTGCGGCGACCAGCTCGTCGTCCATCACTTCATCCGCGTCCAGGTGCAGCTGCCATTTCCGAGAGATCGGCAGGTGATCGATGCCCCAGTTGCGCTGGGCGCCGTAATTTTCAAAAACATGTTGAACCACAGTAGCGCCGAACGATTCAGCGAGGGCTATGGTGTCGTCGGAACTAAACGAATCGATGACGAAGATCTCGTCGGAAACCTCGCGGGCGCGTGTCAGCGTTGCGCCCAGTGTGTCCACTGAATTGTAGGAGAGCAGAATAACGGTGGGCCGCATATAGCTAGATGGTAGTGCATCGCCTGTTTCAATCAAAGTAAAAGTACGGTATATCGGTCACAAGAGTTGCTGACCCTGCATGACTTACGCGCTTTTAAAGTATCGTTTCAGCTTGAGCACTTGAGACTCAAAACCATACCAGAGCGCCGTGGCGACGACCGTGGAAGCAACCAGCCGCAGTCCGACGATAGCCAGATTACCCGGGATTCCGCGGTGATATTTGTCGTCGAGACGCGCATCGAAGTTGCCGAAGTAAACGAAAACCAGGATGTGCGTCATGTACAGCCCGTAGCTGATGCGTCCATAAAAAGCCAGCGGACCGCGCCGTAGCAGCATCGCAACAGGATTGGCAGCTCCGGTTCCAGCGACTGCGACCAGCACAACTCCAGCGAATCCAAGCGCCAGGCCCGTATCGAGAAATGCTGAGCCTGCAAAGATAGTGCCAGCCGCCACAAACCCGGATATAGCCGCGACTAACCCAATCCATAACCAGGTACGCCGAGCCATGCGAAGGTGATAAAGGCAGAAGGAAATCAGGCTGCCCATCGCAATCCCTTCGAGATGAATGAGCGTGTGCGTAGTGTTCAGCCAGTGTGCATGGCTGAGCCGGAAGATAGGCGAAGCAGCCACCATCGCCAGCAAAATGACAGGCAGCAGCCAGTTCAAGCGCCCCCTGCAATAGCGAACCACCGGCGCCCAGACAAGATAATACTGCTCCTCGATGGCCAGCGACCATGTAGGACCAAGCGTTCCCGGCAGCGGAGTATGACGCAGGTTCTGAATAAACAGCGCGTAGCCAAGCAGGATTGGCCACCGTGCCTGGTGCGCAAACGTATCCCCGAGAAACCACTCCGGCACAGCGTAGCAAACAATCAGCAGCAGAAAGTAGACAGGCCAGATGCGCAGCACGCGGCGAGCATAGAAGTTGCGAAAATAGTGCGGCTTCTCGCGAGCTTCAAGCAGGATTGAGGTGATCAGAAATCCAGACAGCGCGAAGAACAGGTTGACGCCCGCCCAACCCCACAACATCGGACCGTAGATCCAGGTGCCCGTCAGCCGTTGATGACAGTGGTAGAGCACCACAGCCAGCACGGCCAGACCACGCAGGCCTTCCAACTCCGGGATGTAAGTCGGAAGCCAAGTTGGCCGACGCGTGAGCACAGCAGAAGAACCGCCCGAAGAATCGCTCAAGGAGACGAGGCCCTGATCTGAATCCAGATCAGGACCCAAATCCGGGTTATGCAACGTTGATTTTGTATCGGGCATCGGCATCCTTGAAAACCGATTCCCTACCCTGCAGCCAGTTCTTTGGCGCGCTGCGTGGCCCGCATCACAGCTTTGATCAGCGTCACGCGCAATCCGCCTTCTTCCAGCTCCAGGATGCCGTCGATAGTGCAGCCTGCCGGGGTCGTCACCGCGTCTTTGAGGAGCGCAGGATGGTAACCAGTATCGAGCACCATTTTGGCCGCGCCAAAGGTCGTCTGCGCAGCGAGCAGAGTTGCAGTCTCGCGAGGCAGGCCGACTTTAACTCCGGCTTCCGCAAGCGACTCCAGAATGATGTAGATAAAAGCCGGTCCGGAGGCAGAGAGACCCGTAACAGCGTCCATGTGCTTTTCATCCACGGTAACGGTGCGGCCTACGGTCTCAAAGATGCGCCGGGCCAGATCCATCTGCTTGTCCGTGACGAACTTTCCGCGGCAAAGGCCCGCGATCCCCGCTCCAAGAGCCGACGGAGTATTGGGCATAGCGCGAATAACCGGAATCTCGATCCCCGCGGCCTCTTCAATCGCAGCAGTCTTTACCGAAGCAGCAAAGGAGATCAGCGTCTTCTCCGGCGTAAGCGCCGGGCGAATCTGGGCGACCAGATCGGGCACTTGAAACGGCTTGACGCCGAGCAGGATCAGATCCGCCTGCTGTGCCGCAGCCAGGTTGTCCGTCGAAACATCGACGCCCCACTGCGTAGAGAGCGCCTGGGCGCGTTCAACGTGGGCGACAGTAGCGTGAATGTGCTCAGGCGCGAAGAGGTTCTGCTTGAGAAAAGCCTGCAGCAGAATGCCTCCCATCTTGCCGGTGCCAAGTACCGCGATGCGGATGCTGGGCAATTGCGCGGGGATATCGATGACAGGTACAGCGATCTCAGACACGATAGATTCCTTCGGAGGCGAATGACCTTCTTTTCAGAATACCCTTTGTTGCGCTTCGCGCGGCACATACCAGGCGGGGAAAGATAAGGAGAAGCCTATATCGGACCGAATGGCCATTCGCGGCGACGATGGGCGCGAATCAGGTAAATTACGGTTCCGACAATAGCAATTGCGGCAGCAACACCCAGTTCGCGTGCCGGATTGGGCCTGTACGCCAGCACAAAAAGAAACCCAGCAATAGCAGCCACCGGCGGCAGCGGAAACAGCGGCATCCTGAAGGGACGCGGAAGATTTGGCTGGCTGAAGCGCAGCCAGATAACACCCACCTGCTGTAGCAAAAACTGCAACACGATGCGGATCACCACCAGCAGCGTAATGACCTGCGTAAGCGAGAAGAAGCAGAAGACCGTCGCCACCAGCCCGAGCGCAACCAGGGACCGATGCGGAAATCCATGACGTGGATGGACCGCAGCGAGCGCTCTGAAGTAGTTGCCATCGCGGGCAGCAGCGTACGGCACACGCGAGTAGCCGAGCAGCAATGAGAAGACCGACGCAAACGCGCTCCAGAGAATCAGCGCAGCCAGTACCTGGCCGGCAATGCGTCCGAAAGCCGATTGTGCAATCTCAGCAACCAATGCCAATCGCGCTGGTGCGCCGGCCTTCGCAGCCAGCGACGATCCCGCGCTGAGAGCAGGCAGTACCGCCAGATTCATTGCCACATACATGGCAGCTACAACCAGCAGCGAGATCAAAATCGCGCGCGGAATAGTACGCTCCGGCTTGCGAACTTCCGAGCCCAGGAAGCAGATGTTGTAGTAGCCCCAGTAGTCATAGCAGGCGATAAGCGTCGCCGAGGCCAGAGCCGGAAGCAACGTTCCCCCTGCCCCCCACGGCGGCCACGCGACCATGTCGGCGAGGTGCCAGCCTGTCGCACCAGTCAGGCGATTGCCCGTCACAAGACCGGACGCAATGACTCCCGCAACCGTGAATAGAACCCCCGCAAAAAGTATCCATGCCAGCCGGGTAATCGAACTAAGGTTGCGATACAGCAGAGCCGTCACCACAAGGCATGTTCCCGCAGCAACCAGGTTAGTACCGTGAATAAATGGGATTGCCGCGAATGGAACAGCCTGCAGCGGAGACCACAGCCAGCCTAGAAACGTCGCAAGGCCAATGCATCCAGAGGCGATAGAAAGCGGTGCGGAAAAACTAAGCTGCCATACATAGAGAAAAGATATCCAGCGACCGGCACGATCAGGGCCGTAGATTTCGCGCAGAAAAGCATAAGAGCCACCCGCATCAGGAAAGGCTGCGCCCAGCTCGGCCCACACCAGTCCATCGCAGACCGCAATCGCAGCGCCCAGTATCCATGCCCATACCGCAAACCTGCTGCCTGCCGCAGCAATCACCAGCGGCAAAGTGAGAAATGGTCCCACCCCGATCATGTCCATCATATTCAGGGCGACCGCAGAGGACAGCCCGATGTGCCGGGAGAGCGTGGCGTGCGTCGAAGACAGGCGAGAAGGTGAAGTCATTTCGAAATGGATGAACTGGCAGCAAAAGAGACGCAGGACTGCACGGATTGTACACTGGAGCCAATGATGCGACACACTGACCAGACCAGGGCTCTGACCGAGACTCTGCTGCGCACTCGCACGGTGACCGCGACAGCATGGATAGCCATTGCCAGTATGCTTTCGACCGCAATCCAGGCACCACAACTTCAGGCACAGCAACCAGCGACGACGTCTTCCCCTGAATTCGGCGAAGCAACGGACCGGGCTTTACCTCTACCCGAAGATCGCGGCGCAGCGGCACTGGAGCAGAGCCTTCGGCGTCTTGGAACCTGGGCCAGCCTGATGGCGATTGTCGCCCATCCAGACGACGAAGACGGATCCATGCTTACCTATGAAAGCCGTGGGCAGGGCGTGCGCACTTCGCTCCTGACGCTCACGCGCGGCGAGGGCGGGCAGAATGCAATGTCCGCCGATAGCTACGATGCGCTCGGAGTAATTCGCACCAATGAATTGCTGAAGGCCGGTGAGTATTACGGAGTCAAGCAGTATTGGGGTACGGAAGCGGACTTTGGATTCTCTAAGACACAGGAAGAGTCCTTCATGCGCTGGGGACACGAGCGCGTGCTCTATGACACCGTGCTCGCGATTCGCCGCGAACGGCCGCTGGTGCTGACTGCAACCTTTGTCGGCGGCGTGACCGACGGCCACGGGCAGCATCAGGTCTCCGGTGAAATCGCGCAGGAAGCCTTTCTTGCAGCAGGCGATCCAAAGATTTTCCCCGACCAGATTGCTGCCGGTCTGCGCCCCTGGACTCCACGCAAAGTCTACGCACGAGCGCCGTTTGCTCCCATCACCGGCAAGGGCATGTTCGATTACGCTACAGGCAAATGGGCTCCCGCTCGCTTTTACAACTACGTCACGAAAGAATGGACAACGACAGCTCCGCCCGCGAACGTCATCATTCCATCGGGGCAACTCGACCCCGTGCTGGGACGAAGCTATGTACAGATTTCGCGCGAAGGATGGGGCCAGCAGAAGTCGCAGTATGGCGGCGCGAATCCGGTACTGAGCGGACCAGGCGGCTCTGAATATCATCGCTATGGATCACGCGTAGAGCCTGCGAAGAAGGACGAAGCGGGGTTCTTCGATGGAATCCCAACCGGCATCGAGGGGATTGCTTCCCTGGTCTCCAGCACGCCGCCGAAGTGGCTCACGGAGGGGCTTGCGAAGATTGCCGCCGACATCGCCGACGCACAGAAGAGCTATGTCGCAACCCAGCCTGTAAAAATCGCTCCCCTGCTGAAGCGAGGATATCTCGCAGCCGAGTCATTGCGTCGCCAGGTCGTCGCCAGCGATCTGCAACAAGACGATAAGGCCAATCTAAACGCCGAACTCGACATCAAGCTTGCACAGTTTCAGAAAGCACTGGCCGAAGCGCTGGGGCTGGATTTGCAGGCGTTCACGCTTCGAGACGGCGACGCGCAAGGTGGAGGGCGCTTCAACGATGGAGTGGAAGAAACCCCGCGCAGCGTCTTTCCCGGGCAACAGGTTCACGTAAGAGTTCACACCGGCAATGCGACGGACCTGGCCACGCTCAGCCGCGTGTGGCTTGAGAGCAGCAGCGGCAAACCGTGGGCTAAAGCTCCCGAAGCCAGCAGCGATGCAAATCAAACGATTGTCGCAACCGTACCGAAAGATGCCGCACCGACGGAACCCTATTTCTCGCGGCCCAATATCGAGCAGCCTTATTACGATGTTTCCAATCCTGCGCTGCGCGGCCTGCCCTTTGCGCCCTACCCGCTCGCTGCCTGGGCAGAGTTCAACTACGATGGATTGCCCATTCGCCTCGGAGAGGTAGTGCAAACCCTGCAGAGAGTGATGGGCTCCGGAGGAACCTTCGAGCCGCTGGTAATCACTCCTCCTATCGGTGTGCGCATGGAGCCCGAGGCGCGCATTCTTCCCCTCGACGGCAGCCCTTTGCCCGTTCGCGTAACCGTACACACAGAGAGTTCGGCTGATGGAAAAGTAAAGCTGACGCTGCCCGAGGGATGGACCGCAACTCCCGCCGAAGCCTCTTTTCATCGCACACATGCAGGAGATACGGAGCCAATCGTATTCGAGGTAACCGCCCCGCGAACAAGCGCCCAGACCGAGGGCGAATTCAAACTCACAGCCCAGGCTGAGGCAGGCGGCCACGTCTATGCCAGCGGCTGGCATAAGGTGGGATATCCAGGGCTGCGGCCATATAACCTCTACCGCAATGCCGAGATGAAAACACGTGCTATCGACGTAAAGATAGCCCCAAATCTGCGTGTCGCGTATGTAATGGGCACTGGAGACATGGTTCCCGAGGCGATTGAAGGCCTGGGCATCACACCGCACTTACTGACATCAAACGAGTTGGCTACCGGCGATCTCTCCAACTGGGATGTGATCCTGATCGGGATTCGCGCTTATTCGGTGCGCCCCGAGCTGGCAGTTGCGCAGACACGGCTGAACGCATACGTGCAGGCCGGTGGCGCTCTGATCGTGCAATATCAGGGAGGCGACTTTCCCGCTCCGTTTCCTCTCTCCATGTCAGAGACTCCGGAACGCGTAGTCAACGAGGCCGACCAGGTCAAGATTCTCGCTCCGAAAAACCCGCTGCTCGTATGGCCGAACCAAATCACCTCGCACGATTTCGATGGATGGGTAGAAGAGCGCGGCCACTCGTTTCTCGACTCCTGGGACTCGGCCTACACCCCCCTGACCGAAACGGCCGATGCCGGGCAGGATCCACAGCAGGGCGGACTGCTCGTAGCGCACTCAGGAAAAGGCACATACGTCTATATGGCCTATGCACTTTACCGGCAACTACCCGAGTTAGTGCCAGGCTCGTATCGATTGCTTGCCAACCTTCTCAGTATTGCCAGAAATAACAACGGCGCAAGTAATACTCGGGCCGAATAACAAGAGATACAAATCATCACGGCATATCTATCATCACGCCGTAAGTTACCGCGTATCAACAGTTACGGCATACCGACTACCACCTACTCCGGCATGTAATGGCTGGGCTGGGTTTTTCGCATGATCCCGGATAGATTCCGGCGCGTACAACAGGCTATATTTGTATCTGGTTCTGTTAGGAGCAACTTAAGAAATAGCGAGACAATCGCGCGATATTTAACGAGTCTTTAATATTACTTCAGGCACTTGGAACATTAGACGCGTGGCGAAGGTAAATTCACACAACTGCAATATTGAGCACGTCTTGATTCGTTAAATATTCATACGTTTCTGAAATCCTCAAATCCAGAACCCATTTCGTGGTCGGGACAAGATGATGTTGTTAACCTTTTCCCTCAGTGAAACCAACCCGCCCACAAATGAACTTTCTAGCAACAAGTATCTCAGAGAGGCTCAATGAATATTCAAATCAAAGCAATCGCCGCGGTAGTTCTTGCTGCGGGACTTGCTTCACAGCAAGCATACGCAATCAATCCGGCAGCTCCTGCACCTGCAGCGGCAGCCAAAAAGCATGCAAAGAAAGCACCAGTCGCCCCCAAGCCGGCTACTGCGAACGTTGACCAGTTGCAGGAACTCAAGCAGGAACTGGAAAACCAGATTAACTCGCTGAAAGATCAGCTTTCCGATCGCGATGTAAAGCTGAAAGAAGCGCAGGATGCAGCCGCTGCCGCACAGGCATCTGCTGCCGCAGCCCAGGCCGCAGCCTCTTCTCAGCAACAGGTACTGAGCGATAACGCGACCGCTGTTTCCACTCTGCAATCCACCGTCTCCGATCTCAAATCCAACCAGACCCAGCTCGTCACCACCATTCAGGATGGTCAGGCTGCGGTTAAGAAGGCCATCGAGAGCCCGGATTCGCTACGCTACAAGGGCATCACCCTTACCCCTGGTGGCTTCATGGCGGCAGAAACAGTATGGCGCAGCAAGTCGACAGGCGCGGATATCGCGACTCCCTTCAGCGCGATTCCATTCCCCTCCGCGGATGCTGCTCACCTGAGCGAGTTCTACGGCACCGGACGTCAGTCGCGTATCTCCTTGATGGCCCAGGGCACGACCGACTGGGGCTCGATACGCGGTTATGTCGAGGCTGACTTCCTCGGCGTAGGCACCACCTCCAACAACAATCAGTCCAACAGCTACGTGATGCGTCAGCGCGTGGTTTGGGCACAGGCTGCGCTGAACAGCGGCTGGGCCTTCACCGGCGGTCAGATGTGGTCTTTGGCGACAGAAGATCGTCGCGGCCTCTCGAACCTCTCCGGCGACATCCTGACTCCTCTGACCATCGACCCGAACTATAACGCGGGCTTTGTCTGGACTCGTCAGTATGGCTTCCGCGTAACGAAGACCTTCAGCGACAAATTCGCTGCCGGTATCGCATTTGAAAATCCTCAGACCCTCGGACCGGGCGGCACCGTTGCCCTGAACTCTGGCGTCTCTTACCTGTGGGCGAATCCCGGTGCAAACGGCGGCGCGTATAACGCCGGCGCGAGCGATGCCTCGACCACCACCAGCACCTGCACCACCACCACGGCAACCCCGCCGGTTACGACCTGCTCGCCGGTTGTTCCTGCGGCTCTGACCACCTACGCCATCAACCCTTCTCCAGATATCCTCGCCAAGGTTGCCTTTGATCCAGGCGTCGGTCACTACGAAATCTTCGGCATCGGACGCTGGTTCCGCGATCGCGTTTATAACGCAGCCGTGGGCACCACTCCTGGCAACAACTACAACGACACGGAGTTCGGTGGCGGCATCGGCGCCAGCGCACGCGTCCCAACTCTGCACAAGAAGCTGGACGTTGGCCTGAAGGGTCTGTGGGGCACTGGTGTAGGCCGTTACGGCAATACCACCATCTCCGATGTGACTGTTCGCCCTGACGGCACCTTCTCGCCCCTGCATGCATTCTCCGCCTTGGGCACTCTGGAACTGCACGCCACTCCGCGGTTGGACATCTATGCCAACTACGGCGGCGACTATGTTGGTCGCACCATCTACACCAACTTGGCTGGCAAGAAAGATGGCTACGGCTTCGGCGAAGTCAACACCGGTTGCGGCAAAGAGCCGAATCCTACCAGCCCCGCTTTCCCGGCTGGTCCTTCGAGCTGCTCGGGCAACACCCGCGACGTGCAGGAAGGTACACTCGGCTACTGGTATGACTTCTACAAGGGACCGAAAGGCCGCCTGCGTCAGAGCATCCAGTACAGCTATGCTCTTCGCGGAATCTGGGCTGATCAGTCCGGCTTCGCTCCCAAGGGCATCGAGAACATGGTGTTCACCTCGTTCCGCTACTACATCCCTTAACCTGTAGCTGATCCAAAAACAAAAGAGGCGCTCCCTAACCGGAGCGCCTCTTTTGTTTGCATTCAACCGTATGCGATTTCCGCCAGCCACTAAGGCAGAGCGAATGCCACATAGACCCCGCCTGATCCCGATTTAGGGTCGCGTCCTCCTCCAGCGGCAATCACCACATATTGTCTGCCGTCGATGCTATAGGTCGCCGGAGTAGCCGTGCCCGCATACGGTAATTCCGCCTGCCACAGCAGCTTTCCCGTGCTGCTGTCGAAGGCGCGAATCTTGCGGTCGAACATCGTCGCGCCAATGAACACCAGTCCCCCGGCGGTAACGATGGGACCACCATAGTTTTCGCTGCCTGTCTTATCCATACCCAGCTTCGCAAGCTCCAGGTACTCGCCCAGCGGAATCTTCCAAAGATACTTGCCCGTGTTCATATCAATGGCGCTAAGAGTTCCCCACGGCGGAGCGACCGCCGGATAGCCGTCTGGATCGAGAAACTTGCGATAGCCCGTGAAGCGATACCTGCTCGGCGGTCCCTCCGCTTCTCCCTCACCATCCCAGACCATCTCCTGCTTATCGCTCTTATCGCTGCCAGCCTGTGCTGGCGCGGCCTTTGTGAGTGCGGCATTTTGAACTGTCCCCAGAGCCGGGCCCAAAGTTGGATCCAGCACAGGGTCCATACCCAGATAAAGCAGCAACGCATTCATTCCATCCTCTGAAATTTTGCTGCGCGGAAAACCCGGCATGCGGTCTTTGCCTTCGCGAATGATCGAAGTAAGCTGATGCGAAGAAAGACGCGTTCCAACTCTCGCCAGGGCAGGAAAACCCGGCTCGTTTCCGCTTCGGTCGTCACCGTGGCAGATCGCGCAATTCCGCTGATAAACACGCGCGCCGACAACACTCATAGGCTGCAGATTTTCCGGCGTTTCCACTGCAGCCATCGTGACTTCGGATACAGCTCCGGCCGCAGCATCTTTGCCCGTTCTGAGATAGAGCAAAAGCCGAGTCAACTGCGCATCGCGAATGCCGGGGTAAGCAGGCATCCGGCCCTTGCCTCCGTGGATCGTATCCACAATCTGCTGCGTGGAGAGCCACGAATATATGTCGATCAAAGACGGCAACGCAGGCGGAGAACCCGCGCGGTTATCGCCATGACACACAGCACATTCATTCAGATAAGTCGCCGAGCCTGAGCCCGCCCGCGAAGTATTGGGCGTAAGGCCGCCGGTCCACGCTACGTCATTGGCATTGACATAGATCACGCCGGTCTTCGGATCGGCTGCCGTGCCTCCCCACTCCGCTCCACCGTCGAAGCCGGGAAAGACGACAGTCTGCTTATCCAAGCCAAGCGGCACAAACTGCCCCTCGCTGCGAAAGGTGCGAAACTGCTGAACAGCCCACGCATGTGCCTGCGGAGTGCGATTCGTCAACTCATCTTCAGTAAGCAACTGGCGCGCAAAAGGCTTTGGCTCAAGAGGCAAAGGTTGAGTCGCGGAACTCTTTTCACCTGGAACAGTACTGGGCGGATACGGCTTTTCTGCAATGGGAAAAAGCGGTGCGCCCGTCGCGCGATCGAACAGATAAACGAAGCCCTGCTTGGAGGATTGCTCCACCGCATCCACTCGCTTGCCGTTGTGAGTCACCGTCAGCAGCGTCGGCGGAGAATCGAAATCCCGATCCCACATATCATGATGCACACCCTGAAAATGCCATATCCGCTTGCCCGTATTGGCATCGAGCGCAAGCAGCGTGTTGGCGTACAGATCTTCGCCCAGACGCGCCCCACCATAAAAATCCGGCACCGCGGAGCCGGTCGGCGCGTATACGATTCCACGCGCAACATCAACCGTCATGCCTGCCCAATTATTCGCCGAGCCTGCACTCTTCCATGCATCCGGAGGCCACGTTTCATAGCCAGCTTCGCCCGGGTGCGGAATAGTATGAAAACTCCAGCGCAGCTTACCTGTGCGCACATCGAAAGCACGAATATCTCCATGCGGAGCCGGTGGAACCTCCGAAGTGCGAAAACCTACGATGATCATGTCCTTGTAGATCGCGCCCGGCGAAGTCATCGCAACAGCCTGGCGAGTGTAGTCCACCGCGTCGAGATTTTTACGTAGATCGATGCGACCGCCTTCGCCAAAACTGGCAACAGGCTTGCCGGTCGCAGGATCGAGCGCATAGAGAAAGTTCATGACACCGGCAAAGAGGCGCGTGTCTTTGCCGTCACTCCAATAGCTAAGGCCGCGATCAGGCTGGTGTCCCTCAATGCCTGAGTCAAATTTCCAAAGCAGCCTGCCCGTAGCCGCATCGAGCGCAATTACTTTTTGTGTAGGAGTAAAGCCGTAGAGCACCCGGCCGACGATCAGCGGACTGGTCTGCAGTCCACCTGCTTCGGCACTGTCGAATTGCCAGGCTTTCTTGAGCCCTGCGACATTTTTGCGATTGATCTGCCGCAAGCTTGAGTAATGATCGTTCGCAGGACTGCCTCCATAAATAGGCCAATCCCGATCTGGATTCCTGGACGAGCCATGCATACCCGCCGACGCGGCCTCCACAATAGCAAGCCTTCCCGCATCCCCGGTAGCAGCAAACACCGCAACACAGATTGCCCCACGAAGCGCAGCCCGCCTCAGCATCTCAGCGCTCATTCTCTACCTCTAAAAAATAGTGCGGCTATCATACCTGCGCCGCGTCGTCCTGTTTTGAGCGAACAGCCGTGCATACCGAAACATCAACCCTATCGCCGTCTCAAGAGGACGCGCCAGGCAGGTTCCAATGGTTATAAACGGCCACCATACGAAGCACGAAGCAGCTCACAATGCCGAGAACGCTCGCCAGTGTCGGCGGCATTTTGAGTTTCAGGCAAAGAATAGTGATCGCCGCGCCAAGAAGCGCCGCTGCCGCGTACACATCGGACCGCAGCACGGTCGGCACCCTATTGAGAAGCAAGTCGCGAACAGTTCCCCCACCGACTCCCGTGATGCCGCCCATCATGACCGCGAGCAGTGGATGCAGTTTAAACTCCATCGCCTTTTCTACACCCGCAACCGCAAACAGGCTCAGTCCAGCAGCATCCAGCGAAGTGAGCAGCCAATAATTCATATCGGCAGTCGAAGCATGAAAGAGGAAAACCACCGTTCCCGTAATGAGTGCGACCGCGCCATAGCGCCAGTCCCGTATGGAACTGGGTGGCGTATATCCAAGCAAAAGGTCACGGATAATTCCGCCTCCCAATGCCGTCACAAAACCTATAACCAGGATGCCCAGCACATCCAGCCGCGCAGTCGCCGCAGTAGACGCGCCCTCGGCCGCAAAAACAGCAGTCCCCATAAGATCGATGACGATCAGTGACTTCAAAAAACCCTTATTAATAGGCAACCGCATGGCCAACTATAAAATGAACCGTTCTCCCGCAACAAGATCGAGTGCCATTCCGAACGACATACCAGATTCGCGCGATTGATTTGAGCCTCCAATAACAATTACAGAGCTATGGAAATACCACCTCTGCACCGCAATCTGCTCATCTTCCCCATCGGATTCGTTGCCATTGATATGCGTTTGCGGCTAGATTGGTAATAGCTGGAGTCGTTTTCGAGCTGCCCTGCGGAAGTGGCGAAATTGGCAGACGCACCAGACTTAGGATCTGGCGGGGTAACCCATAGGGGTTCAAGTCCCCTCTTCCGCACCAAATCTCCCCAGCCTTCGGGCTTTTCTTAAAGCGGCAATTTATTTAAAACACCGATCTCTTCACCTCCAGCAGGCCAACTCAGGCAGCGCCGAGTCGCGTGAGGCATGTCTGCCGGGGTAATCTGATGAGACTATGAGTCAGAATAATCCTCAGCCTCGTGTGAACCTTATTCAAACCCCGGAATATAGGGATACGTATGCCAACAGCGTCCAGATTCGCGTGAGCGTTTGGGACTTTCACCTCGTGTTTGGACAGGCTAACTCCGAGACTCCGGACCAGTTGAGTATTCAAAATCACCAGGGCATCTTCCTCAGCCCGCAGCAGGCAAAGGCACTTTGGAATGTGTTGGGACAGAATCTCGCCCAGTACGAGCAGGCTTTTGGCGAGTTGAACCTGGAGCCCCAAAATCCCAACTTCCCCCAGGGCGTTGTTAACTAGCCTCAAATGAACGAATCTCGCACCCAGGAGTCAGGCGTATCGCGGCGACGCGCAGAATCGCGAGATGAGGCGCGCGTGCCCGGCCAGCTTCCTGCTCGCAGAGGTTCGCCCCTACGCCGCCTGTTGCATCTGCAATCCGAGCCAGACGCGCAAATGCCGCTCTGGATGATCTTTCCCGTCATCTTCACCGTGCTGTATCTCACCCATTGGACGCTCCTCCGGCTGCCGTATTACTGGGATGAAGCCGGGTATTACATTCCCGCCGCGTGGGATTTCTTTCGTACCGGCTCACTGATTCCGATCACCACGATAACCAATGCGCATCCGCCTTTGCCGTCGGTCTACCTGGCGCTCTGGTGGAAGCTCTGCGGTTTTCATCCCGCCGTTACGCGCGAGGCAATTCTCATCGTTGCGTCGTTTGGATTACTCGCGGTTTGGCGTCTGGCAATGCGGCTCAACGGCAATGCGCTTGTAGCTTTCTGGACCGTCGTACTCACCGGGCTATATCCAATCTGGTTTGCGCAGAGCACCCTGGCCCACGCGGATATCTTCGCCGCAGCGGCCACGCTCTGGGCACTGACATACGCGCTTCTCGAGGCGGAGGCAGCCAAAACGGGCAAGCCCGTCATACCGCGCAAACCACGTAAACTTTGGATTGCAGCGATCTGGTTCTCCGTTGCAGCACTGGCTAAAGAGACCTCCATCGCGACCCCGCTGGCGCTGTTTGCCTATGAGTTTGTGACCGCATTTCAACTCAAGGGAGCAGCTCGCCGCAAGCGCATCGGCGAGTCCGAGTGGTATCTGGTCTGTCTCTTTCCGCTGGCAGCCTGGTATGGATATCACCGGCTGAAAACCGGTTTCCTCTTTGGAAACCCTGAGTTTCTGCGCTACAACGCCACCTCAACGCTGGAGCCGGTACGCATTCTGGCAGCCTTTGGTCACCGCATCCTGCATCTGACCGCGCACATGAATATGTTTGTGCCCGTGCTTTGCATGGCAGCGGCAATGATTCTGGACCCCATCAGGGACCGCGACGGACAAACAAGAGTACGCATCAGCTTTCCCGCCCAGAATAGGATTTGCATAATTCTGCTGGCAAACGCGCTCGCCTTTTCACTCCTTGGTGGAGCGCTCCTGACCCGATATCTGCTCCCGATGTATCCGCTGATCCTGCTGCTGGCCGTCTCCACTTTTCATCACCGTGTACGCTACTGGCAGTTGTTGTCTGCCTTTTCCGCCGCTGCATTTATCGTCGCGCTGTTCATCAATCCTCCCTATGGATTCGCCCCCGAAGATAACCTCAGCTACGCGCATGCGATTCGGCTGCACCAGCAGGCAATTCATCAATTGGAGACGCGCTACCCAGGCTCTACCGTGCTGACCGCCTGGCCAATGAGCGATGAACTAAGCCGTCCCGAGTTGGGCTACGTGCAGACGCCGTTTGATGTCGACCGGCTGGAGGACTTCACTGCTGCACAGATCAGCAAAGCTGCCGACGACCCCGGCGGGTATTCGACTGCTCTGGTTTTTTCTACCAAAGAAGAGCCGCCTTCGCTTCCCTTTCACCTCAATACGCCTGCGGTAGAAGAACAATATTTCGGCCTGCACCACGATCTCTCACCGGCCGCAATTGCGCAGCAATTGCATGGCGACCTCGTATGGCAACGCAAGGACGATCTGGAGTGGGTAGCGCTGCTGCGCTTTCATCGTTCGTTTGAGGCGCGGCTGCAACTACCGCCGCAATGATTTCCGTTCCCGAGCGCCAGTAGGGGATAGCGGTATAGCGCCTATAATCAGGGTGACGTGATTGCTGCTTATTCATCCCGCGCACATCGTAGTTTTTCGCATTGGGCGATTTTCCTTGTCTCGCTGCTGGGGTTAGCTTTCGCCTCCGGCGCCTGGGCTCAACATGCCGCATCCGACAGCGACGACGCAGACTCCGGGGCAACTACCGGCAATGGTCATATCCTGCTGGTACTGCCCTTCGACAATCAGACGGACGCGCGCTCTCCCAATGCCTCCAATTCGGAATCGTTGAGCCTGGACTGGATTCGCGAGGCTGCGCCGGAGATTCTGAACAGCCGTTTTGCTTCGGCCGGTTTTCAGCCGCTCACGCGCGAAGACCGTCTCTACGCGCTCGATCATCTCGGTCTGCCCGCGACCTTTCAACCCAGCCGGGCCACAGCACTGCGCATTGCGCAAACACTGGATGCGGACTACATCCTCATCGGCAGCTATTCAGTAAATGGAAAAACACTGACGATCAAGTCGCGGATCGTCGACGTCGCCAAACTGCGGCTCATGGATGAGATCACCGAGTCCGGTCAGCTTTCGCAGTTGATTCCGCTGTTGAATTCACTGGCATGGCAGTTGACCCGCAAGTTGGACCCCAGCTTTGGAGTAGCCGAAGAGACATTTCGCGCCGCTGGCTCCAAGCTGCGGCTCGATGCTTTCGAACAATACATCCGCGGCATTACAGAGCGTGATGCCGCCGATCAGCTACGCCATCTGAAGAAGGCTACCGATCTCAGCCCGGACTTTACCGAGGCATGGCTGGCCACCGGCAAGCTGGAGTTTGCCAGCCAGCAGTATGAGCAGGCGGCTGTCTCTTTTGGCAAGGTCACACGCGGCGATCCTGCGGAACTCGAAGCGGGATTCTATCGTGGACTTTCGCTGCTCTACTCTGGAAATTATCCGCGCGCCGAAGAGTCCTTTGCAGCAGTAGCGCGAGTGCTGCCCTTGCCCGAGGTCGTCAACAATGAAGCCGTGGCTCTGAGCCGTCGCGGACACGATGGCATTGCGCTCTTTCGCCAGGCCGAGGCCGCCGATCCTACCGATGCCGATTACCACTTCAACCTTGCCGTAAGCCTGCACCGGCATGGCAATACCGCAGAGGCTCTAAGCGAGCTGGCGCAGACTCTAAAAGTGCACCCAGGCGACAGCGAGGCGAAGACGCTCAGCGATATGTGGAAGAAATCGCCAGCCGTAGCTGCCGATAAATCGAGCACAGATAAAACAAGTACCGATAAATCAAGTACCGACAAGACCCCCGCCAATGCTGCATCGACGCAGCCTGACCCTCTCGAACGGATCAAGCGCAGTTACAACGGAGCAGCGTTTCGACAGGCAGGCCTGATGCTCGACCAGGTTGAGGCAGCTCATCTCGCCACGCTTCCCGCAAATGAACGTGCTGCACGATTGAGCCGCACCGCGCGTGAAAAACTCGATCGCGGACTGCTGCTCGAAGCCGAGCGCGAATATCACGCAGCTCTTGCAGCCAATGATCATAGTGCCGAGGCGCATGCCGGATTGGCCGAGGTTCGCGAGCGAGCCGGAGACACCGATGCCGCACGCAAGGAAGCCAAAGCATCACTGGATCAGCAGCCGAATGTCGAGGCTTACATGGTGCTCGCACGCCTTGATTTTGCGGCGAATCATCTGCCCGAGGCTCGCAGCGAAACAGCCGATGCGCTTAAGCTGGATGGCAACAACCGGGCTGCAAGAGACCTGCGCAAGGTCATCGACTCCCGCATGGATTCTTCAGTGAAACCGGCCATTGGCAGCAAGCCGGAGTAGTCTCGACAGGCTGGCGCAGAAGGAGGTTCGTCATGGGTAACTTCGGACGATATCGTTGCGCGTGGGCGATCGCATGGACAATGTGGATCTTTGCCTTCTTCCCGCTGCTCGCGATGCAATCACTGCACGCACAAAGCTCACCGGTTGTGGACAGGATTGAGATCCGCGACACCATTCAACCCGTCTCTGCAACGCGGCTCGAACGCGCCTTGAATCTCGCAAACCGCGATCATGCAGCGGCCCTGCTCGTCGAGCTGGACACTCCCGGAGGACTTCTCGACTCCACCCGCGAGATGGTCGGAGCCATTCTCTCTTCGCGCGTGCCGGTCATCGTCTATATTGCACCAGCCGGAGCACGTGCCGGGTCCGCAGGATTCTTCCTGCTGGAGTCTGCAGACGTAGCCGCCATGGCCCAGGGAACGAATGCCGGAGCAGCGCATCCCGTGCTTGAATCCGGCACTCCCGACACCACCATAAAAGAAAAAATGGAGAACGACGCCGCTGCGTTTTTGCGCTCATACGTGTCGCGCCGAGGGCGGAACGCGCAGGCCGCTGAAGAGGGCGTGCGCGCTTCTCACGCCTGGTCCGCGGATGAAGCATTGACGCTGCACCTGATCGACCTCACCGCACCGGATGAGAACCAGTTGCTCGCCGCGCTCGATGGCCGCAGCATCACACGTATCGACGGCAGCAAGCTCGCCCTGAATCTACACAACGCACATATCGTAACCCTGCCTCCAACCGTGCGGGAACAAGTGCTCGGATATCTTGTGAATCCCAATCTCGCGCTATTGTTGCTCGTAGGCGGCGCACTCTTGATTTATGTCGAGTTCAATACACCAGGAACGATTGTTCCCGGAGCCCTGGGCACAGTAATGGTCCTGCTCGCAGCCTTCGCGCTCAACCTGCTGCCCATTCGACATACCGCGATCCTGCTGCTGTTGGCCGCCGCCGTTCTATTGCTGCTGGAGATGAAGTTCACCAGCCACGGCGTCCTGGCGCTGGCCGGCATCGCATGCCTGGTCTTTGGCGCACTCACGCTGGTCGCCGCGCCGATTCCAGAGCTGGGCATACGACCCGCCGTTGCAGTTGGACTAAGCCTGGGCTTTGGCATTATCACCGTCATATTGCTGCGGCTCGCCGTACGTGCGCGTAAAAGTAAGTTCGTGATTGGCCCCGCAGCATTAGTCGGCTATCCCGCCACCACGATGGAACCGATCGGCGAACCCGGACAAGCCTCTGGACAATTGTTCGGGCACATTCTCGTTCAGGGCGAGATATGGCAGGCTACAGCAAGTGAGCCTGTGCCGCAGAACGCAAACGTACAAGTGATTGGTGTGGATGGCGATGTGCTGCAGGTACAGCCCGTCTCTCCCACTACCTTGCAGCCGCTCTAAAGCCTCGTAGGAGTACAATCCCTCCTGTGTGAGGGGTGCTCAAAAGCTATGCCATTTGCTGGATTTCCGATCCTGATCGTTGCCGTCATCGTTGTTCTTTATCTCTTGAATTCCATCAAGATTCTTCGCGACTACGAACGTGGCGTCGTCTTCAGGCTTGGCCGCGCACTGCCGGAACCAAAGGGACCGGGCGTCATTCTGGTCTTTCGTCCCCTCGACCAGATCGTGAGGATTTCGCTTCGGCAGGAAGTAATGGAAGTCCCTCCGCAGGATGTCATCACGCGCGACAACGTGACAATCAAGGTGAATGCCGTGGTAACTCTGCGCGTTCTCGATCCGACCCTCGCAGTCGTGAAAGTCGCCAATTATGCATATCAGACATCGCAGTTTGCCCAGACTACACTGCGCTCCGTGCTCGGCGAAGTAGAGCTGGACGAGTTACTCAGCCATCGCGATAAGTTGAACCTGCGCATACAGGGAATCATCGATCAGAGAACCGAGCCGTTCGGCGTAAAAGTGCTTTCAGTCGAGGTAAAACAGGTCGATCTTGCCGAGCAGATGCTACGCGCCATGGCCAAGCAGGCCGAGGCCGAACGCGAAAAACGGTCGAAGATTATTCATGCCGAGGGCGAGTTCTCCGCCGCGCAAAAGCTGGTGGAGGCCGCCGCGCTGCTCGCAACCGAGCCGCTTACGATGCAGCTTCGCTACCTGCAAACACTGACCGAGATTGGCGTTGAGAAGAATACGACGATCGTCTTCCCGCTCCCCGTGGACATCCTCTCGCTGCTGCGCAATCCCATACAGGGGGTGACGCAGACGGCACTCGAAAACGCAGCGACGCTCAAACGCACAGAAAACAAGGAATAATAGAGAGTGCAGGTGCTGAACCGGGGAAGCTGCCATGAGAACTGTATTCGAAGAAGAAGATGAAGAGATCGCGGAATCGTATCCGCCGCAGGATCGCGAGCTGACGCTCAACTCAACAACACTGCTGGCGATTTTCTTTGGACTCGTGCTGGTCTGCGGTCTCTTCTTTGGGTTGGGCTATACGCTGGGCCGGCGAGGCCCATCGGATGCAGCAGCGCTGGCGAGCACGGACACCTCGAAAGATTCGCCCCTGGCCATCCAGACTCCAGGCTCAGGTTCTAGCTCAGGTTCCGGCTCAAAACCCTCTGCCACCTCAGTCATAAACAGGAGTGACGCAGCAACTCCGCAGGCGACGCAGGCGACGGCCCCGCAGCCCTCAGAAGAACCCACCCTGACACAAGCCGCTGGAGATGCCGTGCCAAAGGTTCCGGAAACAGCCGCGGCACATGTACAGCCCGTAGCGTTGCCAACAGCCACACGGCCTGCTCCTCCTCAAGCAACCACCGTCAGACCCGCTCTGGGAGCGGATTCCTCACCCGCCCTCACAACCGCCGCGAGCACAATCACGGGCTCAAGCACAGGCACAATCATGGTCCAGATTGCCGCAGTTTCCAGTCCCAATGATGCCAACGTGCTGGTGAGTGCGCTGCGCAAGCGCGGCTACTCCGTCGTAGTTCGCCAGCAAGCCGGGGACGCACTGCAGCATGTGCAAGTAGGCCCATTTGCGAGTCGCGTAGAGGCCAACACCATGAAGCAGAAGCTGCTTGGCGACGGCTATAACGCAATCCTCAAGTAAGCCTGCTTCTTATGCCCGCATCTCTTCAGGCAAGCCACTACTGATTGCAGCCCGCACCGCTTCCATCAACACGGCGCGATCAGCGATGTTTGCTGAGGCTACATTCGCCGGATAAATCGGCGCGTGAAAAACAACATGCGCCGTGCCGCGATGAATGCGCAAACTACCCTTACTCATCATCGTTTCCGTACCCCAGATAGAGATGGGAATGCACGGCGCGCCGCTCTCCATCGCCAGGTAAAATGGGCCTTTTTTGAAAGGCAGAAGACGACCGTCGCGAGAGCGCGTTCCTTCCACAAACGTGGTGATGTGTATCCCCTTCATCAATACCTGCCTTGCAAGGCGAACGCCTTCCTGCGCACTCTCCACGGTGCGATCCCTGTCAACAGGAATGAACTCAGCCAGGCGCATCGCATAGCCCAGAATAGGGATGCTCATCAGCGAGCGCTTGAGGAATACGGAAGTACGCCCAGGAATGAGCGGCAGTAGTACCGGTGGGTCGAGATTCGATACATGATTCGACATGAAGATACACGCAGTTGCCGCAGGAATATTCTCCAGCCCCGTAATATGAATCCGAATACCCGCGATACGAAAGGCCAGCCGGACAATGAACATCGACGAGCGATAAAGCGGCATCAAGTTTCGCGTGATCAGAAACCAGGGTATGCAGACTGCAGCTACCGGCACACCCAATACAACGAAGGTTGCCAGTAGCAATAAGGAAGAAATCATCCGTGAGCCTCATCTGCAATTTGCCGGTGTGCGCGTTGGCTCAGTCGCATGGGAAGTTTTTCGTAGATACCATCGAAGCCGCCGTTGGAGAGGATCGCAACGACATCGCCCGGCTTGAGCTGACGGTCAAGTGAATCGACGATTGCTGCAACATCGGCGCATAACTCCGCAGGAGTTCCCGCTGCGTTGATAGCCGCAATTACCTGTTCCGGATGGAGCCGCTCGCCTTCAGGAATGCGCTGCTGTTGATAAACAGCGTCCATGATAACGGCGTCGGCCTGCGACAGGCTATCGACCAGTTCCTGCTGGAAAACATTGCGACGCAGAGTATTGGAGCGAGGCTCAAGCACAGCCCATAGCTTTGCATTTGGATAAGCCAGGCGCAAGGCTCGCAAGGTTTCGCGGATGGCAGTAGGGTGATGTGCGAAGTCATCAATGACAGTGATGTTGTCAACGACCGCGCGCACTTCAAGGCGGCGTTTGACACTGTGAAAGCTGGCCAGCGCCGCTTGTATCGCGCTCACCGGAACACCGTGATTGAAAGCAAGTGCCGCCGCCGCAGTAGCATTGAGCGCGTTGTGCTCCCCAGCCATCGACATCTCAAACTCAGCCCACAACTCGCCTTTGAGATGAACCTGCCAAAGGCTTTTGCGGCCCTCGTGGCGAAGGTTTTCGATACGCCAATCAGCTCGATTGCTAAAGCCATAGCGCTCGACGCGGCAGAGTGCATGCTCTACACATTCACTGACGTTGGCGTTGCCGTCATAAGCAACGATTACGCCTCTGCGCGGAACAAGATTGACGAGACGCTTGAACGCCGTTTTTACATGCGCAAGATCTTCGTAGATATCCGCATGATCAAACTCGACACTGGTAAGAATGAGCCCATCGGGAAAGTAGTGCAGAAACTTCGGCCCCTTGTCGAAGAAGGCTGTGTCGTATTCATCGCCTTCGAGTAGAAAAGTACGCGTGGCACGAAGCTGATAACTGATGCCAAAGTTTTCTGCCACTCCGCCAATGAGAAAAGATGGCTCTAACGCCGGGTTTTCCTGCGACGCCGTTTGATAGATCCACGCCAGCATACTCGTGGTCGTAGTCTTTCCATGCGTGCCTGCAACGACCAGCGACTCACGTCCCACGAGAAACTCTTCGTGAAGAATCGCAGCCATGGACGTAAAAGGAATGCGTTCGTCGAGCACTCGCTCAACCTCTGGATTGCCGCGCGAGAGCGCATTGCCGATGACCACAAGATCCGGTTTTGAATCAAGATTGGACTCAGCGTAAGGCTCCGCTACCTTTATGCCCATGGCGTGAAGTTGATCGCTCATCGGCGGGTAAGCGGCTGCATCCGAGCCAGTGATGCGGTAGCCTTTTTGCTGCAGCAATCCGGCAAGCGAAGCCATCGCCGTGCCGCAAATTCCACTTAGATGAATGTGTTTGTTTTTGATATCTGTCATCTCTTCTGTCATCGTGCAACGGCCGGTTCAAGCATGCGCAATTCAGGGTCGAGAGTCGCGCTGAATTCTGCTTGTACGCCGAAGGTCAAAGTTACATTGGCGCGGGATACATGGCCACTGCGCAGGCCAATGCCGATGGGCCCATCAAAGTCATCCAGCGCATTCAAGATGACTTCTTCGAGCAGTTCCGGGCGTGCTCCCGGAGAAGTGCAATCGAGCATTTCGCCAAAGATGATGCCCTTCACTCCATCGAGTTTTTCTGCCTGTTTGAGCTGCCACAGCATGCGGTCAATCTGGTATGGCTTCGTGCCAACATCTTCCAGAAAGAGAAGCTTGTTTTCAGTTTGCGGCTCAAAGGCTGTACCGAGAAGTGCCAGCAGAATGCTGAGGCAGCCCCCATAGAGAATGCCGCGCACAGGCTGCGCATCCACGCCCGCTTTAAGAAGCCGCAACCCTTCCGCCTTGCCGACTTTATAAGGCTCGCCTGACAGCGCCGCCAGCAAGCTCGGCAGATGCACCCCGTCTTCGCGTGCAAAGTCCGGCGAAACCATCGGGCCATGAAAGGCAGGTAGGTTGAGCGTGTCGAGAAGCGTCACCTGCAACGCGGTGAGATCACTGTAGCCAAAGAGCGGCTTGGGATGGTCGCCCAGCACATCCATGTCAAGCTCTTCAAGGAGATAGTTCGCACCATAGCCGCCACGTGTGGCAAAGAGCACGCGCACCGTGTCATCCGCAAACGCCGCGTGCAGATCGAGCAGGCGCTGCTCAGTCGTGCCTGCAAAGTAGAGCGGGCCACGCGTCAGCATGTGCGGCGCTTCCACGGGCAAAAAGCCGAGGTTGCGCAGCGCCTCAAGTCCGCGTTCGATCTTCGCGGCATCCGGCGTGGATGCGGGCGACAGCACTGCGGCTTTGACTCCGACAGCGGCTGCGCGTGGCCTGAGCAGGTCAGTCATTTACCAGGCCTCGCCGCGTGCGATGAGTGTGGCCGGGCCAGTGAGATAGAGCCTTTCGCCAGGCCCAGCCCACTCGACTGTTTGTATGCCGCCAGGTGCCGCTACATCAAGCGGCGAGCTTGCACCATAGATAGCGATCATGGCCGTAGCTGTCGCGGATGTACCGGTGCCAGAAGAAGACGTCGGCCCGACGCCGCGCTCGTAAATGCGCAGGGCAACCTGGTTCGGCGCATCGCTCCGGGTACGCAGAGTGCGGACAAACTCGACATTTGTCTGTTCAGGAAAGTCGGGATGAAAACAAATCTCCTCGCCAATCTCCTGCCATACGCGGTCGCCGATCATGAACTGCGGCGCATCCGGCGGCGAGTCTATCGAGTCGAGAAGAATGACGAAATGCGGATTGCCCATCGAGACAAAAACGCCCTCAATCACGGTACCGTCCGAGAGTTCTACCGTTGTCTCTTCAAACTCCGGTACATCCATGTCCGTAGTAACAAGAGTGGTCGGGGCATCATCCTCACTCTCGCGAAAGCCATCGATAGTGCAGATGCGAACGCCTGCATCCGTCTCAATCGAGAGCTCGTCGCCAACTTGAGAATTGAGTTCTTCCGCCATCCATGCAGCAACGCACCGCGTGCCGTTGCCGCTGATTTCCGCAATCGAGCCATCGGCATTGTAGAGGCGGATGCGCCCGGAGAAGTCGCCGGTCCACTCGAAAAATTCAATGCCATCTGCGCCGATACTGGTGTTGCGTTCGCAAAGGCGTTGAGCTAGTTCCGCTTTGTCATAGCCAGCTGCATCTTTTTCGGTGATGATGAGAAAGTCGTTGCCACATGCGTGTGTTTTGGTAAAAGGAATCAAGGGATTAGTCTTCCTCCGGGTCGCGGAAAATCTTAAGATCGTCGATTGCCGGTTCTGCCAGCAGGCTCGCCCCGAGGCGCTCATGCTGGCGTTTGGTTGCGGTGAGCGTGAAGCTGATGCGCTTCATCGTGCCGATAGCGTCGGCTTCAGGATTTCCAAGACGTTCCTGTTCTCTATCCATGGCTTCAAGGATCGACACCAGCATGGCCGTTTCATCCGTGCCACGCGCTTCGTAGAGCAGCGGATAAATTTTAAGATTGACGCGCCGCTCAAGAAAGCCGACCAGCGCCAATGCAAACAGCACAATGAGCGTCGCAATAATGGCTGGGATATAAAGCCCCGCACCACATGCCATGCCGATGGAAGCTACAACGAAGACACTGGCTGCGCTGGCAAGTCCACTAACGCGATTGCGATTATGCAGAATCAGCCCCGCTCCAAGGAAGCCGATGCCCTGCACGATATTGGAGGCTACGCGACCCTTGTCTGGGTTGCCGTCTCCCGCGAGCACAGCCGAGAGCAACGTAAAGAAGGCGCATCCCATGCAGATAAGCATGTTCGTGCGCACACCGGCAGCACGGCGCAGAGCCTCACGCTCTATGCCAACCAGGCCACCGAGCGCACAGGCCACCAGCAGGCGATAGACGGCCTCGTCGCTGACCAGTGACTGCTCCAACCAGCCGAAGTTAAAAGGCAGGCTGAAGAGTGCGCAAAGATGAATTGAAAACATGCCGTTCATCGCCGCTCCGATACATTTCCTCTGCCCGATGCTATCACCGGCTTGCCGGTGTTGTTGAGGGCTGTGTTACAGGAGTAGAAGGAAAGGTATCTGTGACGTATATGGTCGCATCCGCCTGATCCCACCCGCGAAACGGCGAGTGAAAGGTTTGATAGATACGCAGATGCTGCGGGTGCGCTTTAACAGCCTTGTCGATATCGTCCCCAGCAAACGCGAGAATGATGGACGCGTGCTCTGCAGGAGCGCCGAGCGCAGCCCAGTAGAACTGCTTGTCACTCTCATTGATCGTCTGCCGATAGGTGAGCCCCGCATGCGGTACAACACTGGCAAAAGTTGAAGTGTCCATGAGGACGACGCCATGTGGATCCAACAAGTGAAGGCTCTTCAAGGCAACCGGAAGGACAGTATTGTAGTAGCTGCGCGCGGCTGTATTCTTCTTGGCTTCGACGTAGGTAAGCGGCTGTTCATGAAGCATCTGCGCTATGTTGACGCCCAGTGCGATAAAGAGCGCGACGAAGAACGCCCTGCTCACAAATGGCTCCCACCTGGTAAGCCGACTGCGCATCAACCCGATAATTCCCTGCACTGCAAAGCCGGCGAAGAGTGCCAATGCCGGAAGCAGTTCCATGCCGTAGCGCGTGTTGTACCAGCCATGCGGCCACCAGACCGGCAAAAAAATAGGCACCGATCCGTAGCTGACCGAGTACGCATAAAAAGGCAGTGGCAGCCAGAGAAAAATTGTCCACCAAACAGCGCGTGATGAAAGTTTCAGTGGATGATTCGCGGCTTCTACATATCGCCCGGGGAGCACCCAACTAACTACCGTCCCTGCAAGCGCCGCCCAAAAGAGAACCCCACCCCAACTCTCGACAATGGCATCCATCTCCGCCGCTTTGACAAAGAAGATAGCGGAGACCCACGGATTATGCCAGCCTGGATGCGGCGCGATTGCCGAGCTTGCAGTGCGCAATTCAATAGCTTTGGCGGAGTAAGGTCCGCGCATAAATTCGAGCCAGTCCCCGAAAACTACAGCGTTGTAGAGCATCCATCCAACGGGCGCGAGCAGCAGAATCACCGATGCGAGTATGAAGCTGGTTCGCAATAAACGGCCACGATTGGCAACACATCGCGCCATCGCGATCCATGCGAGGAAAGCGAGAATCCAACCATCGTAGCGCGTATAGATCGCCGCGACTAAAACAGCGATCAGCGTCCAGAGCAGACGTTGATTGCGAGCATGCAGAGCCTCATCATCAAGACTCGTGTACCACTCAACCAGCAGGAGCACAGAGCAGATGAGTTCGCACAAAAAGAGCGGCTCAGTCATGGCCGTGGTTTGCAGATAGAGCAGGTTTGGATTGGCAGCGAAGAGCACCAGCGCCACGCAGGACGACACCGGTGAGAGCCATTTGCGAGCCAGCGTGTAGAGAGCAATACTGGCCAATAGATAGCAGGCCATGGATGGAATTGCCGGGGCAAAACCGCTACGCCACCAGCTATCGACCGCCACGAATGGCACCATCAGTAGATGCGGCAGCGGTAGCCACACCGAGCCGAGTTGCGTGATGCCCGGGCGGTGCGAGTCGAAGAGCCTGCGCGCGATATGCATATGCGCTTCGGCGTCTCCATACAGCAGAAATGCAGAGTGCGCCCAGCTCCACCACAGAGCGATCAGTGAGGCTGCCAGCGCGGAGACGAAGACTAGTTGCAGCTCTCGTCGGCGAATGCCACGCAGAGCTTGACCCGTTGTTCGTTCCGCGCTGGACATGCTGCTCACTTAGGCAATCAATCGTGCAGTCATACGTTAGTCGAGGTGCGTCAGTTCGCGGAACAGTGCAAAGCGCGATTCGATCTCTTCGCGCGAAAGCTGCTGCATGCGCTCCGTACCAAAGCGTTCGACTGCGAACGAACCCATCACGCCACCGTAGAACATTGCCCGGCGGAAAACAGATGGCGTCAGTTCCGGCTGCGATGCGATATAGCCGAAAAATCCGCCTGCAAAGCTGTCGCCTGCGCCAGTGGGATCGACAACTTCCGCAAGCGGCAATGCTGGCGCGCGGAAGGGATGATGCTTGGCGTGTTTATCTTTGGCGAAGATGCTGCTGCCAAAGAATGCCGTTGCGCCGTATTCGCCGTGCTTTACTACCAGCGCCTTAGGTCCAAGGCCGAGAACATCGTGAGCAGCCTTGACCGGATTTTTATTCTCAGCGAGCAGCTTGGTTTCAGTGTCGTTGATAAGCAGAATATCGACGCCCTTGAGCGTCTTCAGCAGGTTCTCGCGATGATCGTTGATCCAGTAATTCATGGTGTCGCCGCCCACCAGTTTGACCTGGGGCATGGCGTCGCGAACCCGTTTTTGCAGCACTGGATCGATGTTGGCGAGGAAAAGAAATTGAGAGTCCTGATAGGCCTCGGGAATCTTGGGCGCAAACGCACCAAAAACATTCAGATCCGTCTGAAGTGTCTTGGCTTCATTCAGATTGTCATGATAAGAGCCAGCCCAGAAAAAGCTCTTGCCCGAAGCATGCTCAATGCCGCGCGTGTCGATACCGCGTGCGTCAAAAACGGCCTGTTCTTTTGCGGTGAAGTCTTCGCCAACCACGGCAACCACACGCACATCCGTGAAGTAACTTGCGGCCAATGAAAAGTACGTTGCCGCACCGGCGAGCTGACGCTCGTAGCTTCCGGACGGAGTGCTTACTGAATCAAATGCAACGCTGCCTACGACAGTTATCGCCATGTTATGCCATGTACTTTCCGAAGAGTAACTTCAATCGTTCTTTTGCCTCGGCGGGGATTGCGGAGGGTTGAGTCAGGATCGCATATTTAGCCGCGGACGCACAGCCGCAAGTGCGCTCTACCGGCAAAGCGGCCACTGTCGCCCGAACAACTTTAGCAGCGTTCTCCGCATTCTGATGCAGCACCGCGACGATTTGATCCACAGTGACCGAATCGTGATTCGGATGCCAGCAATCGTAGTCGGTAACCATGGCCACGGTTGCATAGCAGATCTCCGCTTCGCGCGCGAGCTTGGCCTCCTGCAGATTGGTCATGCCCACGACATCGGCATCCCAGCTTCTATAGAGGTTCGATTCGGCCTTGGTCGAGAACTGTGGGCCTTCAATGCACACATAGGTGCCGCCGCGTTTGCCCACGACTCCAATGCTTGCGCACGCAGATGTGGCAGCCTCAGCGACAGTCGCGCAGATCGGGTCTCCAAAGGCTACATGGCCCACGACTCCATTGCCGAAGAACGTAGACGTGCGCAGAAAAGTGCGATCGATGAACTGGTCCGGAATTACAAAGTCGGTCGGCTTGTGCTCTTCCTTCAAAGAGCCCACGGCAGACACTGAGATGATCCGATCGACGCCCAGCAGTTTCATGGCGTAGATGTTCGCACGGAAGTTCAGCTCCGACGGCAGCAGCTTGTGACCGCGCCCATGCCGGGCCAGGAAGGCAACTTTGCGTCCTTCAAGGTTTCCCAGAATAAAGCTGTCCGATGGTGCGCCGTATGGAGTCTCTATTGACTCTTCGCGAATATCCTTAAGCCCGGGCATGGAATATAAACCACTGCCGCCGATGATGCCGATTTCTGCTTTTTGCAAGCGATGCTCTCCCAGATTGTCGATCAGAACTCGAACAAAATAGTGCTACCAAACCTCTAAGTATACCGGGTTACGGTTGCATGACAGATGCCTCGGACCGTTTCCCTGCTGCGATTTACTCATGAAGCGACCATGAATGCGATAGACTCTGGCAAAAGTGCGCGGAAACAAGTACAAACATTGATATAAAAATCCGCGGAAACGGTTGGACGCGTACCCGGCGCGAAGCTGGCTCAGACCGTTACAAATTGAAAAAGGTTCGGTAGCATCCTTTTTAGCTACCCACACATGGCACGCAGGTTTTGATGAAAAGAGATCTATGGTAACCGCCCGCAGTCTAGCGCGATTCAACCGCACATGGCTGTTTATTGCGGTCGTTGCGCTCGGCACCCTGGCTGGATTTCTAGTCGGCCGACAGTCGATCCTGCGCACCGTCGAGGCCCATTTAGCCAATTACGGAGAGCAGCTCGAACAACATGCCGAAGAGGTTGCCTCCGAAATATCCTCTACCCTCACCAGTGCCAATCACTCCCCTTATCCTCCCTGCTCGAATGACGAGATCACATTTTTTCGCAAGCTGACCTTTGCGGCTCAGTTCCTCAAAGACGTGGGCCGCATCCATGAGAACTCGTTCGTTTGCTCCGCAACCACAGGTAACCTTGCCACTCCACACCCCCTGCTCAAGCCGAGCATCCACGGCCCTCGCAATTCGGTGATTTTTAATAATTATCCGTTGATTGTGCCAAGCGGAGGACGTGGCGAAATCATCACGTACGGGCAAGCAAATGTCGTCGTCAGTCCCGATACTTTCGCTGAATTTTCGCAGGGCCCGATACATTACTCAATCGGCTTGATCGACCGCTCCACCCACGCCTTCATACCCACAAGGGGAGAACACTTCTCTTTTCCGCCTGAGTTGTTAAGCACTCGAAAAGTGCTCTCCGTGGATGGCACACTCTATCTCGCTCGGTGCACAAATCGTTATCAGATCTGCGCAGTCACTTACATTCGCGAAGCGGACGTATGGCAGAACAATCGCATACTGCTCGTGATTTACATCGTTACCGGATTAATCGCCGGTACATCCTGTGGAGTTGTAATTCTATTTGCCGGCCGCAGAAGACGTAGCCACACCAGTCAACTCAAGCGAGCCATCCTCAAGGGAAATCTCTCCGTCGTTTACCAGCCCATCGTCGAGTTGCACACCCATCGGATCGTCGGCGCCGAGGCCCTCGCGCGGTGGACGGATGAGGACGGCGACAGCGTGCGTCCCGAGATTATTATTGCCCTGGCCGAAGAAGAAGGTTTCGTAAGCGAGATCACGCGATTCGTAGTCAACCGTGCATTGCAGGAGTTGCGCCCACTGCTTGAAAGCAATCCCGCATTCCGTTTGCACATCAACCTCGCACCATCCGATCTGGCCGATCCAAGATTGTTGATCCTGCTCGATGAGATGCTTCAGGACACGTCGATCTCTCCATCCAACATTACTTTTGAGCTCACAGAGCGTGCGACCTCGGATCGTGAAGTAGCCGTAGCGTCGATACGGCGTCTGCGCGAACGGGGCCATGCTATCTTTATCGACGACTTCGGTACCGGCTATTCAAATCTTGCGTATCTCAGCGAGCTGAATGTCGATGGAATCAAGGTCAATCGGTCTTTTATCGCAACCATCGGAACAGACTCGGTAACAGCATCGATCGTTCCCCAGATCCTTGCCTTGGCAAAAGCACTGAACCTGAGCGTCGTCGTACAGGGAATTGAAAGAGAAGGCCAGGTTACCTATTTCGCCGGCGGAGATCCTCATATCCTCGGGCAGGGTTGGTTCCTCGGACTACCTGTACCCGCTCGTAGTCTTCGTTATCTGTGTACGGAGAGGTCTGAATGAAGCGCAAGTCGCAGCAGCACATGCTTGTCAGCATTCTCCATACAGTAGGAGTTACACTCCTGTGCGCCGCGATTGGCCTGGTGATTGGCAGTGTGGTTGCGTTCAAGGTCACTGAAGTCAGGCTTGCCCGTTACGCCACGCATCTCATCGCCCATGCCGAAGCATTTATGAACGAGATCAATACCACTCTCGATTCAGTCAATGCATCGCCTTACCCCTTTTGCTCGGATGAAGATATCTCCCGCCTTCGCACTCTGGTCTTCAATGGACACCTGGTAAAAGATATTGGCAGAGTTCGAGATGGATATATTTACTGCACCTCGATGAGGGGCCGGATCAGTCCGCCAATTAAAAAATCAAAGCCCGCTATCGTTACACCGAGCGGACGCAGTATCTGGCTGAATACGCCCATCCTTGGCACATCCGGCATGACTGCGGACATCACCGAATCGGGTGAAGCGGATTTCGTAGCATCCCGCGAGGCCTTTGAACACTTGCAGGAACCGCCCATGATTTACACGACAACATTAACCAACCGCGCGACAAACCAGGTGCTGCGTACAGCCGGTGCTCCGCTGAAAATAAGCGATGCAGAGATTCTTGAAGAAAAAGAAGTATTGAAAGGAAACACCTTTTACGTCGCACGCTGTTCAAGACAACTCGCACCCTGCATGGTGACTGGAATTACCCTGCAGGATGCATGGTCTTTAAATAGCTCAACGATTAAAGGATTTGTGTTTATCGGCGCTCTGGCTGGCCTCGCGGTCAGTTTTACGTTGCTGTTGCAACCGAGCAAACGCAGCCTGTCTACACAGTTGCAGCGAGCTCTTCGGCTCAATTTGTTAAGCGTCGTTTATCAGCCGATTGTGGATGTGAGGACAGGGCAAGTGCTGGGCGCCGAGGCACTCGCGCGCTGGACGAATGAAGACGGGCAATACGTGCGCCCGGATGTTTTTATTGCCGCTGCGGAAGAGCTAGGCTTCATCGAAAAATTGACGCGCGTAATTCTGCGCCTCGTAGTTTCGGAGTTGGGCGAACTACTGCGCTCCGATCCCGACTTTCATATCAATGTCAATATCGCCGCAGCCGATCTCGCCGATCCACATTTCGTTCCAATGTTAGAGAAGCTGCTGCGTAAACATAAAATCCCTGCGCGCAGTATCAGTCTCGAACTGACCGAGCGCTCTACCGCCAATCGCAAGCTGGCCATCTCCTCCATCAGCAAGCTGCGCGAGTTGGGACATGAATTTTATATCGACGACTTTGGCACCGGATACTCAAGCCTCGCTTACCTGAACGAGCTCGCCGTGGATGCAATCAAGATCGACCGTGTATTTACGGATGCCATTGGCACCGACTCGCTCACAGCGGCAATTGTGCCGCAGATACTCGCGATGGCAGAGACGTTGCATCTCAAAGTAGTAGTCGAAGGCGTCGAGCGCGCAGAGCAGTCGAATTACTTCGCTGCTCTCGATCAGAAAATCCTTGCCCAGGGCTGGCATTTTGGTGAGCCTGTCCCGGCAAACGATCTCCTGACACTACTGGCAAGCAAGGCCGCAGACAAGCAGACAGTCTAGTCCGTTGCACGATTAGCCCTCTGTACTCCTAGCGAGGTATAGCAGCTTTCATCATTCCGCAGGAGTGCAAAAAGCTTACCCAGCTCGTTGAGAGTCCTGATTTTGGTATTGAGAATTGCGCCGTTCGTATCTCGCCCGTGCCCTGCCCATCGATGAGCAATCCTGCTAATTTGCGCGCCGTTCCAAGATCGAAGCTTTCCGAGACAAAGACATACTTGCCGCGCACCGTGATAACCACTGGCCCCTCATCGGTCGAGTAGATAACCTCATCGCCATCCTCGGATGCAGGAGCCTTGTCCGTAGTATCCAATTTCACGCCGGAGTACTTGCGCCCTAGTTCTTCCGCATACATGCGCGCGAAAGCCTGCGCCGATGCCGGGCTTTTCCACGCCGAGAGATAGAACAGCGCAATCGACTTCGTGGACGCCTGCTCCGCAGCGGTCTTCGCGCTTTTCGCCTGCCCTGCCCAATAGATACCGCCATCCCATGCTGGCGTAAGCTCGCGTGCAGCCGCTTCACCGCCAAAGATCTGCGCCAGAATGCGCAGGTCCAACTGGCCCACCTGGCCAACATCGTAAGGCTTGTATCGACCATCCAGCAGCGGATGAATATCCGGCAGAATGAGGACAGAAGGCTGCTTCGCCTGCTCGTAATTGCGCGGATTCATGATCTCCCAGCTCGACGATGGCGGGCGATCCAACACTCCCGCAAAAGCCGCCTTGCGCCCCTTGTCCATCCACACATCCTGCTCGAAACCAAGTCCATCTTTGTACGGAAATAGCAGCGACTCACTCAGCAGCAAAGGTGCTCGAGCCAGCACCGGCGAATCATCCGAGCCATCAGACTGATCCTGTAACTCCTGAATGACTTCTGGATTCTTGATTATGCTGCGGCCGCTGGGCTTGAGCGAGTAATCGAAGAAGACAGCCATCGCCTGGCCTTCGAGCACAGCAGTGCGAGCCGTATCCATCTCATCTTTTTCAAGATGATCGTTGTCCTCGGCTGCATTGTGAGAGAGATCGGAAGGCGTCTGATCGCCCCACTTCTCGATGTCCGTATGCTGATCCTGCAACGCGTGGGTCAGTTCGTGAACAAGCACCGGTTTCTGCGTCTCCGGATCGATCCAGTCGAGCAGATAGACAGTCTTCGTTTTGGAGTCGTAGTAGCCCGCGATCTGTTCCTTGAGCAGGGACAGCATGAATGGCTTGAGATCAAAATCACGATCGAGCAGGCCGAACTTTTTCAGCACGATTTCGCCACGCTGCATCCGCTTGGCATCTTCATCGTCGTCCATTTTATCGAGCAGATATTTTTCAACTGCAACGCGCGTCGTGAGCGTGCGTTTCACCTGGCTGCGTATAGGCAGACCCGTCTCTTCTGAAGCAAATTTGGTCAGTTCGTCCACACTGCTGAAAAGCTCTTTAGCCTGCTCCGGCGTAATATGCGTCTCCGCCGGAGGCTTAGCCGCAGGAGCTTGCCCAGAGGATTGGGATGACGCGGATGGAGATGACTTGGATGAGGAGGACTGGGCAGTCTGAGACGGCCTCGCCGCCTGCTGCGCCCAAAGGCAAGTTGAAGAAAGCACCAGCGCAGCGAAAATCGGAAGTACAGGAACCATCCGGCCCATGCGACCGGAGTATTTCAGTGAATGCAACTGCGTCATTCTCTCTCCAAAGTAAACTTCCCTGTCCGCCGCGCCTGCCTGCTTTGCCACGGATAGCGGCACTCGCCGCCTTAACTCGAAATATACCCCAAGGCTATAATCAAGGTTGGCGGTATGCTCTCCAAAACACTGGAATTCATGCCCGCCGCTGGTGAGCGACCAATGACTGAACCCGTTCTGGCGACTGCAATCCCGGCCACTCCGCTGGCCGAATACCTGGCCACAGCCGGAACCGCTTTCGCCGAATCTTCGACTTTGCTCCCCTACCTGGGAACGCTTACGCCTGGCTTGTTGGACGCGCCAGAGGCGGAAACAAGAGCGCTGCTGACCGGAGCAGCCGTACACGACCTCGGCTGGCTGCGGCGAATTGCGATTCGCGGCGAAGATCGCTTCCGCTGGCTCAGTGGCATGGTCACCAACGCGGTCGAAACACTGCCCGACAACACGGGCGCCTACAACCTTGTTTTGAATGCCCAGGGGCGTATCCAGGGCGATCTGTATGTCTGGCGGGATGGCGATGCCGTGGAGCTGGAAGTCACAGCAGAACAGTCCGAAGCGCTGCTCGCCCATCTCGACAAATTCATCATCATGGATGACGTCGAACTGGTTCCCCTCGAAGACGAATCGGCCTTGCAGCTAACCGGCCCCCTGGCCGAAAAAGTATTCGCCCAGCTAGGAATCACCAGGCTAGGAATCGCCGCGCTGCCAGCGTCTCTTTCGAGCTCAACCGGCGAAATCGCCGGCATCCCCGTCCGCATCTTTCGCGGTTACGGAACGGCAGTTCCGCATTATGCCATTTGGGTTGCCACCGCCCAGCTCCCGGCTGTCTGGAACGCGATCGTAGCCGCTGGAGCCAGCCCCGTCGGAGCAGCTTCACTCGAAAAACTGCGCATAATCGAGGGCATTCCAGCCTACGGAATCGACATTCAGAGCCGCGATCTTGCGCAGGAAACATCCCAGGAACGCGCGCTCAACTTCACCAAGGGCTGCTACCTCGGCCAGGAGATCGTCGAACGCATCCGATCCCGCGGCCAGGTACATCGGCATTTACGCTCCCTTGAATTAACACCGGAGATCCCTGGAAATCTTCCCGCGCCCGGGACCGAACTACGAATCGCCGGCAATGCTGCCGATATCAAACCCATAGGAACGATCACCAGCGTCGCCTCCGTGCAACTTGAGGCCGGATTGCGGGTCTTTGCAATCGGGATGATTCGTGCCGAAGCTGAGGTGGGCAGAAAACCGCTGGTTTATCCGGGCGGAAGCGCCAGAATTTTGAATACAACTCCGCAATGGAACGCAGTCTAAGAGCTGCAGGAAAGAAGATCATGAGCGATACACCGAAGTTCACCGTTGTCGACCGCCGCAAATTCCGTGGCGATGAAGAAGCATCCGAGCCTGTTAATTCCGAAGAAACCACCCCCGTCGCCGCTGTTCCGGAACCCGCAACCAAACCAGCCGCCTCCAACGGCCCGCGCCTGACGCTGGTTGAGCCCCTTCCCCAGCAGACCCCGATCGCCGTGGCAGACGAAGCCATTGAAGAGATCGACAATACCGACAATGTCGAGGATGTCGACGCCGATCTTCCCCCCGTACCAACGGCAGAGGAGTCGCGCTTTCAGAAAGTAGCTTACGACCAGGCCGCAGAGCGCTTGAACGATCTCGTACGCGCGCAGAATCCCGGCGCTCCCGCTCCTGAAAACATCGGTTTCGAACACCTCGTCCAGCAGCTCTACCTCTCGGCCATGATGCAGATGGGCGCAGGAACCCCGGAAGGACAGCGGCCTCGCATCGACATTCTCGGCGCTCGGCAGACGATTGATCTGCTCGACGTCGTGCTCGACAAAACAGCAGGCAATCTCTCCGCCCAGGAACAGCGCACCCTCGACACCGTGCTTTTTGAATTGCGCATGACCTTCCTGGAGCTGACGCGGATGATCTCGGCACAGCCGCCCATGCCCCCACCACCCGGTGGAGCAAAACGCTAGTCAATGCACGGAACGCTCACATTTCTGGGTACCGGCACTTCCATGGGAGTGCCGTCGCTGGGCTGCGGGTGCGACGTCTGCACCTCCACCGACCCGCACGACAAACGGTTGCGGCCCTCCATCCTGTTGCGATGGGCCTGCGCCGACAATGCGAGTGCGCCAAAGAAGCCGCGCGTCGGTAAAGGTCTGCTTCCCTTCCCGCCCGCCCACCAATCCCCCTGCGAACGCGTGGTGCTCATCGACACTGGGCCGGACTTTCGCACACAGGCCCTGAACGCCGGAATCAAGCGCGTGGATGCCGTTTTCTATACGCATTCGCACGCCGACCACATTCTCGGCATGGACGATCTGCGGCCCCTGAGCTTCGCCACCTATCGCGAATCGGGGCCGATTCCGCTTTACGTAACTCCCGAGACGCAACGGGTTTTGGAACATATCTACGACTACACCTTCTCTCCCGACTCGAAATACGCTAACAAGGCGCGAGTGGAGTTGAAAAATGTATCGGACGGCGCACAGGTACATGAGGTTCGATTTATTCCAGTTCCGGTCCTGCATGGCGAACTGCCCATCACAGGGTATCGCTTCGGCAATGTTGCCTACCTGACCGACGTGAGCACAATTCCGGAGGCCAGCTTTGCCCTGCTGCAAGGGTTGGATGTCCTGGTCGTCTCCGCGCTCCGACACGCACCCCACCCCAGCCACGCCACCGTAGATCAGGCAGTACGCTGGGCAAAGCGGATCGGCGCGCAGCAGACCTGGTTAACCCACATTTCACACGACCTGGGGCATGAAGAGACCAATGCTCGACTACCCAAAGGAATCGCAATGGCTTATGACGGGCTGACTCTACCGGTGGTGCTGGCGTGACAGATTTCAAAGTGACAGATTTGAGCGTGACAGATTTAAACAATCTGATAGTTTTTCGCTCCGTGGCCGAGATTCCAGCCGGGTTTGGACCCTCCGTAGCCGTGATCGGCAACTTCGATGGCGTCCACCTCGGGCATCAGCAGATCCTGGCAGCGATTACCGCAGAGGCTCGGCAGACTGGCGCAAAAGCCATCGCAATCACCTTTGATCCCCATCCGGAACAGTTCTTGCGGCCCGAGCAGGCTCCCGGCCTGCTCACCCTGATTCCTGAGCGCCTGCGTCTGCTGGCTCAGACCGGGGTGGACGCAGTATTGGTCCTGCCCTTCGACGATTCGCTGGCCTGCCTCAGCGCGCAAGCCTGCGTGAAAGAGATCCTCGTCGACAAGCTGGGCATCGTCTCGATACACGAGGGGGCAAATTTTCGCTTTGGACATCGCGCAGAAGCCGGGGTCGCCGAGCTGGCCGAGTTCGGTCGGCAGTTTGGATTCAAAGTCACAGTTCATGCAGCCGTAGAGATTCACGGGCTGGAGGTTTCCAGTTCCGCGATTCGGCAGGCTCTGATTGCCGGAGATATGAAGCGCGCCCGCTGGATGCTGGGCCGGCCATTTGCAGTGCGATCCACTCCAGCAAAAGGACGTGGCATCGGTACAAAACTACTCGTGCCCACCGTGAACCTGGCCGCCTATTCCGGCCTGCTGCCTGCATTTGGGGTCTATATCACGCAGCTCACAGTCGGGACACGCTGTTTCCAGGCAGTTTCAAACATCGGAAATCGACCTACCTTTGGAGAGCCCTCATTTGCCGTCGAATCCTACATTCTGGACTTTGAACCGATCGACTTGAGCGACGACACACCACTCCAACTGGAGTTCTTACTCCGCCTGCGACCAGAAATAACATGGCCCTCCCCCGAAGCCCTGAAAGCGCAAATCATGAAAGACGTCAGCAGAGCCAAACGATATTTCCATCTATCAAAAACCCAACACTAAAAACCACCCAAACAATCTGCAGAAAAATACCCCCAACCCCCGCATACTAAAAACAAAGCCCTAAACCCTTGCTGTTGCCGTTGCAGTTCTGTCTGTCATTCCCGAAGGGAATCTGCTTCTTCCTTTGCAGTTGCCTTTGCCGTTGCCCTTGCAGTCGTTTTGGCCCTTGCAGTTCTGCCCGTCATTCCCGAAGGGAATCTGCTTCTTCCTTTGCAGTTGCCTTTGCCGTTGCCCTTGCAGTCGTTTTGGCCCTTGCAGTTCTGCCCGTCATTCCCGAAGGGAATCTGCTTCTGCCCTTGCCCCCGCCGTTACCGTCCCATCCATCATCCCCAAAAATCCCCCTATCTCTCCGACCCCAACCCACCCCAGCAAAAATCTACATAGCCCCCCCCACCCTCAAGCCTTCAACCCAGGCAAAGACTCATAAATAAACTCCCGATCCGCAGTCGCCAATTCACTAAGCGGCCTCGGATGATCCTGGGGACGAAGATCTTTCTGATTGATCCGGTTCATCAAACTCCAGTCCTTGGCCGGATGCTGCGGATCAGGATCGGCAGGTTCGTGGGCAGGCAGATCGTAGCGCGTAAAGTCGATGACCTGCCGAGGCGTATCGAACTGCCAGTCCCGCTGAAGCGCCAGGCGGAAGTTCTTATTCATGAACCACTCAATCTCAAGATTGTTGTAGGAGTCACCCAGTCCCGACCCGCGTTCGAGAAAGCTGTAGTGCCAGTCCTGATTCGTTTTGAACTGGTTACGCCAGATAGCTCCGTATTCTCCAAAGGTCACGAAATGCGTGTCCGGCCAGCGCTTCTTCGTATCCGTGACCCACATATCCAGGGCCGAACACACCAGCTCCTTGCCGAACTCATGCACCATTTGCGCTTCCCAGATATTCGTCACCCAGCCGAAGTTGTTTCTCTTGAAGCCCTCGTCAAAGTGGATCGACTCGGTGTGCATGACCTCTCGATGGCCAAGATCCAACCCCCAGCCAACGTAGGTTTCGATCGGGCCCACGCCGCGTCGGCTGTTGTAGCCGGTAATCTCGTGGCCTAGCGCCCCACTTCGCCGGGCACAGATGAAGTCCATGGTCCAGCCATCCAGGTTGACGCAGTCGATAAAGTCCGCTGCCCCTTGCGCGGGCTTGCAGAAGTGCTCCGTCGAGGGATAGAACGGATACGAAGGCGATCCATCCGCACCGCCTCCGTCGATAGCCTGCTGACTCCAGATCACCGCATGAGCCGCGTGGATATGCTCTTTTTCAGCCAGATATTGCAGGCTGTCTGCCGAGAGAAAACCGCCCATGATTGCCTGGGGACGATATCCATCTCCGACAAAGTCGGTAATGATCTGGATGGCCTCGGACATCTCGCGGTTCACGCGTGCGCGAGGCAAATACATGGCCGGGAAATACCCCGGGAAGTAGGACACTTCGTCCCCGTATTTCTTCTGGCACTCGACGACATAATCGCGAATCTGGCGATAGTTGTCGCGCTTGTCTTCGAGCGCATTGAGAGTAAATCCCCAGGTCAGGCGGCCATCCGGATTGGAGCGGGAAAATGCCTCGCGCATAGACCGCACGCCGTCAAGCGTGTGCCAGGTCGATTCATCCCGCGGATGCAGCTTTACATCCCGTGAGACCTCCCACGGAGTAGTGCGAATCATGATGCAAAGAGTCACAAATCGATTGCCGAAAAGAGACACTGGCTGCGGTGCCGGCGCAAGAAATCGGCCCAGCATATTCAGGTGCGGCGAGCCGGCAGCCAGGCGCGCTCCGGTAAACGCAGACGCGGCAAGGAGTGTTCGTCGATTCATGAGTGGCTTTCTCCTGTTGAGTGAGGGGAGTGTTCTTAGCACTACGGCAAGGCCAGTATTGCGAAGTCTAGTACTACGAAAGTTAGTATTGCGAAAGTTAGTATTGCGGCAGAGCTGGCTTAGGCTGTGGCTTCGCAGGGTTTGCCGTAGCCGGTTGCGGGACTGAAACCGGTGGTTTTGCCAGCGGTCTGGCAGGCTGCGACGAAATGGTGCCAGGAACGAGAGGATGCAGTGGCTTCTGACCCGCTAACGGCGCAGTTACCGCGGTTGGATGAAGTGTTTGCGGCTTGGCGGCTGTGCCCGGCAATGTCTTCACGGATGGATTCAGCAATGGTTTTGCAGCCGGTTTGACGGATTCGGGCACGGCAGCAGGCCTGGCTGCTGCAGCCACGTAGCCGGGGAAATGTTCGTCGTCCTTGCCTTTGATCGCGGCTTGCATGAAGGTCATCCAGATAGGCAGCGCGGCCTTGGCGCCCGTTTCTTTCTCTCCAAGTGACTGGCGACTGTCAAAGCCTACCCATACTCCGCAGGTAACCGACGGCGAAAATCCCATAAACCATGCGTCGGTGTAGTCGCTGGTGGTGCCGGTTTTGCCGCCTAACGGATGGTTGAGTTTGGATGCGGCTGCGCCGGTTCCCATGCGTGTGACTGCCTGTAGCAACTGCATCATGGTTCGTGCGGTCTGCTGGCTGGTGACTTCGCTTACGGCAGGCGGCTGCTCCCACAGGGTGATGCCGTCGGCATTGGAGACTTTGCGCAGCAGGCGCGGAGTGACGCGGATACCGTCGTTGGGGAAGACCGCGTACGCCGCGACCTGCTCCTGCAGCGTGATTTCAACTGCGCCGAGAGCGACGGGCAGGTAAGCGGGGATATTGCTGGTGACGCCGAAGCGGTGGGCGGTTTCGATAACTTTGCGAATGCCAACGCGAGCGGCGAGTTTGAGAGCGGGGATGTTGCGCGACTCCGCAAAGGCATTCAGAACGGTCATGGCGCCTTTGTAGTCGTTCTCGTAATTGTGCGGAGTGTAGCTGCCAAAACTGACCGGGCCATCGACGACGATGTCCTCAGGTTTGACTCCGGCCTCGACAGCGGTGGTATAGACGTAGGGCTTGAAACTGGAGCCGGTCTGACGTTCGGACTGAGTGGCTCGATTGAACTGGGAGAGAGCGTAGTCGCGCCCACCAACCATGGCCAGGACATCGCCGGAGGTATTGTCGATGGCCATGAGAGAGCCCTGCGCGCCTGAATCCTGCTCAAGGACGGCTTTGTGCGCCGTGCCTTCCATTCCTGAGCCGAGTTGCACGTAGATGACGTCCCCAGGTTTGACCAGATCGTCGCCGTGAGCCTGGCCGGTCCACTTCCAATCTTCCGGAGTCATGACGATCGGAAGATTTCCGATCCGGGCGCGAATTTCGAGCGGCAGAGCAGAGGTCACGAGAGCATGGGTGTAATCGCCCGCCTGGATACGCATGGCCCAATCGGGATGCTTGTAATCTTCAAGCGCGGTGCCCTGGGCGAGGACATTCTGCGATGCGCCCTTCCAGCCGCGGCGATGTTCGTAGGTGGCCACACCGTCGGCGACAGCGTGGTTCGCAACGGTTTGCAGATCGAGATCGAGGGTGGTCTGGACGCGCAGTCCTGCTTCGTGGACTTCGTCGGTGCCGAACTGCTTTTCGAGTTCGCGGCGGACTTCTTCGACGAACCAGGGAGCGACGGACATCTCCGGCTGCTGGACGTGCAGACCCAGCGGAAGTTCACGAGCGGCCTCGGCCTGCTGTTTGGTGATGGCTTTGTCGTTCTCCATTTCAGTGAGGACGAGGTTTCTGCGGCGCAGGGCCTTCTCTGGATTAAACAGAGGCGAATAGGCGACGGGACCTTTGGGCAATCCAGCAAGGAGGGCCGCTTCGGGCAAGTTCAACTGGCTGGCGTGTTTGGAGAAGTAGAACTCGGAAGCAGCCTCGAAGCCGTACATGCCGTGGCCGAGGTAGATCTGGTTGCCGTAGAGAGTAAAGATCTGCTCCTTGGTGAAGGAGCGCTCAATCTGGATGGAAAGATAGGCTTCCTGAACCTTACGGGCGGTGGTGCGCTCGGAGGAAAGGAAGAGATTGCGGGCAAGCTGCATGGTCAGGGTCGATGCTCCCTGGGCACGGCCGTGACTGGTGATATCGTGCCAGAGAGCTCCGGCCACGCGAAAGACATTGATGCCCCAGTGCGACTCGAAGTTCTTGTCTTCAATAGAGATAACGGCCTGGCGAAGGACGGGAGAGAAGTCGTCGTAGTTGACGATGACTCTCTGTTCGAGCGCGAAGGAGCCGAATGGACGGCCTTTTTGATCGAGGAGCTCCGTGGTGGTCGAGGGCCGGTAGCGCTCCAGATCATGAATCTGGGGTAGATCGACGGAGTAGACCAGCATGAGTCCAGCGAGGGAGCCGGTGATTGCAGCCAGGGAAAAAAGGATGGCAAGGGTATATCGCCCGACCAGCTTACGCGTGTGCCGCAGGGGGGCGTTCGATAAATACTTTTCCGATGGCGATTTGTCGGAGGACAACCGTGGAGGACGGAATCCGCGTCGCACCGGAGGCTGGGGAGGTGTGAAAGCCAAATTCTAATGCCTCAGCCCGAGCGTAACATGGGCCGGGCAGCTTTTGGTTTGGCTTTTGGGTGGCGTATCTATGCTGGCAAGAGCGATTTCGTTGCCGAAAACACGCCACCTATCGGGAGACTTTGATCAGAAAGCTTTAGCTCAGGAGGCTTTGGCCTTGAGCATGTCCAGAGCTTTGTTCAGAGGAGCATCGGTTTTGGATGGAGCTGTATCGTCTTCGTCCGCTTCGGCTTCCTGTTCGGGAGTGGGGCCTACGAGCGTACCGGGGGTCACGGCTTCTTCCATGATTTTTTTCCCGCCGGGGGTGGAGTAGGTGGCGACTGTCAGCAGCAGGGCGGCGCCATCGGGAAGCTCAATCGTTTTCTGAACAGAGCCTTCGCCGAAGGTGCGTTCGCCGACCGTATCAGCGCGCTTGTTGTCGGCCAGGGCGGCGGCGGCCAGTTCGGCAGCGCCGGCTGTTCCACGATTGATAAGTACGGCGAGCGGGGCATCGGTGACGAAGTGCGAAGCGTCTGCGGTGAAGGTCTGGGTGGGATATTTCTGGCCGCCGAGGCTGGCGAGTGTTCCCTGCTTGAGGAAGAGGTTGGCCAGGCGGAGTCCCTGGTCTTCGCTGCCTTCGCTCACGTCGCGCAGATCCAGCAGCACTTTCTTATTGCCGTTCTTGGACATCGTCTTCAGAGCGGCGGCGATTGCGTCTACGCGGCTGGCAGTGAGCACGATTGGCTTCAGATACAGGATTGTGGAGTTGTCATACTGCTGCTCTGCCAGGGCGGGAACCGACTCGGGTCCACGCGTCAGTGTGACCTTGTCCGGATCCGATTTGCGGGGGCGAATCACGGATACGGTGATCTCGCTGCCGGGCTTGCCCTCAAGCATGAGGCGGATCATAGCCAGGGAGATTTCGCGGGTGGACTGGTCGCCGATGGATTCGATCACGTCGCCATCGGTGAAGTGTTCCTTATCTGCGGAGGAACCGGGCAGTACGCTGACAACGACGGCATAGCCGTAGCGCTTGGAGACTTCGAGGCCGACCTGGGCATCGCCGCCTGAAGGACGGTCTTTGTAGATTTTGTACTCGGCTGGAGTGAGATAGCTGGAATCCGCGTCCAGGGTCTCAAGCAGTCCATGCAGGGCGCCGGTGGTTACGTCGCCTACATTGGGATCGGTGACATAGTCGGTCTGAATCTTTTTTAGAACTTCGGAGTAGACGTTCATCTGCTTGTAGGCGCCGTCCTCATAGGAGCCGGCACGTACGGCACGCAGTCCAAACTCGCCTGCGATGAGGGCCACAAGTATGCCCAGTGAAAGCACGAAAACAGAACGCTGGAAGAAACGATTCATTACCACCCCGAACTAGAATTCCGGGCCTGATCCTTTGACCTGGATTCCAGGCGCGAAAATTCACTTCTCTAATAGACGAATGATACCGCAAAGCGTGTGAGTGAGGCTCTATGCGGGGGAATTCTTGTTTTTGTGTTGGGTTTTGGCCGATCGAACTGCCGACCTATGGATTCATAACCCATAGGTCAATCACCTGGTTCACCAGTAACGCGTGTTTTCAAAATGGATTCCCTTTAGAGTCAGATAGTTGCCAATGAACTCATGCAGGCAATCAGGCGTTTTGAGGGTCTGATGGTGAAGGAAAGGAGCTAACTTTCGAATTATAGACCTACGGTTTCCTAATCCGTCGTTCCAACGTTTGGTAATTCGTAACGCGTATTTCACAATTTGATTCTCTTTAGAATCAGCAGGATACCAATTAATCGAGGGGTAATAGGACGTATTGAGGGTCTTGGTGGCGGAGGGCAGGATCGAACTGCCGACCTATGGGTTATGAATCCATCGCTCTAACCATCTGAGCTACTCCGCCGGAGTGGTATCTAGGTATAGGACGCAGAGGTGCGCCTCTACGATGATACGGGTGGGCGGAATGCAGGTCAAACTTGCTCGTTTTTGGGGGTGCCAGTTTTGATGGGTGCGGCCTGCGTAAAACTCCGCCGACGCGCCATTTACACTTGTGGCCTATGGGTGAAAACAGGATTGTTGGGGTAATTCCGGCGCGGTTGGGTTCTACGCGTTTGTCGCGTAAGGTGCTAAGGTCGATTGCCGGTAAGCCGATGGTGGAATGGGTTTGGCGTGCGGCGGCCGATAGCGGGCTGATGGACGAAGTGGTGGTAGCCACAGATTCCGATGAGGTGGCTGAGGCCTGTCGCGAGCGGGAGATTCCGGTGGCGATGACTTCGCCGGAGTGCGCCAGCGGAAGCGATCGGGTCTACGAGGTTTCGCGACAGATTGAGGCGGAGATCTACGTCAACATCCAGGGCGATGAGCCGTTGCTCACACCGGAGCATTTTGCACCTTTACTGGGGCTGTTTTCGCGGCCAGAGGTGCAGGTGAGCACAATCTGCGTTCCCTGCCCGGTGGAGGACATTGCCAATCCCAATGCTGTGAAGGTGGTAAGCGCGGCGGATGAACGAGCACTGTATTTCTCTCGCTCGACGATTCCTTTCGACCGGGATCGGACCGGTTTTACCGGTTATCGCAAGCACCTGGGGCTGTATGCCTATCGGAAGGCGGCCCTGGAGCAGTTCGCAGCGCTGGCGCCTTCTCCGCTGGAGCAGATTGAGCGGCTGGAGCAACTGCGGCTGCTGGAAAACGGCATCAGCATTTACGTTGCCGAGGCTGCTGGAGACACAATTGGCGTGGATGTCGAAGAGGATTTGCAGCGGGTTGAGGTTATCCTGCTGGGACGATCACGCTAAGCAAATTGTGTCGCTAGACGGCTAGAGGCGTGAAGTGAAGCGCCAGTCCTTCGTCGCCGGGCAGGACTTCTACTCGGATCGCGGTGAGATCGTTGACGAGAAAATGGGCTGCACTGAGTTCGGCAATCGAGTGCGAGAAGGTTGTGCCAATCACGGTGCAACCGGCGGCTCGGCCAGCTTTGGTACCGGAAGCGGAATCTTCAAAGACAACGCAGTCGGAGGCGGGTAGCCCGAGAATTTCGGCTCCGCGCAGGTAAGGCTCCGGATGGGGCTTGCCTACAGTGACGGAATCGGCGGTGATGATTCGCTCGGGTACGGTGAGCCCACCCTCCTCCATGCGAATTCTGGCCAGACGCTCAGTTGCCGAGGTGACTACGGTCCAGCGCGCCAAGGGCAATGCCGCGAGCAGGTCCACGACTCCGGGAAGGACGGCAAGACCTTCTTTATCAGCTACTTCGATATCTTCTATGTATTTCAGCTCGGCCTCATCATCAAGATCGGGGCGGAGCTTGCGAATGGTCTCGATGGCGCGGCATCCGTGCGCGGTATGGATGGCGAGCTCTGGAGATATGTTGCGGGAGATGGCCCAGATGGTCCAGCTACGCTCGACTGAGCCAATCGACGAGATCAGGATTCCGTCCATATCGAAGAGCACACCTTTGCAACGGACTGTTACGGGAGTGGTGGCTGCTGGGGCAGAAGTGGCCGGAGAAGATTTCGTCATGGATTGATTGTAATGGGAGAGATTTCTGCGGATCCTGACAGGAATCTTAATTGCCTTCAGCGTGCGTGTTTCTTTGCGGGGGCTGAGGATGGGGTCACGGTCAGTTTGACGGGGCCAGTGATTGAACCGACGACGGGGCCGGTGATTGGGAACGATCCTGTCACGGTGCTGCTGCGATGGGCGGACAGCAATTCGTTCTTTTCAAGCTGCGCTTTGCCGTCTGCGATCTTGAGCTCGCCGGTCCAATCATCGAAGTGCAGAGGCTGGGCTGCCGGCCCTGGGGTGAGTGTGCCTGACTTCCACTGGAACTGTGCAGTGCCCTTTGCGGAGGCGGAAATATCCTTGTCGGTGAGTCCCGAGAACTCGAGTTTGGAGCTGCCTTCGATCGCTCCGCCTGCCCAGTGGTTGGCGAAGAATGCGCCGAGCGCTGCCGGGTTCACCCTGGCGAAGTTGCCTTCGAGCGTGTATTGAGGCTTGTTATCGGATAGCTGGAAATGGGCTGTGCCGCTGCCGGAGCCGCCGAGGATTTCCGCCTCCCAATGTGAGACGTCGATATCGTCGTCGTTCACCTGCAACTGGAGGATGGGCTTATGTACGGCAAGCGCGCCGAGCAGGAGGCTGTCCGCCTGAATACTGACGGAAAGGGAGGGCCAGGCCGACTTCTGGTCCGAATGCATGCGGTCGATGAGCGGGGAAAGAAGTGATTTTTCCGCGGGCGTACCGAGCAGGGCTTTTTGAATGGTGAACGCGTCCAGCGCTCCAAAATGCAGTTGAAGCTGAGGTTTGCAGTCGCCTGTGGTGCAGTTCGTGGGCAGACGCAGGGCCAGAGAGCCTTGAAGCGATAAGGCTGGGTTTGCTCCGGCTTGATTTGCTCCGGCTGAATTTGCGCCAGATAGATTCGCCCTGTAGGTGAAATCCGATGTCACCCCGATATTGCCGGGGGAAAGTGCGATTGCTGCTTGCGGTAGTTCCACCGGGCGCGCCAGATAGGCTGCTCGCCATTGGGTATGGTGCAGCAGGATGGAACCTGAAAGCTGGTCGGAATTGTTTGCTGCGACCGGAGCGATTGGGTTTGGCGCGGGCGATGTGTGTACGGGGACGAGTGTTTGCTTTGCTGCGGGTGCAGACTCGTGATTGGAGTCAAGAGTGGAATCGGGATTGAAGACCGGTTTGAGTGGTATCCACGGGCCGCTGACGGCTAGATCCAGATCTGCGGTGCCGCTTCCGAAGCCATCCACTACGTCGGAATGGGGCAGGCCAAAGGCGTAGGAAAGATCGCGCAGTTGCGTGGGCGTGGCTGATCCGCCGATTGCGATTGCATATCCGCTGGTGGTTACGCCGAGACGAATCCTGATGGCGTCTGCGGAGGCACCAGCCTTGCCGGAGTGGGCGGCCAGGGAAACGGATACTTCGCCACTGATCGCTGTCTTTGAGCCGCCGAGATCGGATATCCCTGTAGGAACCAGCGTCATTTTGGGCAGGATGAGCGGTTCTTTCAGTTTTCCGCCCTGGAGACGCGCACCGTCCAAAGTGAGAGAGCCTTGCAGGGCTGTTAGCGCGGGGGTGGCGGGGCGAGCCTGTTTTCGCCTTGAGATGGTATGGGATGCTCGGGTGGCTGCGGCTGGAGTTTCGGAGACCGGTTTGTAGGTAAGCTCTCCGTTCAGGAAGCCGTCGGCTTCTATTTCTGGGGCAAAACCACGCCGGACGGTGCGTAGCAGATCGAGCGCGGCCTGTAACGGGATCTGCTTTACTTCGAGGCTGGCTTCGGGTTGACTTCCTGCGTCTAGCTGATTCGTAAGCTGGCCATCGGGCTTGCTACCGGACGCATTGCCGGGCGTATTGCCGGGCAGGTCGGCTGCGAGGCGCAGGTGGCCGTCGCCGATGGCCGTGTCGCAGCCCAGCTTGTGGATGGCGTTCTGCGAATGCTCGTAAAGGAGATGGCAGTTGGCGTCGAGATCGATGGGGGTTGCCGGGGTGAACTCTTCACGGCCTACCGAAGTCGCTTGCAGACGCGCTGTAATTTGCGCGGCTTCCGTGGTTCCCTGCACATTGATGTCCGCGGTTACTGCGCCACGCCAGCCCGCGTCCGAACCGGAGAGAAGCCGCGAGAGTTGGCCGAGTTGGCCGTCGCGCCACTCCATCTGGAGCTTGAGGGGCATTTCTCGCAACTCGGCGGCCGAGTGCAGGCTGCCTTCCAGCCGCACTTCGCCGGTATCGGCCAGGCTCATTTCAATGTCTGTGCGGACGGGCTGACCGCGCAGGCGAATGCGCCACTCGCCGGGATCGTCCAACCAGAGGGAGAGATCGGCATCGATTACGGAGAAGGGAGATTTCTCGGCACCGTTCTTGAGGTTGATGCGAGAATTTGTGGCTTCGAGATATGGGAATGGGTGACGCTTTACGTCGGAGGGGGACGGAGCTCGGAACGCGCCTGCGGAGCCGGGTTGAGAGGCGCCCATCATCAGCGATTCCAGGTTCCATGTTCCCCGGGGAGAGCGGACAAGGTTCAAACTGGCTTCATCCACCGTGATGCGGCTGATCTCGATCTTCCCTTTCCACAGAGAAAGGATGCGCACGGTGGCTACGACGGTGTGCGCGGAGAGAATGGGCTCGTTGCCGAAAGACGGATCTTCGCTGACGGAGAGATCATGCAGAACGAAGCCGGGTAGCGGGAGAAGACGGAGTTCAACGCCGGAAAGGTGAACGGGGCGGCCAAGCGAGCTGGCCATGATCGCGGTGATCTGGCGCTGATAGCGACTGATGTTCACCATCGGCGGCAGAACAATTGCGGCTGAGATCACGACGACAAGAAGAGATGCAATGAGTATCCGACGACGCCAACGGCCGGGGCGGCGAGGATTCGGCTGGTCCGGAGCGGACGCGGACTGCTCCTGTGTGTGGGGAGATGCGGCCGGGATCGCAGCCGGTCTTGTGCTGGCTTCGTCCATTCCTATTTAACCGGGTGGAGGGTTCGCTTCCAGCGGGTGTCCGAGAAAAAGTGAGTTACCACGTGGCCCATCCAGGCGATGCGATCGGCGCCACTAGTCTTGTCGATCTGATCGTTGGGCGTTGCGAAGGACCAGTAGTTGAAGAGCGGCCTGCCGACGATGTTCTGACGGGGCACAAATCCCCAGAAACGGGAGTCGAGGCTATCATGCCGGTGATCGCCCATCATGAAGTACATGCCGGCGGGCACGACCATGTCATTTCCCTGGATGTGATTGGGGAGATCGACGGCCCACTCGGCGGTGATGTCCCCGGCCTGGGAGGTCGAGACGGAGGGGAAATCGTCGATGTAGGGCGAGTAGAAGTCCTGTGGCCCGAGTTCGGCGTAAGGCTCATTTTGAGCTACGCCATTGAGGATGACGACTCCGTTGCGCAGGTGAATGTGGTCACCGGGAAGGCCGATGAGGCGCTTGACCAGGAACATATCCGGATTGCCGGGCTTAAGGAAAACAACAATATCGCCGCGCCTGGGTTCGCGGTAGTGGACCAGCGGCATCCAGCTTGTGCCAGGGGCGATCGTGATGCGATCGACGAGGAGATGATCGCCGACAAGCAGCGTCTTCTCCATAGAACCGGAGGGAATGACGAAGTTTTGCGCGAGGAAGGTGAGGATGAACAGGCCAACCACCAGGACGGAGCAGATACTGGCGAGAGCCTCAAAGGGCGTTTCCTGAATCTCGGTCGCAGCCTGATCGGCGTGTGCGTCCGTAGTGGAAACGGGTGCTGGGGTGTCAATTACCAGTTTGTCTGCCTTTGCCATCTGCCTGAAATCCTCAACGCCTGCCTGGGAACATACAAGCGGCTGCAATTCAATACGGTGAAACCGGGGCAATAGTTCTAGTTCTCAATGCACTACATGAAAGATGCGCTTCCAGCGAGCAAAGCCTTTCAGATGTGCAGAAACATCGTTGTCGTGTCCGAGTCTATCATCCGAGGCCTGCAGAGTATCGGTGCGCGAGGGCCGGTTGAGAGAGAAGTAGATGACCAACGGACTGGCGGCAATCTCGCTGCGGTTGACGAATCCCCAGTAGCGCGAATCGAGGCTGTGATTGCGATTGTCACCGAGCATGAAGTATTTTCCGGCTGGGATAACCAGTTCCCCATGCTGGGTGTCCTGCTGAAGCTGCTTCCACCAGCCTGGGTCCACGCGCGGATCGGTGTAGTTCTGGGTGGGGAAATGGTCCAGGTAGGCGTTAGGTGCAGCGGGCTCGAAGGTGGCGTAGGGCTCATCCAGTAGCCGCCCGTTGACGAAGACTTGCCCGTTGGCGATGTGGAGATGGTCGCCGGGGATGCCTATCACGCGCTTTACCAGGTACTCCCTCGAATTGATGGGGGAGTGAAAGGTCACGACTTCGCCGCGCTGCACGTCGGCGTAGGGCAGGATGTGATGCCAGATTCCAATGGGGGCCAGCACGGAGCGGTTCATCAGCAAAAAATCGCCGACAAGCAGGGTGTGTTCCATGCTTTCGGAGGGAATGACTACTGGCTGGGTGAGAAACGTGACGACGAAGAGGGCCACGACAATCGTTCGAATGAACGAGGAGAGCGCTTCGGACGGGCCATGCTCGTTCGGCTGGCGTGGCCCCGGCACGGAGCTGGCGCTGCTTTTGTTTTCGTTCTGCCGATTCAATTCGCCCAGATTGAGTGGGTCGGCTGGAGTGGCGCTGGAACTGTCCGCGGGCACAGGGACAATTGTGGGGATGGGCCCGTCTTCTTCGGCTTTGGGGGAAAACGTTGGAGTGGCGCTCATTTTTGGGCCAACTCCTTTTCGGAAGCGCGTGCGGGCTGAACGGATTCAATCGCGGCCAGGGCGGCAATCTCGATCAGGGCGCGACGGGCGGCCTCCTGCTCGGCTTTTTTCTTGGTACTGCCGATTCCACTGGCCAGAGCGTCGCCCAGTTCCCCGTCCGCGGATCGCAGACGTAGCTCAACCTGGAAGCGTTTGCGATGATCCGGACCGCTTTCGCCCTCGACCATGTAGACGGGCACACCGAGATGGGTAGCTTGCAGGTGCTCCTGCAGGGCCGATTTGTGGTCGCCGAGGGCTGCGCCGGAGTTGAGTTCGCGAGCGAGATCTTCTGCTGCCTCGCCGAGAATATGCCGCCGGGCGAACTGCCGCACCGACTCCAGTCCGGCGTCGAGGTAGAGGGCGGCGATGACTGCTTCCATGGCGTTGGCGAGGATTGCGGCCTTCTTACGGCCACCGGAGCGCTCTTCGCCTTTGCCGAGACGGAGGTGATCTCCGAGAGAAATAGCCTGGGCAACCTCTGCCATGTGGCGGCGACTGACGAGTTGAGCGCGCAGACGGGTGAGCTGCCCCTCCTGCCAGTTGGAGTTGTTGGCGTAAAGCGCTTCCGCAACCACCATGCCGAGTACCGCATCGCCGAGAAACTCCAGGCGCTCATTGTCCGCGCGTTCGCCTTCGTCGGCGTTACCGGCAGTCTCCATCGCCAGTTCATAGGCCTGCGAACGATGGGTGAGGGCGTGAACGAGCAGATCGGGGCGCGCAAAGGCATGACCCAGCGCTGTTTCCAGCGTGGCCAGATTCGCGGGTTGGGTGATGGTTACCTTCATGCGCTCTACTTATGGTAGACGCAAAACGGAGAAGTATCGACCCATCCGTGTTTCACGAGCAGGTGGACAGGCTACTTCGGTGCCGGAGATAAGGGCTTTTCCACTGGCTTTTCGTTGCCTGAGGAAGCGTCCGCCGGGGCCGCCTTGCTATCGGAACCATCTCCTGCTGCGTCTCCCGAATCATCTGCATCGCATGTGTGACCCCGGACGGCGTAGGCTGCCTTGACGCCGCGTTCGGCTGCCAGACGCGTGTCCTGCTGACCGTCACGCACCTCGAGAGCCTCTTTATACTCAGCCAGGGCTTCGTCGCGCTTGCAATCCAGATCGAGCATGCGGCCAAGATAAATGTGGGACCAGGCGAGGATGCGCGTCTCCTTGGCTGTCGATGCGGCTTTTTCGAAGTCGGTCATGGCGTCTTCAGGATGACCGGTCATGATCGCGGTACGCGCCAGGATGAAGTTTGCACGGCCAGTGTCTACGGTTTGATCCTTGGTGGCGACTACCAGCGATTGCCTGGCGAGTGCTGAAGCGGTGGCGAAATCGCCAGCGTCGAGCCGTGCTTCCGCGAGATCCAACCCGGTGAGTTTGCGGGGCGCAGTGCGTTGCAGAACGTCGTCGTCGGCAGTCTTGTCAAAATTGACATCCCGCGCACGATGGACCTCGTGATCCACGTCCATGCTGTAAACGATCTCGCCGATGGTGTCTTTCATACCGGCGGGATCTTTCTCAAAATGAATGAGTTGTTCGTAGAAATACTGGGTCAGAACATAGCCCTGCACCATGTCGTGGCGAACCTGGGCATCCCGTACGCGCTCCATTTTCTGGGCTACAACGCTGCGATCGTGCTCAATGCGTTCAAAGTCGGCGCGCGTGGCATCGGGCGGCACCACGTAGGGGGCTATGCCGGTATCCATCGTGCGAGCCTCAATAGCTTTGATGAGGCACTCGATGGTGAGCTGGTCGATATCCGTCCTCATCTGGTAGTTGAGGGGAGCTTCGCGAACTTCCTTGAGGATGGGCAGGAAGCGGTCCATGGCTGTTGCGCGCTGGTAGAGCAGTGGTTCGATCAGGTAGTGCAGATAGGTGTGGCGAACATCCTGCATACGGATTGCGCCATTCACCGGTGAGACGACGACGACGAAGTCCGGGCCGTAGATGCGGGCGTTGACGGTATGCGGAGAAAGCATCGGTTCCACTACAACCAGAAAGCGCCTGCCATCGTAGGTCGAGGTAGGCATCTTGAGGTAGATGTTGGTGGAAAGAATCATCTGCGTGAGCGCGTCATGCAGGCGGTTAACCGTTTCGTCGTACCCACGGCGGCTGGTGACCCAGATTCCGTGCAGGTCGATTGCGGCTGCGAAATCGCGAAGCAGGGGGAGAATCTCGACGACCTGCGTGGAATCCGGCGGCATATCGGGAAGCTCGGCGGAGGTTTCGAGAGCCGGTGGCGGGCTGAGATAGAGCGCCAGCGAGATGTACTGCGAGATGTCTTTGACTGTGCCGGTCATGCGGTGCTGCGCGATGAAAAGGCAAACCTTATCGCGCTTGGAACGGGCATCTTCACTGCCGGCGAGGGCCTGGTTGATTTCATCGCGGACTTTTTGCCGGATGGGGTCGCTTTCGGTAAGTCCCTCATCGTACCCGCAGGCATTGAGGGCCGCAGTCATGGTGAAGAGCGTCTCGGAGCTGATGAGCGAGATGGCGGGGCCATTTGGATCAACCAGCGAGGGCGCTTTTTCTTCCCTGTAGGCCTGACCCGGCGCGCCCTTGCCCCCTTTGGATGTGCTGCTCGACGAAGAGCTGGAGTCCTGTGCGGGTAATACGGGGGCAACCGCCAGCAGCACGAGAGCGGCGGCGAACGAAGAGAAACGGAAAAAGAATCGCGACGACATCATCATGGAGTCTAGTGCATTTCACCGGCATTGTAGAGTTTGGCGGTCAGAAGATGAGACGGTGAGCGATCGACAAAGGTAAGCCTGCCGGATCGAGGAAAGAGTTGAGGCGATAGCATCTTTGGAATCAACGCCCAATCGGCTATCCCTTCGCGAACGGAGCATCTGGCGAACGGGTCATCTCGCGAACGGCTTTTCCAGCGAATAACTTTGCGGGGTGAATAGCTGCGCGCCGTCGGCGGTGATCTGCATATCGTCTTCGAGGCGGATACCGAACTCGTTGCGGAGGTAAATTCCGGGTTCGTCGGAAAAGGTCATGCCTGCCTCCAGCAACTGCGTGTTGCCTTTTACGAGGTAGGGCCACTCGTGGCCATCCATACCGATGCCGTGACCGAGACGATGGCTGAAATGCGCGTATCCGGGTCCGAACCCTGCATCGTCGATGACCTTGCGCGCGGCTGCGTCTACTGATCCACATGGAACGCCGGGTTTTGCCGCTGCCAGCGCGGCGGCCTGCGCACGATGAACGATTTCAAACACCTGATTCATGCGGGATGTCGGCTTGCCGATGACGAAGCTGCGGCTGATGTCCGATTCGTAGCCTTCTACGACGCAGCCGTCATCGATGAGCACCAGACTGCCTTCCCGGATGGTCTGCGGCTCGATAGAGCCATGCGGCAGCGCGGAGTACTCGTCCACCTGGCAGCTTGCATCGCCGGGAAATCCAACAAGGTCGTAGGCCGCGCCGATCCATTCGCTGACCTGGCGGTTGGTGACGCCGGGATGAATCGACTTCCAGGCTGCTTCGTAGACCGAGAGTGTTACGTCGTTGGCAAGTTGCATCAGCTTGAGTTCGGCGGCGCTTTTCACGGCGCGGCATCCAGCGGTAATGGGCGTGGCGCTGACGGTTTCAAAGGCGGGAAGCGCTTTGTGAATGCCGTCGGAGAAGACGAAGGTTACGCGTTCTTCGATGCCTAATTTGCCGGATGACAGGCCGAGATCTTGCAAGCCTTTCGCGATCAGGGCGTAGGGGTCTTCATCTTCCTGCCAGGTGTAGATGTGGGAATCCTTTCCCGCCGGAGTTTTGCGCATTTGTTCGCGGGCACGCTCTTCTTCAAAGGCGGGGCAGACATAGAATGGCGCACCTTTCTGCGGCAGGATGCAGACGAAGAGACGCTCACTGTTCCACCAGCGAATGCCGGTGAAGTAGACCAGAGAGGTGCCGCCGATGAGCGCAATGGCATCGATCTGCTGTTTGCGCATGAGCTGCTGCGCGCGCTCGAAGCGATGTTCCCGTTCTGCTGACGAGATGGGCTGGGCTTCGGATTTGCGGCTCTTCAGCGCTGCCAGTGCGGGCGGCAGAGTTGAGACTTCGGCCCGCGCGGCTCTCGGCAAAAGGACGGGCAGCGAGGCTACGACTGTAGAGGTTGCAAAGAAGCGGCGACGGGTGAACATATGTTTTTCTACTGTAACCTGCGACGCGTTCCGTATACTTCGGGCACGATGACGACTCTGCGCAGGCTTACCTTCCTCTGCTTACTGTTGGGACTTCTCTCCTCGATTGCCCAGGCTCGCGTGGTCAGTGTAGAGATTCTTTCCCGGACTATGCTGAACGGTAATTCCGGTCCTGTGGGTGCAGGAGCTTACGAGAAGATCGTGGCCCGCGTTCACTTCGCGGTACTGCCGGCGAGCACTCCGAATCGCGGCATTGTCGATCTGGATAAAGCGCCGCGGAATGACGGCGGCGAGGTGGAATTTTCGTCCGATCTCTTTTTACTGCGACCGGCAGGCAAAGGCAACGGTGCAATGCTGCTGGAGATACCGAATCGCGGCGGCAAAGGCATTCTTTCGCTGGTGGATGGAGGCAAAGCGAACCCTGCCAATGATGAAGAGCTTGGCGATGGATGGCTGCTCAAGCAGGGCTATACGGTGGCTGCGCTCGGATGGCAGTGGGATGTAGCGGACGGATTGCAGCTCCACGCACCGATAGCTTACGAAAAGGGTGGGAAGTCTATTTTTGGACTGCTGCGGGATGACTTTACTCCTACGCAGAAAGCAACGGATTGGCCGCTGGGGCATGTCATGGGTGCTCGACTCGGAGGGACTGAATATCCCGTGGCCAGGCCCGCTGACGACAGCAATGTGCTGACCGTTCGCGATACTCCGCATGGGCCGCGTACGGTCATTCCGCGTACGCAGTGGAGCTTTCAGCATTCGGTCAATGGACAGAATGGACGACTTGAGGCGAGCGACCGATTTGTACATTTCGATGGCGGCTTTCAGGCGGGAAAGATTTATGAACTGGTGTATGTCGTGAAAGATCCGGTGGTGGCTGGGCTGGGCTTTGCGGCAGTGCGAGATTTTGTTGCGTGGATGAAGCATTCGCCGGATGCTATCGAGCCGATAAAGTACGTGTACGCGGAGGGGATTTCGCAGTGCGGACGCTTTCTGCGCGATTTTCTGTACGAGGGATTTAACGCTGACGAATCCGGCCAGATGGCTCTGGATGGGGTGCTGGCGCATGTCGGTGGCGGTGGGCGTGGGAGTTTCAACTATCGCTTTGCCCAGCCTTCGCGTGATGCGCAGCCGATGTCTTCGATCGATTGGCCGACGGATATCTTCCCTTTCACCGATCTGCCGGAGAACGATCCGGATCATCCAACACAAGCAAAGCTGGGCCTGCTGGACGCTGCTACTGCAGAACATGTCGTGCCGAAGATTTTCTTTTCGCACACTTCGTATGAGTATTGGGGGCGGGCTGCTTCGCTGATTCATACGACGGCGGACGGGAAAGCGGATGTTGCAATAAGCCCGAATGTGCGCATCTACTTTTACTCGGGGTTGCAACACTTTTCGGTGCCGTTTCCGCCACAGATTCCGAAGGAACCAAACGGAGCTCCCTCGGCACAGCAGATGCCTACGCCGCTGCCGATTCGGTGGTTCTGGCGGGCGATGATCGCCAATATGGATGCATGGGTGAGGTCGGGAACGATGCCTCCAGAGAGCCGTTATCCGAAGATTGCGGATGGGACTCTGGTGCCGATCGCAAAGCTGGCTTTTCCTGCGATTCCGGGCGTCCGTGTTCCGGATAGCAACAGCCAGGGATGGGATCTCGATTTCGGGCCGGCATGGCGGCAGGGGATTCTCAGCAAGCAGCCCCCCAGGGTGGTCGCTGCCTATGCTGCACTGGTGCCGCGGGTAGATGCGGATGGCAACGATCTTGGCGGCATCCGGCTGCCGGAGATTGTCGCTCCGTTGGCGACCTATACCGGATGGAACCTGCGCTCAGCGGCCACTGGAGCACCTGGCGCGCGCACAGCTTTTCTGGGATCGTTTCTTCCGTTACCCCGGAATGCAAACGAGGCGGCAAGGCAACAGGATTCGCGCAAACCGATTGAGGATCGCTACAAGAGTTATGACGAGTACCGGGGCAGATTTAAAACATCCCTGGCGGAGTTAGTTCGCGAGCGATACATCCTGGCAGAAGATAGCGACAGGTTGCTTGAGCGTTCCCGCGAGGAATGGAATTGGAGTATGCGGCAATCGCCCGTTAACTGATTCCCGTTAACTAATTCCGGGAAAGAAGCTGTCGATCTAGCCGTGAACCGAGACTCCGGAAAAGGAGAGCACGGCTAGTCCGCGTACCGGCTGCCCAAAGAATCGGGCCGGCTCAAAAACGCTGAACAGCAACATGTCTTCCACCTGCGAACGGGTCTGTGGATCATTCGGACCGGTGACAATGCGGTAGTCATATACGCGGCCGGAGCCATTGACATAGGCTTCAACGACGACGGGGCCGTTTACTGTGCCGATCTGATCTACATCCGCAGATGGCCCGGAGCTGTACAGCAGGCGCGGAGCGGTAGCCATGCCCAGGGGTTCATCCTGCGCCGCCGCGTGCTCCGGATGAGCAAACATGCCCACCAGCACGGTCACCATTCCCAGCAACAAAACGGCACTCGCGAAACCTGCAGAGAGTTGCAGCAGAAAAGGTCCAACAGTATTCCGCCACGCCAGATCCCAGCGCGCAATGGTATTTGCCAACGTGTTGCGGTGGCGCCGGGCACGCTCCTGGGAGATGGCTACCCGAATTCGCAGCGGCATGTTGCCTGGCTCTTTATCTTTGCCAGAGACCGGTCCCAATGACGAAAGAGCATGCACAATTCCCTGCTCCGCGCTGAACCGGGCATCACACTCACTGCAGCTTTTGAGATGGGTGGAAATGATCTGCATTTCGAGGCCGGTGAGTCTGCCGTCGAGATAATCCGCAAACATTGCCCTTACGTGCGAGCAGCCAGGCGTTGCATAGGGACTCATCGCGCTTCCTCCTCGTACAGTGTCAGGGCAACACTGGCAGCAGTCGTACGTTGAGAGTTATCGACCAGCATCAGTTGGCGCAGGCAGGCGCGTCCTCGTACCAGGCGAGACTTGACGGTACCCAGGTTGACGCCAAGCATGGCCGCAACTTCTTCGTAGACAAAACCCTCAATATCTCTCAGGATCAGCGTAGTTCGGAATGGCTCGGGCACCTGCCGCAGAGCAGCTTCCACTCGCTCTTTTACCTGGGAGTGCGAGGCCATTTCATACGGAGATTCGCCTGGATCAACCAGCATTTCTTTCAACCGGGTCGGCTCGCCGTCTTCGCAATCGATGGTTTCCATTTCGATTGTGACTTCCTGCTGCTTATGCCGACTCCACCAGCGACGCTGATTCAGCCCCTCATGCAGCGCGATCCGGTAGATCCAGGTGCGCAATGCCGACTCGCCGTGAAAGCTGCCTATTCCCCGGAAAATCTTGACGAAGACATCCTGAGTGAGATCGGCAGCATCGGCGGGGTCGCGAACTGTACGAACGAGCAAACTGTAGATGGGTTGATGGTAACGGGTGATGAGCCACGAGAAGGCTTCCTCTGACCCCGCCTGTAATTCGGCGATCAGAGCTGCTTCCTCCGTGTGGAGTGTTAACGCACTGGCGAGATTTCCCAAGGTGATGTCCGCCTGCAAGTCCGTGCCCTCCACATTATCTCAACAGACGGTCACTTGGCATCTCTGTGCCGATCCGTCAAAAATTCCCGTTCCGTGCAGTCTGCCTGCATCTACTTCTTTAGACACCGGACCCCCACTGAAATGTTCCCGGTTTTGGTCTTTTTCAAGCCCAATCGACCAAAGTTTGACGAATCGCTCCGTAGCAGCGAGAATAGAAAAGTTGTCCCACCGCACTTGTGGGCCTGTGGCGCAGCTGGGAGCGCGCTTCCATGGCATGGAAGAGGTCATCGGTTCGATCCCGATCAGGTCCACCAAACAACCCCTTCAATACTAGGTACTTACCGGCATTAACTGGCCGCCTTCAACTGCGTCGAGGGTGCTGAAATTTCTTAATCTCCAGCGACAGCATCAATTCAATGATTTTCAGGCTCGCTTCGCGCTTTTGTTGGTCAACCGCGCGGGTGTAAACATCAAGCGTTGCGCGGCAACTGGAATGCCGAATCAATTCCTGAGCAACCTTGATGTCCACACCAAGAAACCTCAGATTCGTCGCCAGAGAATGACGGCAACTGTGCCAGCCAATCTGCTTTCCGACGACTCCGATCTTTGCAAGGGCAGGTCGGATGCTCTTCTCGAGGATGCTGTCAGGACTGAGGGGCCTGCTTCCTTTAAGCTGAACAGAAGGGAAAAGGAAGTCCAACTCGGTCGGATAAGGTGATTGCTCACGCCATTCCAACAGCGCGTTGAGTACAAGAGGATGAAGTGGGACAGGCCGGCAAGACGACTCAGTCTTCGTCTTTCCAATCCGGTTCCGTACACAAGACCTTAGAACATTGACCTCCATCGTACGGACGTTGATGTCGGACCACGTAAGAGTGATCATCTCCGATCTGCGAAGTCCGGTGCTGCCAATAAGCAAAACCATAGCCCGGTCGCGCACAGAGAGTAGTTGTACTAATTGTTGAAATTCATCTGGAGTGAGAACGTCTTTGTCTCGGAGGCGTTTTTGTGATGTTTTCACTCGGCTGATTGGATTGAAGGTAAACCATTCATGGCGGATTGCATGGTTGTAGAGCACAGACAGAAGGCCTCTCAGTTTCGCCTTTGAGGCTGGCGCCAATGGAAGAGAATATAACCATTCCTCGACTTCTACGGTTCGAACGGCGCTAAGCCTAAGATGACCCCAGCGTGGCCCGATGTAACGCTTGAATAGAAGGCGATGAGTGTCGATTGTCCCAAAAGCCTTTTTCTCTAGAGTAAGTTCACGCACTCTATAGTGCGCATCGAGATCACATATTGTCTGAGGATTTCCAACGTCAACATTGATCAAACCACGAAGCGCTACTACAGCTTTTTCAGCCTCTCGTCGACTTCGAATCTTACCTGTGCTTCCAATGATCTGCTTCTTGTAAAGCCGCAACGTTCTGGCGGGGGTTCAGTGGTCATCCCCCTCGTCTCTGGAGGTCGTGACGAACAGGAAATGGCCACTACCTACGGGAGCGAACCTTCTGCTTTAGAGTCTGCGAGTTGCGGTTTTCGCCTGCCGGCCCAGAAGCCCTCCTGAGGTCCAATCAGGCATTTCGCTTTCAAATTTCAGAGAGGATGCTTCCCAGAAAGCATGTCAGCGTAGAGATGCCTTCTTACGAATCTCCCAACAGGCGCTGAGAGCCAAGTCAACAAAGCTTCAGTAACAGTCAGTCCAGTACAACCTTATTTTCCGTCCGAGACGTCTGGGCTTTGAGGCGCGTCCACCTCTTGCCGAGAGATCTGTTCCAATACATGAGCACTCCGCTGATCGATAGAAGAGGCAGCGCGCAGCCGAGAGCAGCCCAAAGGATTTTGATCGCAAGCCCCCAGTCATATCCGAAATGTAACGGGCTCAGCCAGAAGACAAATCTTCCACCCCAGGTATCGTTGATCCCTCGATGCCAAAGAGCCAGCTGCCTCCCCGCGGCTGGATCGAAATAGACGTAATCCATCTGAGTGAAATTGCGTGTTTCGGCGCGCGCCATCAAAAGAGTCAACGCGCTTTTGTCACTACCTGGGAAGAATGCGCCGGCGAACTTAGCGTTGGGTGAGGACTGTTGGGCGCTTAGAATCATCCCGTGCAGATCCGCCCAGGGCTGATTGCCTCTTGGGGGAACGATGAACTTCGGCGGATTCGCAGAGGCCACGGAAGAGAACCGGTTCACGAAGGACTCGATGGGTTTCGGCCAGACAAAGTAAACGCCCGTGAAAGCCCACATCGAAAGAATCAACAACGTCCAGAATCCCACGGCGCCATGGAGATCGAAGTTGATCCGTCTCCAGCTTCTGCTGAGGTCAACCTTGAGCCCGCGAGTCCAGTGTTTGAGACCGGCCCACCAGATGACGACCCCAGTAGCGCATAAAAGCAAAAGGAAGGCCGCGCCGATTCCATTCAGAATCTCGCCAACCCTGCCCCCCAGCAGCCGAAAGTGCAGATCGATGATCCAGATCAACCAGGACCGATCCGGATTGATATCCCCGGCGATCCGCCCGGTATTCGCATCGATGAACACATATCGGAACCTCTCGCCCTTATGGACAAAGACCTCGAAGTTGTTGCCTTCCCGGTCAGGCAGATAGGCCGCAGTGATCTGTTGTCCTGGATACGTCTTCATCACGGTCTCGACGACCTCTGGGAGATCGACCGCAGGTTGCCCCGCCAATGGCTCTGATGCGCGCCATAAACCCGGGTAGGCTGCATGTTCGAGTTCGCTCTCGAAGACGAGGATCGAACCTGTGACTCCGATGACCAGTATGTAGAGGCACAAGGCGATGCCCACCCAGAGATGAATCTGGAACATCGCTATTCGCCACCATAGCCGCTGCGGTCTATCGAGAAATCCCATTCGTGGTGTGCCAGCTTTCTTTCTCGTTAGAAGTGCAGTTTTAGCGAAACCTGCATGGAACGAGCCCCGCCGACCTGATAGATGCTGCTCAGACCGCCAAGTTGAGTGTCTTCCGTGGTGTAAGCCTGCCCAAAGAGCGATCCGTTGGCAAGCGAGGTGTAGATGGAGCCGAAACTGGGATGGTTGAAGAGGTTATAGGCCTCGGCTCGAAACTGTAGTCCGACCCGTTCCGTAAAGGGGAAGTCACGTCGTAAGGTCATGTCGGCTTGTACCGCGTCATAGCCCCGTGCTGAATTCCTTCCTGCATTGCCCTCGATCACATTGCCGTTGGCATCGTCCTTCTCGACGAAAGCCGTGGGGTTGATCTGTCGTCCGGTTGCGATCTGCGGGTTGCGAATATACAGCGGTTGGTCAGTGACGCGATCCGGATGGAAGTTCAATCCGGTGCCGGAGTCGCTGTCGATAGTCGTACTGGAGATGATATCGACAGGCAAGGCCGAGCGCGCCGAGATGCGAGCATCGAGGGCCCAGTGTCCCAGTACGTAGGAAGTCCAAGCGTTCTGATAGTGGCCTGGGATCTCATAAGAGAGAGCCGCCTGGAAGTTGTTGCGGATGTCGAAATCCGACGGTCCGCGTTCAAGTTCGTAAATGGTGAAGTTGCTGCTGGAGTTATCCAGTGAGTGCGACCATGTGTAGGAAAGTAGCGCCTGAAAACCGTGGGCCAAGGTCCTTTGAAAACGAGCCTGAAGTGACTCGTAGTCCGAGCTAGCGCGATTCGTCGTAAGGTAAAGCCCATTGCCGGAGACGAAGTTCGGATTGCCGAGCAGGTCAGGGCTATAGAAGTTCTGTGTCAGCAGACGTCGCGACGCCGAGGCCACATAGTTGATGTTCAGTGTCTGCTGTTCGCCGAGTTGTTGTTCTACAGCTACGTTCCACTGCACCGTGTAAGGAGTTTTCAGATGTGGATCGAACCCCCAGACTGCAACGTTGTAGGGAGGAGCCGCGCTTGGCGTTGGGACAGTTGCGATCTGTTGTGTCGTGAGCGGAAAGGCATCGCCGTTGAATGATTTGAAACCTGTCGTGCCGACGCCATAGTATCCGTCCGCGGCAAGCTCGGTGCCGGTGTCGTAGTAGAGGCCCGCGCCAGCGCGCAGAATAGTATCGGCTCCCGGAGCGTGATGAACCTGATAGGCTACGCCCAGGCGAGGCGCGAAGTTGGTGTGGACCGTCTGCCAAAGCGGCGTTCCCTTCGGGGCGAGTGTAACTGTCGACAGGTCGGTAATCTGGTTGACGGTATAAGGCGTATTGCCATTTGCATCATGAGGCGCAGGGTTCAGTTCCCATCGCAGGCCATAGGACAGGCTTAGCCGATCATTCACCTTCCACTCGTCCTGCACAAAGAGCGAAGTGTTCGGGTAAACCGCCTTCATGTTGATCGTCTGATTGTAGAAATTGATGCCGCCGGCCTGGTTGGAGAGAACCGATGCCTCATCGTAGTAGAACCCGACCTCCCACTGTGACGGGAGCTCTTCGGAAGACACCAGCCGTCTGTAGTCCACGCCGTACTTCAAAGTGTGTCGACCGAGCGTCTGAGTGAAAGTATCGACGAAGTTGACCTGTCTCTGGCGATTCGACTGCGGCTCTAACAGGTAATACGGATAGAGATCGTAAAAGAGGAAGAACGTGAGCCAGCTTCCGGACTGGAGACCGGGAACTCCGCCTTCATTGAGAGGTGTCGCTCCACCGAAGTTGTCCAGGGTGCGAGCGGACTTATAGTCGTTCCCTGTCACATTGAATCGAAGTTCATTGTTCATCTTTGGCCCGAAGACATTTGTCGCTCCCAAAGTGACGGTCTTCACATTCCGGATCGTCGCGTTGACCTGCGCCAGGTCGCTCGATTGACGTGCAGTACTGTCAGACGGGGAGTCGCTGTAGCGGCCGAAGATCTTGAAGTTGTCCCCAAAGCTGTGATCGATGCGGATGCTGCTGGTGTCGAGCGAACTCGGTGCGCTGTAGCCGGCGTTGTAGTAGGACAGACCATTGCCGTTGTCTGGCTCGCTGGATACAGGAAATGCAGCGAGGAATGGCTTTAGTGCTGCCGGCGCGGCTTGCCGCAGCGCGGTACTGGGCACTTCATACAACTGCGACGGAGTTGGGTTGATTAGACGCAATCCCTCATAAGAGAAGAAAAAAAAAGTCTTATCTCTTCCGTTGTAAAGATGAGGGATATCGAGAAAGCCACCGATTGTGCCGCCGAAGTCATTTTGTCGCAGAGCTTGCTTCGCAATGGGTGGCGTATTTGTGTATCCGTTGAACCAACTGTTGGCATCGAGCGCATCGTTGCGGAGATAGTCGAATAGCGTGCCATGGTACTGGTTGGTTCCCGAACGGGTGTAGAGGGCAAACTGTCCTCCAGCCGTTCGCCCATACTCCGCGGAATAGGTCGAAGTGATAGCGCGGAACTCCTGCAGCGCATCGATCGAAACCAGGCTTTGCGTCGTGCCCAACGCAGTTTCACCCGGGGTTGCTCCCGTGAATCCAGCACCGGTAAAGCCCGAGGGAGAGACGCTCGCGCCGGTATTGGCGCTCACTCCATCGACCGTGAAGTAATTGGCCTCGGTGCGTTGCCCATTCACGCTAAGTTCGCCGCTCTGGCCAACTCCCTGCGACGGGACGATGGAGACTCCCGGCGCGAGCGTCATCAGAGACTGAAAACTACGCCCATTCAAGGGAAGGTTTTCGACGAACTGACGGTCCACGACCGTGCTCACGCTGGCGTCGGTCGTGTTGATGTTGATCCCACTGCCATCGACTGTTACCGATTGGCTAATCGCGCCGGGATGTAGCACAAAGTCCAGCGAGACCTTGCCCGCCACATTCAGCTTCACATTTTCGAGGACTTGCGTCTCGAAGTTCGGCACCTGCACAGTGATCCGGAAGGTGCCGGCCGGGAGAGGCGGTGCTGTATAGCGTCCATCTTCGTTCGATTTTGTATCCCACTTCAACTGGGTCGCAGTGTCGACGATCTCGATCGAGGCATTCGCAATAACCGCCTTGGATGGATCGATGACGGTTCCGGTGATCTGCGCGTTTTGTGCCCAGGTTGCCACCGGCAGAAGAAGGAGCAGAAACAGGAGAGAACTGTGGAAGAGATTCAATCTGAGCGAAGGTCGGCCGGCCATGAAATACCTTTCTTGATAGGAGGCCGACGAACGCCTGTATCCTTAGGGAGTCGTCAGCCTGCGGGTTGTCGATCTCCGGACCCTCGCGGCGCTTCGCCAAAAAGACTGCCGTGAGGGTCCTTCACTGGATTGCAAGAAATCGAGACTCCTCTAAAATACGACACTTTTAGTCCTATATCAATCATGGCAGTGAATTCCAGCCGTTTGCTATGTCGAGTCCCACCTCGAAGCGACGGAGTTTCAATCCACAACCTTTGGTCTCAGGCGGCAATCGCATGCGCTGGTTATTCCCAGGAATTTGCAAATCGGGAGTTCAAAAGATGCCACGCGGTTGCGCCAGTACGCTACCTTAGCTTCAGACAGCGCCGCCATGGAATAGCGCGCAACGAGGACAGGAGACGGGTCTCTTCGAAGCTATGCGGTAGCCTCTTTTCATCTCTGGAACGTCTTCCAATTCATCAAAAACAGTTTCACCGCCTGATAACGCGCCGTCCAAATAATCGAGCATCGAGGGAATAGGCACCAGGTCCCAGAACCGCGACTGAAGCTGTCGCGAGAATGAGAAATGATTGATGTGCAATCGCGATCCACGAGAGACCGGAGAAGCAGGACAGCTCTATCACACAGCCCAGAGCACATGTGAAAGGGGTGAGTGCGCCCAGACAAAGGCAGAACGCCACCACTGAACAGGCGACAGGTATCCATGAAGAGCTATTGGTGCTGCTTGCCATAACAACCAGCAGGAGCATGATGGAGGCCCCAACTCGAAGGCACAGCAGTGCAAGACCAGCCGCGCCGGCGGGGAAGATTGAAAAAAGTCTTTGCACCTACAAACTCTACCGCCAATTCGCGGTGATGGAAAAGCTCGTAAGAGATGACGTTGGTTAGCCCTTTCGAGGGGGGTGAGTAGCTCGTGAGCAGCGTAAAATCTTTGCATTCGCGTTTTGAGATTGGCCGGACCCATGATCAGCTCCCGCTTAGTCAGTAGCTGGCAGACGATGACGCTTGCCGTCGCTATGGCGGTTCCGTGTCTTCTCAACGGACATGCCGTAGCACAAGACGATGCAGCCAGAAGCACTTCATTCGGCGATCAGTACCATACGTCATGGACACTTCGAGAGGGCGTACCAGCCGGGCTCGCTCACGTCACACAGACTTCCGATGGTTTCCTTTGGTTGGCTTCGGAGACGGGGCTATATCGATTCGACGGTGTGGAATTTGTAAAGTATCACCCTCCTCCTGGACAGAGCTTACTTAATGATGGAGCGATCACCGCCTTGGCACCGACGTCAGATGGCGGCTTGTGGATCGCCTTCCGATTTGGGGGAACGAGCTTTATCAAGGCCGGTGCTATTGCGAACTATCCCCCGGAACAGGATTTTGCTCAACCCATCTACTCCCTGGTGCAGGATCAGAACGGCAATGTTTGGGGAGCGAGTTCGATCGGATTGACGCGCTTCGATGGCACCCGGTGGGGACGAGTGGACCAGAGTTGGGGCTTCCTGTTCGAGCGAGCGCTCCACTTGCGTATTGATCCTGAAGGAACGCTATGGGTCGATGACGGCAAGCATTACTACGTTCTAGTGAGAGGGTCTAAGCAGTTTCGAGCCACTGACATACGTACAGGCAAAGTGGACTTCGCGAGTGACGGTAGGGGGTGGGCTGCCATCGACGGTGTGGGCCTTATTCAGCTGCGCCGTTCTGATCGAGACGGTTGGACTGAAGGGCCACTCGTGATCCGAGAGAATATCGCAACTCTTACCCACACGTCGGACGGCGCTCTCTGGTTCGGGGCCCATGACGGCATATGGAGCCTAAGCGGACCAATTGCTCGTGCGATACCGCCGCTACAGACCGCCGCAGCCCATAGATTCCGCGAAGTAGACGGACTATCGGATGACTACGTCTACGAACTCATGCAGGATCGAGAAGGAAGCGTCTGGGCCATCACCCCCAGAGGACTCGATCAGTTCAGAATATCCATCTTCTCGACGACATATTCACCGCCTGACATGATGCGACTTTCTGCCGTAAATGAGGGAGACGGCATTCTGGTGGGTTCTGGATTCATTGCGAAGTCAGCACTTCTTCGCATCGGCAAACATGGCTCCGAGTCGATACGCACCCCGTTCAAAGCGATCCATGCAATGTTTCGTGATCGTGAAGGAACAGTGTGGGTTAATGGGGACGGCAAGCTCTGGAGCTTCACCGGAAACAAGTTCACTGCGATTCCTCCACCCCAGGAATATTCTTCAGGCAATTTGGGCGTACAGTCGATGACTATGGATGAATCTGGCGCTCTCTGGCTCTCCATAACCACCCGAGGGTCGAACGGCATTTATCGAAATGATCACGGGAACTGGATTCCGGTTCGAGACATCAGCGGCCACCCGAATCAAGCCGCAGTGAGCATGATGACCGACAGTATGGGTCAAATCTGGATGGGGTTCGCGCAGGATCGGCTTGCCATCGTCGCTGGAGATACAACACACCGCTACGACCGAGATAGCGGTCTCGATGTTGGCGCGGTCACGGCGATGACGGAGCACGGAGATCATGTTTGGCTCGGCGGCACAGAGGGTCTTGATTATTTCTCTAAGGGTAGGTTTCAGCAGATCTTTTCCGATGCAGGTACTCGCTTGTATGGAGTTACAGGGGTCGTCGAAACACGAAACGGAGATATCTGGCTCAATTATGCGGACGGAATAGCAAAGATCGACGCCGCGGACTTGCGCACCGCACTCGCTTCAGAGAACCATCGCGCCAAAATCAGACTTTTCAATCAACTGGATGGCTATCCAGGAACGCCGATCATGCGAACGCAATCCTCCACTGTGGCTCAGACAGCCGATGGCCGTATCTATTTTCTGGCACGCGCGGGAGTGGTTTGGATCGATCCTGACCATATTGAGAAGAACACCGTACCGCCCAATACCTTCGTCACGTCAGTGATCGTCGATCAACAAGTTTACGAGAATCCCGCTTCGCTCAGTTTTCCCGGAGGAGCTGAGAATCTCCAGATCAACTACACAGCGACGAGCTTGCTTATTCCCGGGAAGGTGCGATTTCGTTATAAGCTCGAAGGTTTTGACAAGGACTGGCAAGATGTGGGGACAAGACGTCAGGCGTTCTATACACGGTTGCCGCCCGGCCGCTATACATTTCTCGTCACAGCGAGCAATAACGACGGTGTCTGGAGCACGTCGAACGCCCGCTGCGAGTTCACACTGCCACCCACGTTCCTGCAGAGCTTATGGTTCAAACTCATCTGCATCGCAATATTCCTTCTGGTCGTGACTGCGCTCTATCTCCTCCGCGTTAAGCAGCTCACAGCACAGGTTCGGAGCACACTGTTCACGCGTCTGGCGGAGCGCGAACGAATCGCTCGGGACCTCCACGATACTTTCTTCCAGGGCATTCAGGGGCTGTTCCTCCGGTTCAACACTGGGACAGCCCAGCTTCCGCCGAATGAACCCGCTCGACAGATCTTCATTGAAGCATTAGAGCTGTCAGACCGCGTGATGCTCGAAGGACGGGAACTTGTCCTCGATCTGCGTGCTGATGAGACCGCAGAGTCGGATCTGCCGGAGGCATTCGCCCGTGCGGTTGACGAGTTCGCGAGTCCCAGCAAGCCGGAGTTCAAGGTCGTTGTCGTGGGCCAGGCACGCCAATTGCATCCTGGGTGCGCAACGGAGTTGTTCCGGATCGGGAAAGAGGCCATCTACAATGCCTTTCGACATGCAAAAGCTACAGCTGTTGAGGTCGAAGTTGTGTACGAGAAGGATGTTCTGCAGCTTCACATTCGAGACAACGGTCAGGGGATCGATGAACAAGTTATTCGCGACGGCAGGAGGCCGGGCCACCTTGGCCTCCCTGGAATGAGCGAACGGGCTCAGCGGATCGGCGCGAAGTTTGGTATCTGGAGCAAGAGAGGCAATGGGACCGAGATCGAGATTACGGTCCCGTCCGGCGTTGCCTACGCGCTATCGAGAGAGACAACGAGACCCGGCTGGTGGTCGAGATGGATACAAAAGAACAGTTAGAGAGGCTCTATGGCTGATACGCAGATGATTCGGGTGCTTGTGGTCGACGATCATCCCTTGATGCGATCCGGAATCGTTGGTGAGATAAACGCCCAGGCCGATATGAAGATTGTCGGCGAAGCAGGCGATGGTCATGAAGCGATCTCAGCCTTCCGCGCTCATCGTCCGGATGTAACCCTCATGGACATCAGGATGCCCAACCTAGGCGGAATAGAAGCCATCGTGGCGATCCGCAGAGACTTCCCTAACGCTCGACTTGTCATCCTGACCACCTCAGCAGGAGACATTCAGGCGGTTCGCGCCTTCCAGGCCGGCGCCGTTGGCTATCTGCTGAAGAACCTGCTCCGGACAGAGCTAATCGATACCGTCCGGCTTGTGCATGCTGGTCGACGGCGTATTCCCCCCGATATAGCCCTGCAGATCGCTGAACATGCGGCTGACGATGCAGTCTCACCGAGAGAGCTGGATGTGCTTCGCGGTGTATCCAAGGGGAAAGCGAACAAAATCATAGCCGCCGACCTGAATATCTCGGAGCACACCGTGAAGAACCATATCAAGAGCATCCTGTCCAAGCTCGGCGCAAGTGATCGGACTGACGCCGTTGTCATCGCCATCCGGCGTGGCTACATCGAGATGTAATCGTGACTGTCGGCAATTCCAATCTCTTGCAAAACCTGTGCGGATGCTGGCTATCCGGCAGTGGCCAGATAGGGCTATTTCAGATCACTGATATCGAGCCTTCCATCCGGATCAGGGCAAAGGTAGTTTTGTCGCAGTGATCTGCATGCGCAGCAGACAACTGTGAACCGGGCTCCGCAAAGATCTGGAGGGCGACAGGGATGCAACTTCCAATAACCTACGGCAACGAACTGGCAAAGCGGTTCGATCTGAAAGAAGCCCCGTATTCGCTGATGAATCCGGACACCCGATCGCAGATTGCGCTTACCCGCATCACTCTGAAAACAGGGCTTAAACGCCCCAGTGAAAAGGTGACGCCCGAAAAAGCCTTCACCATCGCTCTTCATCTTTTTCAGCCAGAGTGCAAAGGTTGGGGGACATGGGTGGACGGAAAATTCCGGCGAGTCGATTTCTGGCCTGCCGGTGGCATCGGAATATACGATCTGGAAGCAGATCCAATTGCACTTCGAAACAGTCCCTTCGACTCCATCCATTACCACCTACCCCGTACCACTCTCAATGCGTATACGGAAGGCAGAGAACTTACCAGGGTTGATTCCCTCCGGTGCTCACAAGGTACTGAAGACCTAGTCCTGCATCACCTTACCCAGATGGTGCTGCCTTCTGTTGGCAATCCCTCCCAGTTTTGCCAGTTGTTCTGGGATCACTTCGTTCTGATGTTCTGCGCACACGTCGTCCACACCTACAGCACGGTCAAGGCAGAACGCAGGCTTTGGCAGGGAGGACTTGCGCCGTGGCAGAAGCGCCGCGTTAAGGAGATACTCCGTGAACGTCTGGATGGCAACCTAAAGCTGACCTGCCTCGCTGGGGAGTGCGGCTTGTCAACGAGCCACTTCGCGCGCTCGTTTAAAAAGACATTCGGCACGTCGGTTCATCGCTACCTGATTCAGCAAAGGATTGAAAGAGCAAAGTCCCTCCTGCTGCTCACGAAAGATACCCTGACCGATGTCGCGCTCCAGAGCGGCTTTTGCGACCACGCTGCCTTTAGCCGGACCTTCGGATCGATAGTCGGCATTACTCCTCATCGATGGCGAAATGAACATACTCAGGGAAAGATCAAGAAAGTTTTCCCAATCCTTGACGCAAAGCAACATTCCATGGAACTTTCGATCAGAGATGCTCGGACAACCGCACTCCCGTTCGAAGGGCCGCCCGTGGAACAATCCGAACAGGTAGTCTGAGGAGAATAATCCTGACGTCCTGATCAACCAACTTTTGCCGTCACGCTATCGCAAGTACAATCCGAAAGCGTGCCTTTCCTTCCATCATGCGAGCGTACGCTTCCGGTGCCTGTTGGAGCGGAACCGTCTCGATCATCGCTCGAATGTTTTGCAGCACGCTGAAGTCCAGTGTGTCTTGATTGTCGATCGCCGTGCCTACGAGACTGCCGTGAATCGAGCGCCCACCGAAGACAAGCGGCAGAGTACCGACGGGGATCGGATCTCCGGCTACTCCGACCACAATGAGCTTTCCACGGACAGATAGGCCACCGATGAGTGACCCCATAGCGCTGCCACTGGGAGCGGTCGCGAGAATGGCGTCCGCTCCGCCCAGCTTGAGCAAGGCCGCAGCTCCATCCTCGATTCCTGTGTCGATATAGATATGCGCGCCCAACTTCTTTGCCAACGGCTCTTTGTCGGCACCGCGCGCCAAAGCAACCACATGAAATCCCATACGACGGGCAAACTGGATGCCAAGGTGACCGAGCCCGCCTATTCCCATCACAGCGACCGTATCTCCGGCACGCAAATCCGCATTCCGTAGAGCATTGAAGGTGGTGACTCCCGCACAGACGAGTGGAGCTGCTTCTACAGCACTGAGTTCATCAGGAACAAAGACCAGCGCTCGCGCCTCGGCGATCATGATCTCGGCGTAACCGCCATCTGTTGTGATGCCAGGAATGATCGGATGCAGACAGTTGACGAAGTCTCCCCGACGACATGGCTCGCAGGTTCCATCCTGCCCTCCAAAGAAGCCGATACCCACTCGTTGCCCGATCTCGCAGTTGGTGACGCCAACCCCGATCTCGTCAACTCGTCCGATCACTTCATGACCGGGCACCCGCGGAAACGTAAGTCCAGGAAACTGACCTGACACCGTCGCCGCATCCGAGTGGCACACTCCGCACGCTTCGACACGAATGCGAACCTGTCCCTTAGCTGGATTGGGCATGGGACGCTCCACAAGTGTGAATACGCCCGGAGAGGAGATTTCTACAGCCTTGTAGCTATTTACCATTTTCGCCACCATGCCCGAACCCGGTTTGAGATTTACTTTGCGAGAGTCTGAGCAGCGCTGATGATGATCTCTGCTACTTCTCCTGGGTGAGAGACGATCGACGCATGGCTGGCCGGAATCGAACTTAGTGTCGCCCCCATGCGCTTCGCCATGAACTCCTGCGCAGGTGGTGGAATCATCTGGTCGTCCGCAGATCTCAAATACCAGGAAGGGATCTCCTTCCACGCGGGAGCTCCAGCCTTGTCGGTGAAGCTGACCAGACTCAGCGGCTTTTGAACCGCAGCCATGACTGCAGCCTCCGTCCTGTCGGCGTCAGCGGCAAACGCCTGATGGAACCCGCTTCTATTGATCCACAGGAAACCGCTGTCATCGGGACGCACCTGTGTGGCGCCGGCTGGAGCTGGTCCCTGCTTGCTCAGGCTGTCGAGGCTCTCACCCTCGTCCACGCCGAACGCAGCAATGTACACAAGCGCCTTGACGTCAGGTACGTCTTTCGCCGCGCCGGAGATCACCGCTCCTCCATAGGAGTGGCCCACCAATACTGTAGGACCATCCTGCTTCGCCAGAAGACGTCTAGTGACCGCGATATCGTCTGCGAGAGAGGTCAATGGTATCTGCCGCGGCCGAAACGTGATAGCCCTTAGCTTCCAGCAACGAGATCACTTTGCTCCAGCATGATCCGCCTGCCCATGCACCGTGTACGAGTACTACATTAACCTTCGGGTCCATCGCTTCTCCTTAGTCGATTATTGGGAAGTTAGGCCGCGACCGGAGGACATCCGGTCGCAGCAACATCGTCAAGAAAATCAGGCAGTGACCTCTTCATAGCTGGGATAGTCTGTATAGCCGAGCTCGTCGAAGGTGTAGAAGGTGTCGCGATCGTAATCAGTCAGCTCGAGTCCCTCCTGAATACGCCGGGGCAGATCGGGATTCGAGACGAAGTGACGCCCAAAAGCTACCGCGTCGGCATCCCCCTTCTCCACAACCGACTCAGCCGTGTCCGGCTCGAAGCCACCCGCCGCGATGATCTTGCCTTTGAATACCTTGCGCAGGCTCTCGGCGGCCACAGGTGCCTGGCCCTCGTGAATAACGACATTTCCTTTCACGCGCGGCTCGATGATGTGGAGATAGGCAAGCCCGAACTGATTCAGTTGTTCGGCGACATAGGTGAACAGAGCCTCTGGATTGCTGTCCGACATACCGTTCCAGGATCCGTTCGGCCCAATGCGTACAGCAACGCGGTCGCCACCCCAAACCGATACCATCGCACCCACAACTTCGAGCAGCAAACTGGACCGGTTCTGGATAGAGCCGCCATACTCATCGGTCCGCTTATTGCTGCCGTCCTGAAGGAACTGGTCGATGAGATAGCCATTTGCCGCGTGCAACTCAACACCGTCAAATCCCGCTGCCTTGGCGCGCTCGGCGGCCTTGCGATAGTCCTCTACAATGCCTGCGATCTCCGATGTCAACAGAGCACGATGTGGCGATGGTTGAACCCATCCATCCGTAGTGGAGGTGAGGTGCGTAGAACTCTCCCAATAGGACGGATCGACGGACGCTGAAACTGGGGCCTCGCCTCCGGTCAATGAAACATGGGATGACCGGCCCGTATGCCAAAGCTGCGCGAAGATGTGTCCACCCTTGGCATGAACCGCATCAACGATCTTCTTCCAGCCTTCGACCTGCTGGTCGGAGTAGAGTCCCGGTGCCCCCAGCCAACCTCGGCTTGTAATCGAAATATTGGTAGCCTCTCCGATGATGAAGCCGCCATCAGAGGCGCGTTGGCCATAGTACTTTGCCATCAGGTCTCCTGGCACAGAGTTGGGCTGGATGGATCGAGAACGTGTGAGGGGGGCCATCACGACCCTGTGTTTCAATAGCATGGGTCCGAACTGGACCGGTGTAAAAAGCTTCAGTTTCTTCGGTGCGCTCATCTCATACCTCGTGGATATTTCGGTGTCTATTGTTGCGTTTATGGAAGCCTCAGATCAGGCAGATACCATCGTGTCTGTCTCCCTAAGAGCGGAGGACTTTGTTTCACGCGGTTCCTGAATGCTCTGCATGTCGATCACGAATCGATACTTGATGTCGCTGCGGACCATACGTTCAAAGGCCTTCTCGATCTGCTGCACTGGCGTTGTCTCGATCTGCGCAACCACTCCATGCTCTGCGCAGAAATCAAGCAGCTCCTGCGTCTCCGCGATGCCGCCGACAAGCGAGCCGGCGAGACTCCGCCGTAGTCCGATCAGACCGGCCACTGAAGGTGATGGGTGAGAATCGGCAGGAATGCCAACGAGCGCCATCGTGCCGTCAAGCTGCAGAAGGCTTAGAAACGGATCGAGGTCATGCTTGACCGCGACGGAGTTGACGATGAGATCGAAGCTCGCGGTATGGGCCGCCATCTCTGAAGGATTCCGCGAAACCACGACCTCATCCGCGCCGAGGTCGAGTGCGTCCTGTCGCTTGTTTTCCGAGGTCGTGAAGGCCACGACGTGAGCGCCCAGAGCATGCGCGAGCTTGATCCCCATATGGCCCAATCCGCCGATGCCGACGATTCCCACTTTTTTGCCGGGACCCGCCTGCCAGTGGCGCAATGGCGACCACATCGTAATGCCAGCGCACAGGAGGGGCGCTACGGCTGCCAGATCCTTCTCGGCATGCTTGACCGCTAGAACAAACTCCTCACGTACAACGATCGAATTGGAGTAACCGCCATACGTGTTCTCCCCTGTAATCCGATCCGGCGCGTTGTAGGTCCAGGTAGCGCCCCTCTGGCAGTGCTGTTCCAGTCCTCGCATGCAGGCGCTGCATTCTTTGCAACTATCCACCATAGTCCCGACAGCTACCAGATCGCCAGCTTTGAACCTCGAAACCCCTCCACCGACTGATTGAACTTTACCGACGATCTCATGCCCCGGCACGCAAGGATAGATGGTTCCCTCCGCGTAGACCGTCCCGTCCCATTCGCCGTGGATGGTGTGCATGTCCGAGTGGCAGATCCCGCAGTACAGGATCTCGATCGACACGTCGTTTTCACGCAGATCCCGACGCGCGAATGTGAAGGGGGCAAGTGGGCTGTCCTTGGACAATGCTGCATAACCTTTGGCTAGGCTCATAGATCTACTCCTAAAAAGTGTGGTCATCTCATGATCGAGGCACAATGCTGCCGTAGCCATCGCGTCTAAACATAGCTTTCATAGTTCACACAGACTCAGATGCTCGTAAAGAACCATTTGGTTCAAAATGACTATCTACCACCAAACCAACTCGGAGAGAACGATGACTCTTCCCCCGTAGAAACAGACCTGATCGCAGTGTTCCGCGAAGGGTCCGCATAGAGAAAGCAGGCTGACTGCTGACTTCTTGACCCGAGCATAGAAGTCACTGGCAGACGAGTCTTGGCAATTTTGACTTTTTTTGCAGCTCTATGCCGCTCGAGTCAGAGTCGCGATCGCCGTCGCAATTCCTTGAGAAAACGTCAGAAACTCTGAGCTGAAGAATGACCCCACGAAGGGCTTATGGCGCGCGTAGCGCCGCACAGAATCCGGTGGACAGGCTACTTCGATTGGGTGAGAAAACGCATAAAGCCTGCGACCTTCCGGGAGACGATTGCGTTGTTGGGATGCAAATTCTGCTCAATGCAGAGTCCGGAAAAAAACGTCAGAATCGTCTCCGCCAGAACATCTGCATGAGCAGATGGTAGCTCCGCTTTGATATTCCGCACCAGAAGCCTTTTCAGCGTGAGGTTTTTCCGCGAGATCATCTGTTGCCCTTCGGCAGGAAGCATCGCAACATCCCGCATCGAATTCACGGAGAAGCACCCTTTTTTGCCCGTGTAGCATGTCTGACCGATCTCGAGATAACGGCGGATATTATCCCAGCCCAGAGGTTGAGCTGAAAGAATTTCCTCACCACCCCGAGTCTGGAGATAGTGCTCAAGACTCGCAAGGAAGATGTCCTCTTTGTTTGCGAACTCAGAGTAGAGACCGGACTTATTTACTCCAGTCGCGCGTTCGAGATCCTGGACCGTAGTCTCCGCGAATCCTTTCTCCCAAAAGACAGAGATCGATTTCAACAGAACGTCTTCGCGGCTGAATCCCTTTGGTCGTCCCATGGTCAATTTAGATGTTAATCGAGGCAACACGATTCACCGCACGCGCAAAGCCTCTACCTGGATAGCGCCGCGGTACGTTCCCACATCCGGCTCAAGACGATTGGGCAAATTTCACAAAAGAGGGCAAATCTGCAAAGCCAGAGATGAGCAAGAAGCCTATGCTGACCTCAAGTTTCCTGCCGCCCGGAATGCAACCGTCCGTCTTTGATTCCGGAGTCACTCAAGAGGGCCGCAAATGGACAACGAGTACTCACCTCATCTTCTCATCGGTCCGGAAAGAGATATGGAGGAGATGAGAGTCCGCTTCGAAGGACTGCAGAAGCTCGTCTGTGAACTTCTGATCAAGAATCAACGCCTGCGGCTGGAACTCACATCCGCCCCCATCGCGACGAGGGCAGGTAAACATAGGTAGCAATCGGAGATCTCGAGAGGCACTCGCTCGCTTTATGAACCGTTTGGTTCTTTACATCATCAAAGACCGGAGGTAATTTTCAAGATGGATCAAGACGCCGACCTGCAGAAAGATCGTATCGTAATCGTCGCTGGGGCTCAGGGTGTTACCGGCAGAGGAGTTGTGGAGCGGTATGCCAAACTTCAGAACACCAAAATCTATGGGCTCTCAAGACGGTCGGTGGAGAACGAAGGACCGGTCTCTAACATTGCCGTGGATCTCAACGACGAATCGGACATCAGGACTAAGTTGTCGGTGATCCCATCGGCCACTCACCTGGTATTCGGTGCGTATGTGGATAAGTCGACGCCGGCGGAGAAGAGTGATGCGAACATTCGCATACTCCGCAATCTTTTGGACTACGTGGAGACGGGGCAACCAAGGTTGCGCCACATCACCATCTATCAGGGTGGCAAGGCATATGGGTCGGATCTGGGCAAATATAAGACCCCGGCTCGCGAGGACGACCCTCGTCTGATGCCTCCTAACTACTACTACACCCAGGAAGACCTTCTCCGCGAGCGACAGCAAAATAGTTCCTGGGACTATACCGTTTTGCGCCCCGGCGGTGCAATCTGCGGTCCTTCGTTTGGGACCGCCATGAACCTGACGATGGTCATTGCAGTCTACGCAGTCATCTCCCGCGAACTCGGTCTGCCGCTTCGCTTCCCCGGGCCGGAGAATGTGTATCGCGCAATGTATCAGGTAACGTCAACGGAGATTCTCGCCAAAGCTACGGTATGGGCTGGCAACGCGGCCTCCGCGCGCAATGAACTTTTCAATGTTACGAACGGAGACACTATGCGCTGGCAGCACATGTGGCCGCGCATTGCACGTATGTTCGGGATGGAGGTCGCGGAGCCCGTCTCCTTCTCTCTCACCACCTTTATGGCGGACAAGGGACCACTGTGGGACACCATCGTGAAAAAGCATGGCCTGCAGCCGATTCCCTACGACCAGATTGTCAACTGGGGCTTCGGCGACTTTGCGTTCCGGCAGGACTTCGACAACGTATCGAGCACGGTCAAAGTCCGCCAGGCAGGCTTTGCTGACTGTATGGATTCGGAGACGATGTTCTCCACATTTTTCGAAGGTCTTCGTAGCGCCAACCTGATTCCAGCCTAACGACACACTGCATCTGGAGGATGAAATGAAAGACCTACTGCACCTTGCTGTCGAGGCCCACGGCGGCCTGGCTCAATGGAACAGCTTTAGCCGACTAGAAGCAGATGCTTCTATCGGCGGTGCTTTGTGGCATCTTAAAGGCCGACCTGATGTGCTCAAAAATATTCACGTTTCGGCAGAACTGCACGAACAATGGATTTCGACTCTCCTCCTAGATAGCGATCATAGGTTGACCCTCGCAGCCGGCGACATCGTCCTGGAATCGGGATCCGATGAAGGGCGGAGAGTACGTGAGCAGCCTCGAGAAGCCTTCGCCGGACAGCTCGCAGAGACGCCATGGGATGATTTTCATGTCGGCTACTTCAGCAACTACGCGCTTTGGACATACTTTACGATTCCTTTCCTTTTCACCTATCCGGGGTTCGTTACGCAGGAACTCGAGCCGTGGTATGAGAACAACGAAGTATGGCGTCCTCTTCAGGTAATCTTTCCATCGAACATAGCGAGCCATACTCATAGGCAGATCTCGTACTTCGGACCTGACGGCCTGCTGCGTCGCCATGAGTACACGGTTGATGTGCTGGGTAGCGCAAAAGGCGTCAACTATGCTCTTGGCTATCGAGAGGTAAATGGCATTCAAATCCCGACCCAACGGAGAGTCTTCGCCTGCGACGACAGTAAACAGAAGATCCCTGTGCCTTTACTCGTCTCTATTGACCTCACAAACATACGCCTAACGTAGAGGGAACCACGGCGAAAGCTCTGACCTCTTCTCTCAACTGCAAAGGAAACTCAATGTCCGACAGCAAACAGGAACACAATAAGGCGCTCGTCCTTGAGGCCTTCGATACATTGTTCAATAGGCGTGACTACCAACAAGCCGAGAAGTTCTGGTCGCCCAGCTATATTCAGCACAGCGTCCACATCGGTCCGGGACGTGATGGCCTGTTCGACCTGATCAGGAGTCTGCCGCCGACGCTCCGCTATGAGCACGGCCTTATCCTGGCCGACGATAACCATGTAATCGTACATGGACGATTCTCCGGTTTCGGTCAGACAGCGTGGGTGACCGCAGACATTCTTCGGATCGTAGATGGCATTTTCGTCGAGCACTGGGACGTCATTCAGGACGAGGCCACCGAAGATCAATCGAAGAGTGGGAAGCCTATGTTTGGCGAGTCCTTTCCGTCTAAGGGCTGACTGTAATTTGGCGCATCACAAAAGACTCGGCGAACCGCTCAACTGAGCGCTTCACGCCCCCGTCAAGGAGGAGAGATGAAAGGAACTTCAAAGGATCGAATCCGTGCTGGCCTCATCGGCGTCGGCAACTGGGCGCGATACGGCCATATCCCAGCACTTCAAAGTCTCCCGCAATACGAGATCACGGCAGTCTCAAGCAGAGAGATGGTCAAGGCGCAGGAACTTGCAAAGAGCTTCGGGATCCGCCACGCGTTTACAGATCCAACCCAGCTGATAGAGCACCCCGAGGTTGACCTGGTAGTGGTGCTGCCGCCTGCCCCGGAACATGCCCCCCTGAGCCGCCGGGCAATCGAAGCAGGCAAGGATGTGTACTGTGAATGGCCCCTCACCACAAAGACGGCCGACTCTCAGAACCTGCTCGCCCTCGCTAAGGCTGCCGGGGTAAGACACATTGTGGGTCTCCAGCGACGAATGGGGCCGAGCGCGCGTTATCTTCGAGACCTGCTCGCTCAGGGCTACATCGGAGATCTCCGCTCGATCAGAATGCACGTCAGTATCGAGTACTTCGGACCTGTGCGACCCCCTTCTCTGGAGTGGACGCTTCCCGCGGCAAACTTCTCGCACCTGCTCTCCATCTACGGGGGGCACTTCTTCGATCTGCTCTTCTACGTCGCAGGCCGACCGCAGACCGTCAGCGCGATCGTCGCTAAGCAGTTTCCAACTCTTACTCTGAGCAGGACAGGAGAAAGTTTTCCTAACGAGACGCCGGATGAGGTCCTGGTTCAGGGCAGGCTTTCAAACGATGCACTCTACTCCGTGCAGATCGAGGCAGGAAAACTGAACAACGCGGGTTTGCAGATCGATCTCACAGGGACCGAAGGAGATCTCAAGATTTCAAACACAAAATCTTTTGGAAATGTGACCGACAATCTCATCGAAGGTGCGCGGGGGAGCGGAAGGAAACTGGAGATCATGCCGGTCCCCGCGGAGTACGAGTTGCCTGTATCCTCTTCCCTCGACGCCAGTGTTCAGGATCTCGTCCACCTGTATGCGGCGTTTGCAGCAGACAGGACTAGCGGTGCATCCCGAGCGCCGGGCTTCAACGACGCCGTACAAATGCACCGATTCATCGACGCCGTCACGAAAGCGTCGGATGCGGGCGCAACCCAATTGACCGACTGAAAGTGAAGACCCATAAGGCGGTCTAATTGGAAGCGGCAGAAATCTCTGAAACTTACAAAGCGAACTCTCGATATAGAAAGGTTCCCGTATGCCTCTTATCCGAATTGACGCAATTGAAGGTCGCAGCAAGCAGGAGATTAAAGATTTACTCGACGCGGCACACCGGGCGATCGTGTCAGCCTTCAAAGTTCCACTACGGGATAGATATCAGGTCTACCATGAACACCCGGAATCGAACCTGATCGCTGAAGACACCGGATTGGAGATACCACGCACGAGAAATCTCGTAATCGTCAGCGTAACGAGCAGACCTCGCAACCAGGATTCGAAGTTGGCCTTTTATGCCAGCCTCTGTTATGAACTGAAACAAAGCTGCAATATCGATCCGGGCGACGTGATTGTGTCCATCGTTACAAACTCGGACTTTGACTGGAGCTTTGGAAACGGCCAAGCACAGTTCATTACTGGTGAGCTGTAGCGACCAGTAATGGTCACTCTCGATCAAAGAGCCGGATCAGAACACCCGCGAAGACGCTTCCAATCGTACTCACGTATTAGAGGACATTCCTTTGCTCTCTCACACCACGCTTCATCTCGCTTCTTCGTCGCAAATGACAATTTTGATCATTTTCCTCAAGAATCCGATCTGTCTTCCAGCTATACCTTAGTCGTCAGCGCGGCAAAAGGCGAAGCCGGTACAGGTTGGCGTCTTTCGACCTCGTAGCTGTTGCGCCGGTGCCATACCATCTCGGGAGATTGCACATGAACGTCCTCTTCATCATCACAGGTTCAGATCAGGGAACCTGGTTGTCGGAAGTCACACATCCATACTGGCATCTCATCGAACACGGAATCGAAATCGACTTCGCGACTCCAGAAGGTGGCAGAGTTGTCTGGGATCCATTAAGCCATCCAGCAACCCAGGGCTCGCACGAGCCCAATGATCTTGTCACCAAAGGCTTCTTCTCGGACGGGAGGTTTGCGTCGAAGCTGGCAGAGACAACGAAACTATCGACGGTAGATCTTGATCGTTACGCTGCCGTCCATGTCGCAGGCGGCCTGGGAGCTGTCTACGATCTCTACCCGAACGAGGACGTTGCCAGGACACTCGAGTACTTCTGGGCCCATGACAAGGTTATTGGAGCTATTTGCCATGGTTCAATCGCGCTCGTAAATAACCCAGAGCGCATTCGCGGGCGTCATGTAACTGGATACACCCGGGCCGAAGACCGCGAATTGGAAGAGAGGCTCGGATCAGGCTTCTTTATACCTCACTTTCCGCAGCCGGTTCTGGAAGGAGTAGAAGCCGTGTTTGACGGCGTTGAACCAGGAGGTTCACGAGTAGTTCTCGACCAAAAGCTCGTCACCGGTCAAAATCAATTTTCCGCATCAGAGTACGGGATTGTTCTCTACCGAGCAATCACAGGTGCAGATCCTGTTCTCTCCTTCGGAACGATAAATTCAACTCCCTAATTTAACCCCAACGCTTTTTTTCAAAAGGCCAGGAGCTGGGGCCACATTCGTATCCGGAGGACATCATATTGAAAGTCGATATATTGATCTATCGTCGCCCCGACCTCACGCACGAGCAGTTCGTCGAACATTGGCGAGACGTGCATGCGCAACTTTTCTCAACTCAGCCTTCCGTGAAGCGACATGTTCGTCGTTACATTCAATCGAGAACAATCCCAGATCCACCGAGCAGCATGCTCATTGCAGACTATGACGGAGTAGCACAGCTCTGGTTTGACGATATGGAGGGCTTTCACGGGGTCTTCAGTTCAAAGGACTACACAGATGTCATCCAGTTCGATGAGCAAAAGTTTACCGACGGTAAGCGCGTTCAATTCCTCTTTTCAGAGGAAACCTCGATCATTGGCTAGTCAGCAGTCGAGCTGATCCCTTGTGACGTCCCGATAATAGCGGGACCCTTCGTCTCAGCAGCCTCGATTGCTTTGGGGCGTTTGCCAGGCTGATTGGTCGCGTCTTCCTGAAATTACTCGCCACCGGCCAGAGGTACTGCAGAGGTCCAATAGCAGGAAATTTACGTGTAATGCGTGGTGTAGAGTGCGGTCCGTGCCACGTAGTTTCAAAGAGGTGCGTCTGGAAGTCGTTATGAACATGAAGTGGCCAACGGCGTCTAATCGAGCGTTTCTTCTTTAGATGCTGTAGCTTGAAGAAGCCTAAGGTTTTCCCGGAAGTTCTGCGGAGGTCCAATAAGAGATTCTCAGGCTGCTTCCCACGTACCTTTTCGCTAATTTTCGATTCGGACTGGAAACAGCTTTCGATGAGTGCGTTACACAGTTGCAAACAGTTGATAGTTCCATTCGAAGGACGATTACTTCCGCTATGCTGACTTCTCGTTACTAATCTGCTATCGGCCCCTTGCGAAGGTATGCGGGTGTTATCGCCCCACAAATACAATTGCTTCATGACGGCTCTCGATCCAAAGCTCTTTCAAAGCACGTTAGCTGACACCATTGCTTGGTGCAAAAGGAAAGCTACGACTATGGGTGCCGAGTCGGATGACGTTCGACGTCGACAGTCCTCTTACAACGTAGCCGAACAGAATTGGAATGAAGCAATCGAAATCATGAACCGAAGGGGTCTTGAAAGCGTCGCTGGTATTAGTCAGTACCAGTTCGCAGTTGCTCAACTCAAAGAGATTCGGGATCTCCTCGGCCCTATGGACAGCCTTTTTCGAAGCCCAGAATTGAAACCGACCTTTAGCCTGGATCAATTTGAAAACGACACTCCTTGGATAGAAGCGGTCGAAGAAGTTGTGACATTGCGTGCAGGATTTGTGGCCGCAAATGTTGACGAGCAATTCGTAAATGACGAGGGAGGCCGCTTTCTCTTGTACACCCCGAGCGAGAATCTCGCTTGTGGCGCCGCGGACGCTAGCTCAAATGGATTCTTTGACACGAACAACGTCCCGCCCTGGGACCTTTGGCTCGGCTTCTCAGGCCGTACGCTCGTGAGCTGGATTCCGCCTCCCCTAGTCGATGTGGCTGCGATGGGAGTTTTCGTCAACCCCGAAGAATGCATCAGGTGGGCCGACTCGCGTTAGTTAGAGATGTCTGACGCTATGCCGACTTATAGGGACTGAAGATTGGCGAGATCGTGGTTTTATGTGTTCGAGGCGTTGACTGGCATTTCCTGATCACGCCCATTCATCTGCATCCGCGCGTAACGTCCTGGCGGAATGCCTACATGGCGGGTGAACGCTATCGTGAACGTGCTGGCCGAACTGTAACCCACACTACCCGCGATCTGTTCGATGGCCAGGTCGCGTGCTCTCAGCCGCTTCTTCGCCAGCGCCATTCTCCACGCAAGTAGGTATTGCATCGGAGCCAGCCCTACCGTGCGAGCAAAGCGCGCGAAGAAGGCTGAGCGCGACAGAGCGGAATCCTTAGCGAGATCCGCCACCGTCCAGGAATGTTCGGGCCGTGCGTGGATTGCTCGCAGAGCGATTGCAAGATGCTCGTCGGCCAGGCCACGAGCGAGGCCGGGTGCGGATGATGCATCGATGCCGGACCGTAATGCCTCAATCAACATCACCTCCAACAGCCTTTGAAGCACAAGGTCGCGCGCGGAACGCCGTGCACGAGTCTCTTCGTTGATCAACTGCAGCAGAAGAGCGAGCCTCGGCTCGCCGCGGGCGATGATGACCTGCGGCAGCAACGAGACCAACAACTCTGCGTCGGGAGAGTCAAAGTGGCAGTGTCCCAGTTGAATGCGTGACTGTACGGGGCCACTTTGCTGACCGATGCGAAAACATCCGGGGCTGGTCTCAATCGGTGGTGTGTTCACTCCAGCCGGAGGCGGTGTCAGGCTCTCGTTGATGAGGTCGTGTATTGCAGGCACCAGCATGAAATCCCCTGCCTGTAGCGTGAGTGTTTGCCCGTTCACGATGACGCGACAAGAGCCCTCAAGGATCGCGCAATAGAACGGGTCACCTGTTGCTAGGCGGTGGACTCTCCACTCTCCGGCGCACTCTACCAACTTGGAGAAGCGGGCTGTGGGTTGAAGCAGGGTGACAACCTCGGCGAGTGGATCATTCGACATATCAAGACTCTCGCAAAAGAATCAGCGACGGTCAACTATAGAAAGTCCTGCCAACCAGGGTTATCTTCAGATCTGTTGGTTTGCACTTTGGAGGTGCTATGTCGAAGATTCTTATTACGGGTTGTTCGTCAGGCTTTGGCCTGGACGCAGCGAAGTTCTTTCTCGATCGCGGTTGGGATGTGGTGGCTACGATGCGGACGCCAGATGCGGATGTGCTGCCAAAGTCGGATCGCCTGCAAATTCTCCCACTCGACGTGACCAATTCAGAGAGTATCGCTCGTGCGGTTTCCGATGCCGGCCACATCGATGTGTTGGTCAACAACGCGGCCTTTGGTTTGCCGTCGCCGGTCGAGTTGGTCGACCTCGATACAGTGCGCGGCATGTTCGAAACCAACACGTTCGGAACGCTTGCAATGATTCAGGCCGTCCTCCCAACATTTCGCGAGGGCCGCTCAGGCGTGATCATCAACGTAACATCGTCCGTCACAGTCAAAGCACTTCCTCTGATCGGTCTGTACAGAGCAAGCAAGGCTGCGGTCGACGCCTTCACCGAATCCTTAGCGCTGGAGGTGCAGCCTCTGGGTGTGCGCGTCCATCTGGTCCTGCCAGGAAGGTCACCCGAGACAAGGTTCGGCGCCAACGCGATGCCTCACCTGCGCGGCCTCGACAACCCAGATTATGCGCCGATGATCGAGCGTGTTCTGTCCAGCATCCGCGACAACTCCGGACCGGTGACCCACGCCAACGATGTCTCCGAAGCGATCTGGCGAGTCGCCAACGATTCATCTGCACCGCTTCGTATAGCAGCTGGTGCTGACGCCGTCGCCTGGATAGCTGAAGCACAGCAGCGCCGGTAACTTACGCAACTCCTGATAAACGCGCTTCTCGGAAGTAATCGGGCATACGGTCGGCTCAATGAGCGCATTGGCCTGTTGGCACCGATCGACACTTGAGCCCATGAGTTGTCGATTCTGCAGTCTGCAATTACGGAACCTGGTGCGATCTCTTCGGGAATGGCCATCGCCGGCACAGTAACTTGAGCTGGGGAGATCGATGACTCAGCACGAGAAGGCGAACGAAAGCAAAAGGGCGGTTCCAGCCGCATCCTGGTACTCACCGATGACCATATGCGTTCGTACTGCTGCGAACGCGGTTTGATGTTCAATGACCAAGCCAACGGCTTTACGGCATTCGCTTGCTCAATGCTATAAAGTACATGAATCCCGAATCCATATCCGATGACGACCGCTCTTAACGTAGCGCTCTTGCTGATCAGTACTATCGCCACACTGGCCGCCTTTGGGGGGAAGACATGGCGTGACGGAGAACAGCGCCTCATTGAGAGAATTTCACCACGAGGATGGATTTCGCTGTTCTGTTTGACAATCGCTTTGGTTTTGGGAGTGACCAAAGAAATCCTGGCTGCCAAGCAAAGCTCCCTCGACAGGAAACAAGACGCACTGAAGGCTGCTGACGCAAAGCTCCAACTCACAGAAACACAGTCGAAATTAGACCTCGCGAAGAAAGATCTTGAGAATTTGGAGCTGCGTGCGCAGCTAACACAGAACCGTCTCGATGACGCCAACACAACACTCGCAGACGTCTGCACATCTCTATCCTCCACCAGAACTGATCTTGACCAGCAAAGCTCGGCATCAATGGTTACTGCTTTGGCTTCAGTCCGCGCCAACGTGAGCGACATGTACTTTGCCATTCCCCCTCCGCGCACGGCAATGATGAATTGAATGTTCGAGGCCAGCTTCTGCCTGAATGGATGGATCGGACCTGTGATGCTGCCACCCAGCTGGATGCGACTTTCTCACTTGGGAACGAAACTACGGAAACCATTACCTACCAGCCCGACGATGTGGGGATGAACCACCTCTACTCCGACCATGGTCTCCCAAAGATTGACGGAGTGGCCGCGAACGGGCTGTTTGCAACATCTCACTTTATGGATATGTTGCAACAGTTGCTTGGACAGAAATCGACGAATCGCTTTTTTTTACTTCGCCGACATCCGCTCCCATGAACACGAGGTAAGCATCGCGCAGCTATACGACACACTTGCTTGATGACAGCTTGGGCGAAATGTATATGGACCTTCTTTCACCTGTGGTTGAGACAGAAGGGCAGCGCAACAGCACGAGTATTAGTTACACCCATAAAAAGTCTCTTCTCCTGCCCACTTCGTTGAACCCAGCGCAATCCTTTAGGATTGTCCAAGACTGGTATGCCGCGGCCGTTAATTGTGGGGCAACACCTTTGCCCACTGTCTGGAAGGATGAATCTTCGGCGCTCATGTGGGCTCGAAAAGATAACGACCGGGACATAGGTTGGAGCGCAGCTGGGCAGTACTGCAAGGCGCTGAAGCTGGACGGATTCAGCGATTGGCGCCTCCCAACAATAGACGAACTTCACGTTATGTACTTCGACAAAAATTACTTTAATCGACACGCGCGCATCTTCACATTGGGCTACGACTTCTGGAGTAGTACTTCTGGAAGTTCAAGAGATCACGCACAGGCTTTCGGAATCATGGGTGGAGGAGCTTCGGAAGAAGCCAGCCTCGACGATACGAAAGTCCATCGCACCCTTTGTGTTCGCAATACCAGGTGATCAGGTGGCTACGCTTGTCAAGCGAAAGCACATCCTGCGTGGAAACTGGCCGGTCTTCTCGATTAGTGCCCAATCGCCAATGCACTCATTGACAATTGGTGAGTACGATAAGCATCTCGTGGAAAATGCGGTGCATTGCGCTGGGCGGCATATGAACCCCGAAGGTCCCGTATCTTTTGACGATCCTGACCTTGTCATCCAAGCCGTGCTTCAGGGCATGAGTATCGGTTGTGGGGAGGAGTGGCATTCCGTGATTGCCCTACACTCCCGGAGAGGTTGAAATCCTCTGGGAGCTGAATTCTACCTTTTCTAGCGACAAACGAAATTATTCAATTCCTAAGCTCCTTGTCGACCGTTACCCCGCCTGGCGGGGGGCCATTCCGTAATGTACACTCTGCTTTTGGCCCCGGAGCGACGACAGAACCAGAGATCTCATCACGATCGCAATGAACAGATGTTAGGGAGAACGTTGAGGTTTCTCGTCATGAAAATACAACGTTTCCATAACTCGCACTTGTAAGAATGCAGGGAGATGGTTTGGAATGGAGAACATTTTAGTGTCTGAAACACGCGATCCATCCACCAGGAAGCGCGCGCTCGTCTTGGGTGGAGGAGGGCCGGTCGGTCGTGCCTGGGAAACAGGCTTCGTATCGAAGCTTGTCGCCGAAGGGGTGATGCTCAGGTCGGCGGACTTGATTGTTGGAACCTCCGCCGGTGCGATCTCAGGAGCTCAGCTCGCTCTCGAGATTGAGCTTGATCTTACTGCTCCCGTGCCGCCACCTGGGCAATCCGTCGCCCCTCCAAAGCCGAACGGCATGGCTTTACTGGTCAAGGCGTTCGCGGAGGCCTCGCAGTCGTCTTCTCCCGAGATCCAGCGTCAGGCAATCGGACGAATGGCGTTAGACTCACCGACGCCGAGCGAAGAGCAGTCGATTCGACGTTTGGATTTCTTGGCGAACCAGGAGTGGCCCGAGAACCTTCAAGCCACGGCGGTGAACGTCCGTACGGGTGAAAGCATCGTTTGGCATAGGGGGTCGGGCGTTCCTTTGGTCCTCGCCATAGCCTCCAGTTGTGCCCTGCCGGGAGTTTGGCCGCCGATCACTATCAATGGCGATCGATATATGGATGGTGGCGTCCGTAGCGCGCTCAATGCGGACCGGGCCACGGGCCATGACGCCGTGATAGTTGTATCGTGCTCCCCTTTGGTTTTGCCGGCAGGAGTCAACAATCCAGACCGAGAGACCCTGAACGCCGGGCTCAACGCAGAGATCGCAGGCCTTCGGGAACACGGGGCTCAAGTCGATGTGGTCACGCCAAGTGCAGCGTTTCTGAAGCTTACAGAATATGGCGCGAGGATGCTGGACGTCAGCCTCGTACCAGAAGCCTTCCAGATTGGGACCCGCCAAGCGGTTCAGGAAGCGCTCCGCATCGACGCAGTGTGGCGCCGGGATCGGGATTTAATTTAAGATTGCAGAATCTAAACCCGTGCTCGCAACCGCATCGCCACGCCAATAAGCGCCGACCCAAATATGTCTGAATATCTTAACGAGAGAAGACATCGATTTTTCTATATTGATAAAGCCCCGGCTATTGGCTTGGGCTTTTCTTCTTTTCGGTGAGCGGCCGTTTATTTAGTTAGGACTGTATCTTCGTCAACTGGGATCTGCTGGATCGAGCTGACGTCGAGATGGAGGTGCTGCTGGAGCGTCAGGCAGCGTGTCCACCGCCAATAGCCTCAATAACAGGTGCATCTGAAGATGCAGCAGCCTGGATGGGGACGTCAAGACACGACGCTGCTGTGACAGAGTGGGCGAGCTGAGGAGATAAGAAAATCAAGTCCACGCGAAATCACCTTTCCCTCTAAACAAGCGGCCAAAGCCATCACTCAATTCGCCTCCCGTATCCCCCTTGGCCGAATTGGCAGACCCGAAGAAATCGCCGCAACCGTTCTTTTCTCGCGTCGGCCGAGAGCAGCTATATCGCGGGCATCGATCTTGTGGCCGATGGCGGATTCACGGCGATGTAGCGCAGACTTAAGTCTCGACAAGTCGGAGTCTCGCCAGTGATCGTTCCCTTCCTACAAGCGGGTTTGTCGTTACCAGCCCAGAGAGGCCGACACCAACCCGCTGGATGAGTGCATTGGTCTGAAATCAACAATTGACGTCTGGCTGGCGAAATTGGGGACGCAATAGATCGTTTCACCATCAGACGGAGCACCGTCTCCAGGCTAATCGCCCCTCATTCCCCTATCTGGCCCTAATTGCACCAGGAAGGACGGTACTGCACCCGCATCCCGCCAACTACGGCCTTCGTTCGTCGGCTCCGCTCCAGAAAACAATCCAGCTCACGGCATCATGTATGAGACGGGCCTCCCTCGATTTCCATTCGTGCACTTCTGGCTGCTTATTTGACATGAAGCCGTTACGCATCGGAGACTCGTTTCGCGATGCCAAGTGATTTGCCCAGGATAGCGCGCCATTGCTGTTCTGGAAGAAGCCGCTGCAGTATCGACGCTCCCTGTGTTTTCACCGGGTAGCGCAGTCGCTTGCTTCCATCGATGGAGGCTTTGAAGATGACCTCCGCGACGCTCTCCGGTCCTGGAAGAGCGGACTCCGGCCCCGATGCCTGTTTCATGCGAGTTTCTACAGAACCCAGATTGGGCTGGTAGGCATCGTGCTGGGCAAATTTCTGCGTAAAACTCGTCTTGATACCGCCGGGTTCTATCAGCTTTACGCGGATGTTGAATGGAAGAAGTTCGTAGTAAAGGGATTCGCTTAAGCCTTCGAGTGCGAACTTTCCCGCGCAATACGGAGAGAGGAACGGAACTCCGAACCGTCCTGATACGGACGATACATTGACAACCACGCCCTGCTTTTGCTTCCTGAAGATGGGCAGGACTTCCTGAATCATTCGGATCGAGCCGAAGACGTTGGTTTGAAAATGCCGCTCGATCTCATCGATCGGGATTGCCTCCAAAGGGCCTGCCAAGCCGATTCCGGCATTGTTGACGAGCACATCAAGCCGACCGGCTATTCGGACTGATTCCATTACCGCCGCGCGAACCGAATCTGAACTCGTCACATCCAGAGACAGCGGGATGACATCGGCCATGCGGCTCCAAGCTCCGAGGCTCTCCAGCCGCCGTGCGGTGGCGCATACCCTCCATCCGCGTTTCAGGAAATACTGCGCTGCAGCTTCCCCAATTCCACTGGACGTTCCAGTAATCAGCACTGTTTTCATCATTCTCCCTAACGACACCTAACTGCATCCTGTGGGCAGAGGCAAACTCTGCTGCATAGTAAAAAGAAAGTCCAAGTCTCCATAAATGAAGACATTCCTCTACCAAACTTAAGTTCCGAATTAAATTGGATCGATGAATCCCCGCTTCATTGCTATCGTGACTGCGTGAGTTCTATCGTTTGCTCCGAGTTTGGACAAGATGCTACTCACATGCCCTTTGATAGTACGTTCGGTTACCCCCAACTCGGCCGCGATATTCTTGTTGGAGATACCGCGGGCAACCATTGTCAGGACTGAGATTTCTCGTTCACTCAATTGATCCATGGCGACGTGCTCTGCGAGTCCAGCGGCCACCTCGGGCGGGACATGCCGTCGTCCAGAGTGAACCGTCCGGATTGTCTCCAGCAGATCCTTGCGGATCATGGTTTTTAATAGATAGCCGGAAGCACCGGCCTGAAGGGCGCGTAGGGCCTGAATGTCTCCCCGGTACGTAGTAAGCACCACTATGCGCGCTTTCGGGAACTCTTTACGAATAGCTGCGATTACATCGATGCCATTCATATCCGGTAATTGCAGGTCCATCAGGGTTACATCGGGCCGAAGGTCCCGGATGCGTTCAATCGCTTCCTGTCCTGTCGCCGCTTCCCCTACCAGCAGCATGTCGTGCTCTTCCTCTATCACCGCCGCTATCCCCTTGCGCAAAAGGAGATGATCGTCGACCGCGAGAACTTTGATTTGAGCAGAAGAAGTCATTGAGTGTTGCTTTCCTCCCTGGTGTCTCTCTGATGCGCCCAGCGCTTCCATCCACCACTGTTTCGGTTAGCACACCGCACGGGCAAATTCAGTTGCAGCCGGGTGCCTTCGCCAAGCTTGCTCCAGAGATCGAGCGTAGCCCCAATCTTTCTTGCTCGTTCCCGCATGCCGGGAAGGCCCCAGTGTCCTGGCCGTCCATCCTTCAACACCTGGGACTCCATTCCGTTTCCGTTGTCAGAGATTTTCATGCGAAGTTCTGCAGGGCCGTATGCGAGTTCAACTTCGACCTTTGAGCCCCTTGAGTGTTTGAATGCATTTCCGATAGCCTCGCGGCCAATTCTGTAGACTTCATCACGGATGATCGGATCAAGCGTCAGTTGTTCGCCGGTTACAGTAATAGCGAACAAGGCAGAGCGGGCTTGTGCAAGTTCTTTTCCATAGCGTCCTATGGCATCTGAAAGCTCATCGAATGCCCGCGTATCGGCACGAATGTCCTGGATGCGATCCCGCCCTTCGGCGAGCACTTTATCTGCGTAGTCGAGTCCGTCTTCGAGAGCCTTCCTATTTGGATCTCCTGTGAATAGGCGCTTGGATACTGCCTGGAACTGAAGTATGACCGCCTGAAAATCCTGGAGCAAGGTATCGTGAAGTTCCCGCGCAATCCGCTCCCGCTCTTGCAGACGCTCCCCCAATCTTGCAGTGACCTCGGCAGTGACCTTTTTGAGGCGCAGAGAATAGACCAGCCAGATTAAGAGAAGCGCCGCAGTTGCCAAGGCGAGCTTGAACCACAGGGTCTGATAGAACGCGGGAGAGATCGAGAACTCTAAGCTCGCCCCCTCATGGTTCCAGACGCCATCGTTATTCGCTGCGATGATATGAAAACGATAACGGCCCGGAGGCAAATCGGTATAAAACGCCTGGCGCCGTACTCCCGGATCCTGCCAGTCCTTATCTCTTCCCTCAAGGCGATAACGAAACCGCACCTTTTGTGGCACGGTAAAGCTCAATGCTGCGTAATCGATTTCCAGGTCTCGCGTGCGCGACGGTAAGCGAAGGTCTTGCTGAAGCGGATAGTTTCTTCTGTCTGCGATGACGCTTTCGATGTGTACCGGAGGCACCACATCGTTTCTGGCAACATTTGAGGGATCGATCGTCTGAACCGTGGAACCGTTGACGAACCATAACTTTTCATCTGGGCCCTCAGATGCAGGCGGTGTGAATGATGTCCAAGCTGCCTGGACTCCATCGAAGCTGTCGAAAAGACGATACTCCAGAATGGACCTGGAGCCTGTCCACCATCTCTGAAGATTTTGAGCGTCGATCGCGATCAGTCCACAAGGAGTATAAAGCCAAAGTGTTCCTTGCCTGTTCAGAAGAAAGGTGAATGCTCGATCACATGGCAATCCATTCTGCACTCCTAAACTCTGCAAATGCTTGCCTTGCCAACCTGTGATTTTCCCGGAAGAAAGAGCAAGGATATGACCGTCCGCTGTGAATCGGAGATCGTTGATTGGCTCATTCGTGGAAAGGAGAGTCTTCAGACGGCCGTCTTTGTATGCAGCAATTTTTCCATCTCTAAAACCCAACAAGATTCCTCCGGTGGGGCTAGCTGCGATGGACATGATTTTTGAATTTAACGGGCCAATTGTCTCTTCATCGACGGCATACCGATGAATATGAATGAGCTGTGGACCGGAGGGCACAGGAACGCCCCACAAATCGCCGCTTTGATCTTTGATCAGCCGCTGGAGAGTGCCGACCGGACTGCCATCGACACGAGAAAGGGTGTGGAATCGCTCTCCTTCTCGAACCGAAAGAGTATCGTTGACACCGACCCAGAGTTGGCCGGCCGGTTCTTCTAATAGAACGGTAACGCGACCTCCAGGCAAGCCCTCTTGATTGCGTATCGATGAGATAGCACCGTTTCGAATACGATCAAGGGCATCATGGTTTCCAACCCAAACCGATCCATCATGTGTTGCAAGAATCGAGCCAGCATAATCAGAGCTCAAACCATCGCGGCTGGAGAAGGTAATTACTCTCGGAGCACTAAAACGGTCCAGGCCGCCCGAGGTAACCACCCAGATGTTTCCCTCTTTGTCTTCATATAAGTCATTAACGACGTTGCTCGAAAGACCATCGGCGGTGGTGAAGTGGTCCACGCGTTGGCCTCGTACAACGAAAATTCCTTCATCAAATGTTCCTATCCAGAGGGAACTATCTCTGGCGCGGAGCAAATTGTCCACTTTCAGATTGCTTCCATCGAAGCCTGGTTTCCTGAACAGGTTCCATCGATGGTCTTTGAACTCCTGCAAGCCCAAGTTCTGGCCTGACTGCACCATTCCAACGAGCATCGAACCGTCGAAACCGTCTGCAAAAGCGCCAACCCCGCCCAGGCGACTTGACTCAGCCAAGAAGGACGGAGTGAATGTCTCGAATTTCTCTGGCTTACCCGTTGCCATTCCTCTGGAGCCGCCTAACCATAGATCGCCTGAGGCGTCGCGGAAGAGGGCCCCGGCGTAAGGGATTGCTATCCCATCTCCTTTGTCAAAGCACTTGATCGTTGAATCAGTGATGTGGCATAGCGGGCCGAGTCCATTTGATATCCGCGAACGTGTAAACCAGACGCCTCCAGTCGGATCTGGAAGAATCGCATTAATTCTTCCTCGTACGCTTGGATAGGTGGAAAAATTACCATCTTTCCAACGCATGAGGGTCCATGACCCTATCCATAAGCTGCCGTCTGAAGTTGCGCCGAGAGAATAAACCCCATCCGTAAGAGCCGAAGGATCTGAAGGCGCTGTCCAAGGCAGGAATCGGACCCCGTCAAATCGCACTACGCCGGAGCTCGTTCCGATCCAAAGGTAGCCATCCGCGGATTGGACGATGGAGTATGGGGTACCGTTGAACACGCCATCCTGCATTCGCCAGACCGAATGCGCGTATTCCGAGGTTCGGACAAACGACTCAAGGCCCATGGCGATCATGGCGTTTGACGCGATGAAGAGCATCAGGGCGACCAGTCTCCTAGACCAAATCTTCATGCGCGGTTCCTGTTCCAATGCTCTGGGACTCATTTCAGAATATATCCCCAATCTTCAATGGCTTGACCGGACGAAAGTACGGTTCTTCATCTGGACTATCGTCGTTGTGCCAAGACTTGTGGGGCAATAAGGTTTTTGTACGTAGAGCCTTCCCACGCTTCTGATAGGCAGCAGGGCTGTATGCGCCAGCGCTCAAGATACCTTTTGTATGGGAAAAGCAGACATGCTTTCTCTCGGCGCTTCACCGCATCTGTTAGCGATCTGCCTATCAACGCGTGGCTACACGACAGATCATCATGGAAAGGTATCTTATGAATCCTCGTTGTTCCAAAAGGAAGCCAATGCGGCTCCTAAAACTGGCAGGCAAGGTAGCATTTGCCGGCTTCCTCTCATCAATGCCGTTTTCAGCAAAAGCGCAGGGCAAGGCGGTACAGGATATGCACATACACAACATTGTCTTGGTCCATGGAGCATGGGCGGACGGTTCGAGTTGGAGCAAGGTTATCCCAATTCTTGAGTCGAAGGGCTTTCACGTCACAGCAGTCCACCTTCCGTTCACGACGTTAGCCGAAGATGTAGCTACCGTGAAGCGGACGTTGGCACTTCAGGACGGTCCGGTCCTGTTGGTTGGACACTCCTATGGGGGTGCCGTGATCACAGAGGCTGGCAATGATCCTAAGGTCACGAGACTGGTCTACGTCGCGGCGTTTGCTCCTGACAGCGGACAGTCTGCCGGCGATCTGAACAATGAGTTCCCGGCACCTCCCGGCGATAAAGAATTCCGGCCTGATGCCCAGGGCTTTCTAAGTCTGACGGACAAAGGCATTGCTGAAGACTTTGCTCCGGACCTTTCGGCCGCTGAGATCAAGATTCTGGCCGCAACGCAGGGCCAGACCAGTGGACCGAACGAACTAGGAGCGAAAGTGACACAAGCCGCATGGCGAGATAAGCCGAGCTCCTACATCGTCGCGGATCACGACCGCATGATTGCTCCGGAGCTCGAGAAGAAGCTGGCGCAACAGATGCACGCAAAGACGATTCATATTCCATCGAGCCACGTCCCGATGCTGTCACACCCAACGCAGGTCGCCGCCTTTATCGCGGACGCTGCTAGCGGTCAGTGAATCCATTCATTCAATGGAGTGGGAGTTGGAGGGCGATGCACATGCCTCCCAACTCCCACGGAACACAACTATGCATACGCTTCGACTGATAACAGAGTGTCACTGAATGCATTATCGCCGATGCATTCATCGACTCAGACCCAGCCCCCAACCCGCGTGTCAGTTGCTTCCCGAAGCTTTTCGTTCTGCCAGAGGTCCTGTAAAGGTCCAATAAAGGAAAAAATGCGTGTGAAACGTCGTGTAGGGTGCGGTCCGTACCACGTAGTTTCAATAAGTTGCCTACCGTTGCCGTAATAAACAGGAAGTTGCCAAGGTTGCCTAATCGGGCGCTTCTTCTTTAGATTCTGCGAATTGGAAAACCGGTGCTGTTTCTCAGGAGTCCTGGAGAGGTCCAATAAGAAATTCTCAGAATGCTTCCAGGTGCGTCATGCGGCAGTCCGACTTGGTATCAGGGAACAATTCTCGATGAGTGCGTCGGCCTGTAATCACCAATTGACGACGAAAGGCCACACGGTCTTTGGTGTGCCGAATGGCATGAACGAGGCGCATTGAACTTAGGTCCGCCCCATTTTGATTATCTGATTGTGCGTCGCACACCCTGGCTCGTGCAGGCATAGTACGCCACGACACCAAAGAAAATCACGACTGCTGCGACCGGATGCACGAACCAGCCAAGCACACCAGCCACGATATAGAGTAGGACACCTATGGCTGGACGTATCAGCTGGGTTGCGAACATGCTTGGCGGCACGCTAGGTTCTACGAGCTCGGAGTGACAATGCAAGTACGAAAATGCCGGCAACCACGCCGCCGACATGAGCCCAGCGATGAGCGCGTAAAAAACTACGCCAGCCTTTTGATCTACAAGATTGCCATCTACGAAGGCGCTCGCCACCACGCCCGTCGGAAATGGGATTAGCGCTGCCGTACCGAGAATACCGAGATTGATCCAATTCATAGCCAGATCTACCTTGCGAAGGTGTTCAAAGAGATAGTGATGATTGCACCAAATAACTCCTACATTGAGAAAAGCCACTGCATAAGCGAGATAAGAAGGCCATTCCTTTAGCAGTTCCCCTGCCAATCTTCCCGGCGTGGCGCTCGGACGGTGAATCTCAATGACGAGCAGGGTAATGATGATGGAAAAAGCACCGTCGCTGAGTGCTTCCAAGCGAGTACGAGCGGAAAGATTCGGCTCTTCGTCTTTGAGCACCTCGGCCTCATTTTCGGCGGTTGCAGTATCCGAGGCTTGAGGACCTGAAGGAGGGAAAGCGACCTTCCTCCAGAGAAACGCCCGAAGCTCTGGTTGCACGGGTTGAGCGCTCGTCACGTTTAGGCTCTTGTGATTGGGATCAAGGGAACATGCGGCAGCGAGTCTAGTTGTCGTAGTCATTCGGTCCTCATTGCACGAAAGAATCGTTTCTATAAGAGACCGTATCAACGCTCTTTCAGATAAAAACTCCGATTCTTGCTCTTGAATTCCGTCCTACATCCATCCGTAGATCGGCTTGTAGGGCAGCATTTCTACGTCCCGTCATACGCTCTCAGAGAACGCGAAATTTGAAAGCTAGATTCGGAGTGCCGAGTCCATGCCCTCCAGCTAGCTTTTGAACTGCGAAAGGATGCACGGATGACACGAATAATGGACCGCGGAAACGCTATAAAGATGGGATTGCTGACCACTATGGGGCTAGCGGCTCTCTCTCGATACGCTGAGGCAAGCAAAGATCTACAATCGAAAAACAAGATCGTGGTGGGACGGTGGTTCACGGACTTTTGGGGCAGGATCTTTGACCCGGCCGCCGTCGATGAGCTGCTTCTCCAGAAATGTTCTTGCGGTATTCGTTGCATAGACCTCGCCGTGGTCGAGAGGATATCAAGATGTTCATGCGCAGTTTTCGCGATGCATTTCCTGATCTGTACTTTTGGGGAACAGCACCCTTGCTGGCCGACCGAGACTATGTGATTGGACAGTGAGAGGGCGGCGGCACGTATACAGGACCTGCCTTTAGTGATTTCCTGGCGGGCTCCCTGCCGGCAGCGTCCGGGAAGAAGATACATTTCACAGGTATCACCATACTGCGGCTTGATAGCGGCAAGATCGTCGAAGAGGTCGGACTCGATGATGGGGTAACCGCACTCCGGCAACTCGGTCTCCTATCCAACGCCCAAGTAGAAGACGAAACCGCGGAATCTATTTGTGCCAAATATTGCTAAGAGAGATTCGAGCCTAGTCGACGATCCAGCGGTTGCGAGGGATCTCGTAACGGAGATCACGCAGCCGCCAGATTCCGCTCCGGCTATTGGAGTCTCGTGACCTGGTGCGGGCCAAGCCAATAAATCTCACCAGACTTCAGATAGGGAATCTGCGAGTTCACGACGGGGAGGTCTTCAAGGATTCCGTACCCAACCCGCACAAGTTCGGCACACATGCCGAGGACGACGGCTCGATCCGATGGAATAGGCGAGATAGCTTGCTCATGCCTGCTGGGAGTGTTCATAGTTTTCATCGAAGACGTCACTGCATTGTGCTTGTTGATACGACAGGGCGTGCGTAGGTCTCGTCCAGGGTTTCGATAGACAAGATCGAGTTGAAGATCACGGGGCTCAGCCGGCATGCCGAAAGGTGAGATTGTAGCGAACTCGGCCGAGTCGCGGATGTTCGCCGTCCTTCAACGGCGCAATACCGTGATAGCGCAATCTGGCGGAACCTCCCCAAACAAGTACATCGCCATGTATGACATGGATGCGTTGTGTCTTGTCCCCGCGCTCCAAACCACCGAAGAGGAAGGTTGCGGACAGTCCCAGCGAGACAGAGACGATGGGCTGCGTAAAATCACGCTCATTCTTGTCCTGGTGCAACGACAATCTTGCACCGGGTTCATATCGATTTATCAGGCAGGCATCCGGGATGAAATTCGAGAAGCCTGCTTCTTCTGCGGCACTTACCGCAAGCTGCCGAAATGCCGTGGGCATAGCGGGCCAGGGCCGATTCGCTTCAGGGTCGATCCCGTCATATCGATAGCCGGTCCGGTCCGTTACCCACCCGAGCGAGCCACAGTTCGACATGGCAACTGACATGCGGAATCCACCCGGTGTCACCATATTGCGAAACGGCGACCGTTCGACGACGTCCTTGAGTGAAGAAAGCAACTCCTCCTCAGCATCAAGCGCAAAGCCAGCAAGGACAGCCGTGCCAGCACCGAGAATATCTTTCGATGGCGGTGCCGTTGGCTCCATTTCAAAAAGCGATGTGCTCATGGCTCCCCTAGTTGGCATCGTGAAAGATGATGCCCACGGTATGACGCTTCCCTGAACGCAAGCGGCTGACGCCGTGCCGGAGGTTGACGCGATAGGTGCCTCGCGTGCCCTGCACGGGCCGGTGGTGAACCGCGAAAGCCACGGCGTCTCCCTGGTGAAGCGGAACGACCTCGGGTCGCGATTGCATACGGGGACGTTGTTCCGTGAGCACGAATTCACCTCCGGTGAAATCGCGCTGCGGATCGGAAAGCAGGATGGCGACCTGAATCGGAAAGACGTGCTCTCCGTAGAGATCCTGATGCAGGCAGTTGTAATCGCCTGGACCATACTGCAAGAGCAACGGAGTGGGTCGCAGTTGTCCTGCATCGTGGCATCGCTGGATGAAATCGGCGTGGCTCTCTGGATAGCGCACCTCGATTCCCATTGCTTCGTTCCAGCGATTCGCGACGGGAGCGAGTTGAGGATAGAGCGCCGTGCGGAGACCATGAATGATAGGCGGGAGCGGGTAGCTGAAGTATTTATATTCGCCCCGTCCGAACCCGTGCCTTCCCATGACGACGCGACTGCGAAAGGAAGACTCCTCCGGATAGAGAGAAGCGATCGCCTTGCATTCGTCTGCGGAGAGGACGCTCGGCAGCACGGCGCTTCCTTGGTCATCGAGGTCTTTCCTGATCTGGCTCCAATCGAGCGCGTTGACTCTTATGACAGCTCCTTCGAACGGAATCGAGCCCGCGCTCGTTTCCTGGGCTATTTGAACTTCATCTGCGAATAGGGTGTTCAAGCCTGTGCCTCTCGATCTAACAGTGCTCGTTTGCGCTCCACACCCCAGCGATACCCGGAGAGCATTCCATCATTTCTGACGACGCGGTGGCACGGGATTGCGACGGCCAGCGTATTTGCTCCGCAGGCCTGCGCGACCGCCCGTACGGCCTTTGGCATACCGATGGCCTTCGCAACATCCGCATAGCTTGCGGTCGTACCGACAGGGATTTGCTGCAATGCCTTCCAAACCCTTTGCTGAAAGGCAGTACCGCGAATATCCAGGGGCAGGTCAAGTCCGACGCCCGGCCTTTCAATGAGCCCAATCACCTTGGCGACCAGATCCTCATAGCCGGTCTCGTCGCCGACCAGCTCTGCCTTGGGAAACTGGTCCTGAAGATCGCGTACCAGCAGGAGCGGATCATCCCCCATGAGGACAGCACAGACACCGCGCTCGCTCTTGGCCACCAGGATGGAGCCGAGGGAGCACTCCGCGATCGCGAAGTGAATCACGGTATTTGCGCCGCCGTCGCGGAAACTGGTTGGAGTCATCCCGAGAACTTCGTTTGCACTCTCGTAGAAACGACTGTTGGAGTTGAAACCAGCATCGTAGATCGCGTCTGTTACAGACTGACTCTTGCCAAGAGTCTTGCGGACACGCTTCGTTCTGTGAGCAGCGCCGTAGCCGCTCGGCGTGAGCCCAGTGATCGCCTTGAACGTGCGATGTAAATGAAAGACACTCATCCCTGCATACTTGGCTAGTTTTTCAAGAGAAGGAGTCTCCTCGGATCGCTCGATGAGTCGGCATACTTTTTCGATCCTGGCTGTGTTGGCTTCGGTCAGCGAGAGTCCAGCCGGCTTGCATCGTTTGCAGGCTCGGAAACCTGCTTTCTCTGCCTCTGCAGTTGTCCTAAAGAAGCGCACGTTCTCTGGGCGTGCGAGGCGAGCGGCACACGACGGACGGCAGTACACGCCCGTTGTCTTCACCGAATAGAAGAACTTCCCATCCGATTCCTTGTCCCTCGCTACAAGCAACAGCCAACGGGGATCGTTGGTTGTCTCGGTCGCGAGCTTCTCGATTTCCATCTGCCTGTTCATTGCAACTCCTTCAAATCTTACTTCTCAACCTTAGCGAGATGCCTCAGCGACGACACTCCGAATCTTGCTTTCAAATTCAAAGGGTAGGATCACGATTGGTGACCTCGTGACCAAGTCCCTTACACCCAACGAATTGAAGCTATCGACAGAACAACGACCATTCCGCGCGGCGACTCTTCATCTCGCTTCGATCGACGCGGACTGGAGGCAGCTCATTAAACAGGTCGGGCCGTGTACGCACCTGCCCAAGCCCGCTCGGGAGCCGTACGAAGCCTTGATACGTGCCATCGCATATCAGCAACTGCATGCCAAGGCGGGCGATGCCATCCTCACGAAATTCATGGCACTGTTCGGAGGAGCTAACTTTCCATCCCCAAACCAGATTCTGGCGGCGGATCTCGACTCGCTTCGGGCCTGCGGATTCTCCGGGAGGAAGATCGAGACGATTCGCGAGATTGCGTCGGGCTCCCTGAGCGGCTTGGTCCCGGATCGGAAAGACGCGGACAAGATGTCCGACGAGGACCTCATCTCAAGACTGGTGACTCTCAAAGGGATTGGTCGGTGGACCGTTGAAATGTTCCTGATTTACACCATGGAGCGGATGGACGTCCTACCCGCAGATGATTTTGGAGTGAGAGAGGGACATCGACGTTTGACGTCGCTACCGAAGGCGCTTTCGGCGAAGGAAATCGCAAGGGAAGGACAGCGGTGGAGCCCCTACCGAACCATTGCCGCGTGGTACCTCTGGCGTGTACCACGCGACGGTTCTACGAAAGGCTGAGCTGCTGCTGCGATGTCACGTTGGCTGCTTCTAATTCCAGCAGCCGACGTTTTCGTTCGAGGCCACCGGCATAGCCCGTGAGGCTTCCGTTGCTGCCGACAACGCGGTGGCACGGAATGATAATGCTGATTGGGTTCCTGCCGTTCGCAAGTCCCACGGCACGGATGGCGAGGCGGTTGCCCAGCAGGTCCGCAAGCTCTCCATAAGAGCGCGTCTCTCCATACGGGATGGTTTGCAGCAGCTTCCACACCGATTGCTGGAAGGTCGTTCCGCATAGCGCGATCCGCAAGTCGAAGTGAATACGCTTGCGCTCGAAATACTCACCGAGTTGCGAACGGACACTGTCGAAGCCCGACGTTACCCTCGATCCCAGCGAATCCGCCTTGGGCCCTCTAAGGTGATTCGGCATGTATAAGCCGCTCAGAACTCCATTCGTATTCACCAGCGTCAGGGTGCCCAACGGTGACTCCATCAGGAAATGCTCAATCATTGACATTGTGTCTTCCTCCTAGCGACGGGCTTGCAGCGCGAATGTTTCTTGCCACCACCTCCGCGATCTGCGTTGCCACACTCGGCGGTTCTTCGTGTGACCAGAATCTCAGGACAGTCCATCCTTCCTGACGGAGTCGTTCTGTCGTGTCCTCATCTCGGGTCTTGTTGCCTCGAATCTTCGTCGCCCAATAAGTCGCGTTTGTCTTGGGCTGTGCATGATGTTGCGGGCATCCATGCCAAAAGCAGCCGTCGACAAAGACCGCGACCCTCGCGTTTCGAAAGACCAAGTCAGCGGTCCTCCTGAGATCTCTTAGCGGACGCGCTGAAATTCGATAACGCATCCCTAACGCATGGACGGCCGATCTCACAGCGACCTCAGGTTTTGTGTCTCTGGACTTGTTTCCCTGCATCACACGACGTACGGCTGGGGTACTCGCCCATGAGCCCATAGGTAGCTGAGTTGGAACGACGGTGCCGTTGAGTGTCCTTGGTATGCCCCTGTTTAACATCGCTTCTCCTCCCGCTCGTGCTGCGAGCGTTCTCAGAAGGTAGCCGCTTCAATCCTTCATCTCACTCCGTTCTTTGCTCTCAAATTCAAATTTGCTTGAGCGGAGCCCAGCCTCGGATTCGAAAGCAAGATACGGAGTGTCTCTGCTCCGACATCGGAATAACTTTCGAGATGCAGAGGCGGACGCCATGCTGGCCTTCGCCAACATCCCTGCATATGGAGAACACTTATGTCGAAAGAACAAGAGAATAAAGCCATCGTAGGCCGTTGGTTCACCAGCTTCTGGGGACTCAAATGCGACCTCAGCATCGTTGACGAGCTCGCCGCACCGAACATGCTCTTGCAGTATTCGTTGCACGAGCCTCGCCGTGGCCATGCGGACATCAAGGCGTTCATGGCTGATTTCCGCGCCGCCTTCCCAGACCTCAGCTTCGGCGGAGCGGCAGACCTCATCGCAGAAGGCGACTATGTCGTTGGTCGCTGGGTCGGTGGCGGCACGCACAGCGGGGCCGCATTCTCCGACTTCCTGGTTGGGTCGTTGCCGGCTGCGACGGGTCGCAAGATGCACTTCACCGGAACGACGGTGTTGCGTCTTGAGAACGGCAAGATCGTCCAAGAGATTGGACTCGACGACGGCGTCACCGCACTCACGCAGCTAGGCCTAATTCGCACTGTCTAACAAATAGCGGCGGCCGTTGCCAAGACGGCGGCCGCTTATAAAATCAATCGCGCGTCAATTCCGAAGCGGTGAAACCACAAGTTCGTTCGGGCATGTCAGTTGTCGCAAAAATCGCCGATGTACTCATCGAGGACGGGTGATTACTTCAGATATGCCGCCTTATCGTTATCAATCGCGGACCAGGTTTTCGGCAAGACGGAAATGAACTCCAGGCTTGGCACCCATAGCAGCACTCAGGCATGCCGCAGCGATCGTGGGTGCGGGATTGATCTGAAGCTTCTTCGGAAGAATCGGCGCAAAGATGCTCATCAAACGCAAAGCGACGCTTTCCCCGAAGCGTGATTCATCCCGTTCGCCGCCGATCAGGCTGGGACGAACGATGGTGAGTGATCGGAATCCCACAAGCTCGAGGTCCCGCTCGACTTCGCCCTTAATTCTCGGATAGAAGATTGCAGAGCCGACATTGGCAACACTCGCCGAGACGAGGACAAACGTTCCCACACCATGCTCATATGCGGATCGAGCGAAGGTCAACGGCAACACGTAGTCCACCTCACGAAAGGCCTCTTTAGAACCCGCCTTGCCGATTGTTGTTCCCAAGGTACAGACGACACCATCGATTCCCTGAGTGATCTCTGCGGACAGCAGTGAGTCCAGATGGTCGGACACAGGATTTCTCAACTTTGGATGGGGTGCAAGGGGCCGGCGCGTTGGCGCAACCACGCCTATTACATCCGGATGCGCCAGAGCCTGCGCCAATACATTTTTCCCTACGAGCCCCGAGGCCCCCAACAGTAGCAGCTTCATCGTAGTGCCTCTTCCTACTTCACCATTGCTTTTACCAGCAAGCCCCGCCATGCTGCATCAGGTAATAGTCGATTTGCCCAAAACAGTGGACCGGGTTTGGCAAGGTAGCGCAACCGGCTGCTTGAGTCATTCGCTGCACTATAAATCACCTTCGCAACTTCTTCCGGCTTAGCCGCTTTCGCATTACTCTTCGCGAAGACACCGAGAAATTTGTTCATGCTCGCTCGATACGGTTCACTCGTTGCTGTCTGCATACTGCCCTTGCCGAATTCGGTATGGATGCTGCCGGGTTCGATCAGTTTGACGCGAATGTTGAACGGTTGCAGCTCATAGCGCATGGATTCGCTCAACCCCTCCACTGCAAATTTTGTTGCGACATATGAAGAGGCGTAGGGGAGAGCCAAACGGCCGACGATAGAAGAGATGTTCAGGATCAGACCTTCACCCGCCGCGCGCATGACCGGGACGATCTGCTGCGTGACTTCAACCAGACCAAAGAAGTTCGTCGCGAATTGCTGCCGAATTTGCCTGCTGTCGCTCGCTTCCAGTGGCCCGAACAAAGCATAACCTGCGTTGTTCAGCAAGACGTCAATCTTCTGGAAGCGAGTCAACGTATCGGCTATCGCTCGGGCAATGGACTCTGCATCTGTGACGTCCAGCGTCGACAGGCTGATCTGCGGATGTTGAAGCGCGGAATCGTCTTTACGCGGGTTACGCATAGTCGCGGCTACATTCCAGCCTCGCTCCGCGAAGTAAAGTGCAGTAGCGCGTCCGATGCCGCTGGATGCCCCCGTGATAAAAATCGTCTTTGCCATAGAACTCCTTATATTGCGTGGCCGTTACATCAACCGGACTAGGGTGAGCGCGGAATTATGCATTCCGTATAGTATAGATATACCGTACGGTATTCTGGTTGCAAATAGTTTTCATGCGCTATCCTAGAACCGTGACGAAAGTGATAAGGCAGAGATTGACGCGCCAGGAGAGCCGACTCGAAACGAGGAACAGGCTTCTGGAGTCCGCCGCTCAACTGTTCGCAAGGGACGGTTATGAGGGTGCGTCTGTCGACCTGATTGCAGAGAGCGCAGGCTACTCAAAGGGGGCGTTCTACTCCAACTTCGAAACTAAAGAAGCTATCTTCCTGGAGCTCCTCGACGCCCATAAGCGACGCGAAATCGATGCTTTGGCGCAACTTCTCGCGCGGGACATTCCTGCATCGGAGCTCATATCGATGATCCGCAACTCTGAAAACGGGCGCGCCTCTGATTTCGACTACGGTTTACTCTCTGCGGAATTTCAACTCCAGGCATGTCGCGACAAGACGTTTGCGAAAACCTATGCCAAGCTACACCGCACGCACGTTGACACGATGGCTGGACTGGTTACCATGCTGTTTGCCAAGCTTGATCGGAGTCCTCCCTCTTCACCGAAAGATCTTGCGGATATCATCATGGCGTTGACCACGGGCCTCTCTCTGCAAAGAACGAGTGTGCAGGGACTTTCTCGAAAGGGATTCGCCACAGAGGCGATACTTTTGGTCCTTGGTCTTGATCGTACGGAGGGAGATCGGCCCCGATAAACGCGCTCCACATCAGTTGGACATTGGAAGCGAAATCCGGGTTCCCGAAAAGCGATAAATAGCCAAAGCACTCATCGACTCAGATCCAGGCTGCGTGTTGGCTGCTTCCTGAATTCTTCGTTCTGAGCCAGAGGTCCTGTAAAGGTCCAATAAGGGGAAAAATGCGTGTGAAACGCCGTGTAGGATGCGGTCCGTACCACGTAGTTTCAATGAGTTGCGTTATATTGCCGTAATGGCATGGAAGAGGTCATCGGTTCGATCCCGATCAGGTCCACCAAATAACTCCTTAAAAATCAAGCTTATGTCGCAAGCGGAGCACTCCCGCTTCGTCGTGGTTTTGTGTCATCTCGTGTCATGCGCGTAGAAGGCCTGCGTGGTAGGCCGAATCTGACTGCTGACGACGGCTCTGGTTGAAGCCGACACTCTCGGTAATTCCCGATTCCGTATCCGATCTATCAAATCCATCAACGATCAACTCCAGATGGATGGAATTGATCGTCGATGGGCTGGGCTCTGTTCTTTCTGGGCGGATCTGGTTCAAATATCAGAAGGCGGCGATTTACAGGAGACTATGCGCCCGTTAGCTCTTGTGGACGGCCTCGAATGAATAGCCGTCGGGGTCGAGTACATCGGCTGCGTAGTATCCCGGATAGTATTCGACTCGCGCTCGCGGTGAGATATTGTCCCTGGCGCCGGCGGAGATTGCGGCGTTATAAAATTTATCGACCTGTTCCTTGCTTTCAGCCATGAATCCCCAGTGAATGGATACTGGATCAGGCTTACCTTGCTTGAGCCAGAAGAATGCTCTCTTGCCATCGCCAAACCCCCACAGATCAGGGTGGCCGTCTTTGCCCTCAAAGGGTAAGAAGAATTTGATCTTGAGAGGCTTCAGGGCGGCTTCATAGAACGCCAGGGAACGTTCAACATCGCTGACAGTCAGAATTATGTGGTCAAGCATTGTTATCTCCTTTAAATCACCAGGGCTTCAACAGCCTTTTCGCCATTAGGGACTGCATGGATCGCAAGCGGTGGTATGTTCATTCCCTCTGCCCGCACAGTTTGTACATCCTCGATTCCAATGAAGCCGAGGATCTGGCGGAGATATGGCTCCACCGTATCCCATGACTTCCAGGGGCCTTCACTAAAGACTCCGCCGGATGCAAGTATCAGGATTGCCTTTTTCTCTTTTGCCAACCCCTCTACCTTTGCGCCGATATAGTTGAAAGTTTTGCCGACGCGTACAACATGATCAATCCACGCCTTTAGAGAAGAGGGAATACCGAAATTCCACATCGGGCTGGCAATCACCAATAGATCCGACGATAGGAGCTCTTCTGTGAGTAGATCCGACAGATGCAGTGCGGCCTTCAGAGATTCTGCCTCCAGGGGGTCTTGCGTGGTCATCGCCTGCAGAGCCGGTTCGTCCAGATGGGGAAGTTTGTCATGCACAAGGTCGCGTTCGGCGATTCTCGCCTCTGGATATTGTGCCTCGAGCCGTGCTCTCACCTTGCCGGCTAGTTTGCGGCTCGCAGATTCCGAACCTCGAGGACTTGATTCGACAATCAGAATTCGCTTCATTGGGGCTCCCTTTAGATTTTTTCTTATGCTTACCTTTTGTTCGTTGATTCTATTAAGAGAGCTTATTATCAACAATAAGGCACTTTGACATTCGCTACGCACATGGATGTAAGCATGAAAAAGAGCAATAAAAAGCCACTCGACTCTGCCTATGTCTGCGGCCATGAAGACCCGGCTGCGGTTCGCGAGTTACTCACCAAAGTGGGAGATAAATGGAGCATTTTTTTAATCCTCACTTTGGCGAAACTGCCGGGTGAGCGCGCTCGATTCTCTGAGTTAGAGAGAGCGATCCCTGGCATCTCACAAAGGATGCTGACGCTGACGCTGCGAAACCTGGAGAGAGATGGGCTGCTCACAAGAGAGCTGTTTCCTGAGGTGCCTCTACGAGTGGAGTACGAGATGACCACACTCGGCCGAAGTCTGCTGCGACCGATGCAGGCTCTGGTGGATTGGGTTACAGAGAGTTGGCCGCAGGTAAAAACGGCACGAGGCGAATTCGATGCGAGATAAAGATTGGCGCTCGCCAGGCGAGCGCCAATCAGGTCAAATCCTCCGCAAACAGTCTGCCCAATCAACCCAAGGCTGGACAAGTGGTTCTTCAAGGAAAAATGACCGTAGTCTATTGTGATTTGCAGGTTGCGATTTGCCTGCTGTGATTTGCTATGGAGTTCTTAAAGCTTTTTAGCCTTCGTCATTATCCGGTCAAAGCCGGGATTTAAACTGGAGCAGGATTTAAACTAGCTACTGTCACTGGCTCACGATTGTTCCGGGGGACGGGCGATAGTTTGTTCGTATTTTGTGGATTGGCGTGCAGCAGGAACACAACAGATCGAGGGTAAGCCAGATAACGATGCCGAATCAAACCAATCAAGTTCCGCTCCCGCAGCCAGTGCTAGGTCCGCTTACGCGCGCTGCAATTTTTCTCGTCGTTACAATCAATCCGGAAGCTGAGAGCTATGACACTATCCGTTCGTTCTGCGGCGACCTCGCCGGACTGATCCGAGCGGTTGAGTTCCGTGATATCGACGCTGGGCTTACTTGCATCGCAGGTTTCGGGTCGGATGCCTGGGACCGGCTTTTTGGAAAACCTCGGCCAGCCGAATTACATCCTTTTCGAGAATTCAGAGCGGCAAACCGACATGCCGTCGCTACTCCCGGAGATGTGTTATTTCACATCCGCGCTGGACGAATGGACATCTGTTTTGAATTAGCCACGCAAATCATGGAGCGCATCGGATCCGCGGTTTCTGTAGCAGATGAGGTTCAGGGTTTTCGATATTTCGAAGATCGCGATCTTATCGGTTTCGTCGATGGCACGGAGAATCCAAGAGGCTCTGTCGCCCTTGAGGCCGCTCTCGTTGGCGAAGAGGATGCTCCCTTTGCAGGTGGCAGCTACGTCCTGGTGCAGAAATATCTTCACGACATGAAGGGATGGAATGCTCTTTCCACCGAAGCGCAGGAACGCATCATTGGACGCAAGAAGCTTTCGGATATAGAGCTGGATGATACGCAGAAACCTGCCTCGGCACATACTGCGCTGACCGTCATTGAAGAGAACGGCAAAGAGGTCAAGATCCTGCGGGACAACATGCCCTTTGGCCAACCTGGCCGCGGAGAATTCGGTACCTACTTCATCGGTTACAGTCGAACTCCACGCGTCACCGAGCTAATGCTCGAGAATATGTTTATTGGTCGTCCGCCGGGAAATTACGACCGTCTACTGGACTTTAGCAGGGCCGTGACAGGAGGTCTTTTCTTTGCGCCTTCAGAGACATTTCTTGAGGGTGCGGGTGAAGAACAGCCTGCTGCCGCGGCACTCGGCACCCCACCTGTCGTCGCCGATTCGCCTTCCACAACATCCGCTCACAAAACATCACTTGGAATAGGATCGCTCAGAGGAGAGCCAAATGAATAACCTCCATCGGGAGTTAGCACCAATCTCAGACGCAGCATGGGAGCAGATCGAGGAGGAAACAACTCGAACGCTCAAGCGCTATCTCGCAGGAAGACGCGTTGTGGATGTACCAACGCCCAGCGGAATCAATTCGCCGGCAGTTGCCACAGGCCACTTATTGTCGATTGCTGCACCAGAAGCAAATATCATCGCGAGGCAGCGCGAGGTAAAGTCTTTCGTGGAGTTGCGGGTTCCTTTTGAACTGACACGTGAGGCCATCGACGATGTCGAGCGAGGCTCGGATGACTCAGACTGGCAACCTGCAAAGGATGCGGCGAAGACGATCGCCTTCGCTGAAGACCGCGCCATCTTCAATGGCTATCGCGAGGCGAACATCCAGGGCATCCGAGAAGGTACCAGCAACCCGATCATGACTCTTCCCGCTGACGTGCGAGACTATCCGGACGCTGTTGCCCAGGCTTTGAGTCAACTGCGTCTTGTCGGCGTCAACGGCCCTTACTGCGTCTTGCTCGGCGCGAAAGAATATACGGAACTTGCCGAGACACGCGATCACGGATACCCGGTGTTGGAGCATGTCAACCGCATTGTCGACGGCAATATCGTCTGGGCTCCTGCTATCGAGGGCGCCTTTGTCCTGACTACTCGCGGGGGAGACTTTGAGCTCAACATCGGGCAGGATATATCCATCGGCTATCTCAGCCACACAGACTCGGTCGTCCGACTTTACCTTCAGGAAACATTCACGTCCCGCGTCCTGACGAGCGAAGCGTCGGTTGTGCTCTCGCCCTCTGCTAAGCCTTCGGTATAAAAATACTTCTGTTCCTCTATTCATTATGGGCGTCGCGAACCAATGCGACGCCCATAATCTTGTAAGCAATGAAATATATCAATTAAAAATGACAACGAAAAGAGGGTCGCAAATAGCGACCCTCTTTGGGGATATCAGACGTTCCAGCACTTTGAATCGTCTTAGCTTTTGAGGAATGTCAACAGGTGTTGATTGACGACATCGGCATGGGTTGTGCACAGGCCATGCGGAGCGCCCGGTATGACTTCCAGCCTTGCATTTTTGACGATCTTCACCGTGAGCCGACCGGAATCGTCAATCGGCACGATTTGATCCGCGTCACCCTGGATTACGAGCAGAGGCACTTCGATCTTCTTTAGATCTTCATTCTGATCGGTCTCAGAAAAGGCCTTGATGCAATCGTACGATCCAATGATCGAGGACTGCATTCCGAGGCGCCAGAATGCCTCGCGAACGCCCTCGGAAATCTTCGCATCCGGCTTGTTATAGCCGTAGAACGGGATGCTCAGATCCTTGTAGAACTGCGAACGATCCCCAGCCACACCGGCACGAATTCCGTCGAAAACGGACATCGGCAGACCGCCGGGATTGCTCTCGCTCTTCAACATGATCGGAGGCACCGCGGAGATCAGGACAGCCTTCTTGACGCGTGCGTTTCCGTGCCTGCCGATATAACGAGCGACCTCGCCGCCACCTGTGGAGTGGCCGACCATGGCGATCTCTTTCAGGTCGAGATGTTCGATGAGTTCGGCCAGATCATCGGCGTACTGGTCCATGTTGTCTTTGCCCCAGGTCTGGCCTGAGCGGCCATGACCACGGCGATCATGAGCGACGACGCGATAGCCCTGCATTCCGAGAAACAGCATCTGAGCATCCCAGGCATCAGAGCTAAGCGGCCAACCATGCGAGAAAGTCACGACAGGGCCGGTTCCCCAGTCCTTATAGAAGATGGATGTTCCATCTTTGGTTTCGAACATATTCATATCTTTTGCTCCTTGTTTCTTGCCACGCAAGGTTGACGGTTTCGCTGCTTTGGGTTGAAGTGCCAAAGCGGCCGTGGGTAAATTCATAGTAGCCACAATCGCTGCTCCGCCGATAAAGACTTGTCGGCGCGATATATCAGCGATCTCGCTACGGATCGGGTCCAATGTTTCAGCGGACTCCGTTTCTCGGATGTGATTATACTTGGACACCATTTATATTCTTCCTTTATCGAGAGAGGATAGATTAATCCATCCGTCATGTTGAGGAAGCGTTACCTGCGTCCTAAGATTCGCTGACAGTAGGAGTTGATCATCTTGACCCCGTTCGATAGTAGAGGATGGTCGAAGGGATGCCTATTATATGTTTGTATGGCCGTGTTCTCCGGGAGAACTCTCAATCGAATAGCCATGTAAATGTATAGGGTGTTGCTGCGTCTGTGTTGACCCTGCTGTCCTGCGGATCATCCGTTTAATATGTCGATGCGACGACACTACTGTCGACATTTCGACAGTAGTGCTATTGCAAATGCCAGGCAATCTTAAAATCATGTATGCCGATTTTCCTGTTCTCATCGAGCATAGTTGTAAACGGCGAACTCATTTACTGAGATGAACACTGACGATTACACGCATTGAATCGCTGACGATAGATGCCTGTATCGATTGCGAAGCAGTCTCAACAGAGATTGGATCATCTGGCACGTTGATTGCAATGCCACTTCGTACGACATCCTAAGGTGTCGTAACAGCAGTTTGCTCGTCGAGCGATTGCTCTAGAAAGATAAGTGGCTGTTCCCCGGCGGGTGCTGATAGTTGAACCAACTGTTCTTCTCCATCGCAGTTGGGGAGTCTTGCGAAATCAACGAACTTGCAGGCAAAGAAGAGGAAAAAAATGGCGAAGATCCTATGCGTTCTTTTCGATGATCCCACCACTGGATATCCTCCGCAGTACGCGCGGAAAGATATCCCAAAGATTGAGGTCTATCCTGGCGGACAGACTGTTCCGACTCCTAAACATATAGACTTTGTTCCTGGCGAGCTGCTTGGTTGCGTCTCGGGCGGTCTTGGTCTCCGCGAATATCTTGAGGGTCTTGGTCATACCTTCGTTGTCACTTCAGACAAAGAAGGGCCGGACTCAGTCTTCGAGAAGGAGCTGCCCGATGCGGACATCGTCATCTCACAGCCCTTCTGGCCGGCCTATCTCACAGCCGAGCGGATTGCGAAAGCCAGGAAGCTAAAGCTTGCGATTACGGCAGGTATCGGATCGGACCACGTCGATCTCGATGCTGCTATCAAAGCGGGCATCACTGTTGTTGAAGAGACATTCTCCAACAGCATCTCCGTCGCGGAACACGCGGTTATGATGATCCTTTCCCTGGTCCGCAATTACATTCCATCGCATGAAATCGCGGCAAAGGGCGGATGGAATATCTCCGACTGCGTTTCGCGCTCTTACGATATCGAAGGAATGCATGTCGGAACAGTAGCGGCTGGAAGAATCGGAGTGGCCGTGCTGAAACGCCTCAAGCCCTTCGACGTTCACCTTCACTACTTCGACAAGCATCGTTTGCCGGAGAGCGTCGAGAAGGAACTGGGACTTACGTTTCACCCAAGCGTCGAGGAACTGGTTGCAGCCTGCGATGCCATCAGCATCCATGCCCCACTGTATCCCGGAACGAAAAATCTCTTCGATGAGAAGCTACTGAACAGCATGAAGCCTGGGTCCTATGTAGTCAATTGTGCCCGTGGTGAGATCTGTGATCGCGATGCAATCGTTCGCGCACTGGAGAGCGGACAACTCGCTGGTTACGCGGGCGATGTCTGGTTCCCGCAACCCGCGCCCAAGGATCATCCGTGGCGGACTATGCCTCACAACGGAATGACCCCGCACATCTCGGGAGCCTCACTCTCGGGACAGGCTCGTTATGCTGCAGGAACGCGGGAGATTCTCGAATGCTGGTTTGAAGACAGGCCCATACGCAATGAGTATCTGATTGTTGCTGGTGGTGCGCTCGCTGGCACAGGCGCGAAGTCCTATGATGTCGCCGCGAAGAAGTAGCTCAGTTTCATGGGCACGGCACTGTCCTTGAATCACTGAGTATCTGTACTTTGATTGATTGACTGCATTGCAACAGGCGGATCTTTCCATCGAGCGATCCGCCTGTTTTCATTCCTGCCTGAAGGCGTTCAGGGCACATTAACCTGCCAGTCGAACAAGCCTCTGCAGATCCTTTCTGCAGGCCGTACTAAATCGCTTGAGAGGATCGGCCCTGGACGCAAGAGCTGCCTCTCTCAGGTCTTCGAGGGTCATGTTGATTTCGCCATATCGCTGCACTGTGCTCCTGACCATCTCTTCCGCCGCATGCACTACGTCGTCCGGAGAGACCAGCCGTATGCGGCTCGTCAAGGCGTACAGGCTTACTAACTCATTCAGATCGAAGATATTCTTAGTCATCGCATCGGCATGAAGGCGAGCCGCTTCAGAAATGAAGTCGGAATACAGTTTTTGCCTCTCTGCGATTTCACGGTTAATCAAGTCCCTCCGCGCAACTCGCCGTTGTAGGACGTAGTTGCTGAGAACCGGAGAAAGTGAGCCCACGGATGTGCCTCCGAAGACAGCCAATGCGCTCATCGCTGCAGAATCCATGCTCTATGGAACTCCATTTCCAGGCTCTGCCTAAAACAGTTTCCCGAAGGTAAAGAAGATCTTCCGGTGGTCCTCATCGCCTACAGCACCGCCGAATGTGATTGCGCCGACAGGTGTGCTCAACAGAACTCCTCCGAACCCATCCTGCCGGAAGATCGCAGGATGTTCGGGTGACCATACATTGCCTTGCTCGTATCCTCCCGTCAGATAAACTCCCTGTCCAATGCCCGTCGGGAGCGAGGCGATGCGTCGCAGATAAATCGCTCGTACGAGTTCTGTATCCGTGCCGCGATATTCATCGATTGACGATGCGTAGAGGCGCAGGGGTCCGCCAAGCGTAAAACGCAGAGGGTCTGCCACATTGTTGCGAAAGTATGTATTCACCTCAGTCGAGAGACTGATGAGATTGGCGCGTGCGAATGTAAACGACTGCCTCGCACTCAGTTTAGAAAAGGGTGCGTCTGCGCTCGCTGAAGTGTCAAAAAGATGACCTATCGTGAAATCCACGTGGGCGCCGTGGGGCGACGCAATTGCTGCAGTCCTCGTGGTGTAGACAAAATGCGCTGCCGCGCTCTCCACACGTCCTGAGAGCTGCGGCGTGGGGCTAAAGTCTGTTCCGCTGACTAGCTTCCACCGGATCGTCGATGCCCGATACTCCAGCGATGCCTGCAAGTTTTGGCTTACTGCCACGCCGAGATCCAAGCCGCCACCTGCGTGCTGAAGGAATCGCTCCGACACTCGCTTCTGGTCATCCCAGAGATACACTGGCTCCCGAAGAAGCTGCACGCTCGGTTGAACGAACAATCTTGAGGCACCCAGCGGCTTGTAGTATTCGGTGCCCACTTGCGTGAGGTATCCAATGCGAACATCCGAACGCAGTTCTGAACCGTAGCCGCCGAAGTTTTGATCGACGAAACGAATGTCGAAAATGCTGCTGGTAACATTCGAAGTCGCCGCCATGACTTCTGTGCCCAACAACAGGTAAGGTGGTCCGTCTACTTTTTTGTCCCAGTAAATCTTTACCCCGTCATCGGGCAGACCAGAGCTCCCGCCACCAGTGTTCGATCCCGCTGCCGAACTCTGGAAGGTTTCATAATATGCATCCAGCGCTCCGTTACCTCTCACAGTCGCGACAACGGCCTCGGCCTGTTCTGGCTTAAAGGGATGATCCTGTAACTGCTTCGCAACCGCGGCCACATGCGCAGATACCGATGAGTCCGGACCTGACACACTCGCCACTCGGATATAAGCTGGTGGACGCCTCAGCTTCGCCGTAAGCGCAGCTTGGTAGACCTGCCAATCAGACTCCGATATTGCTAACGGAAGTAGCTTGGCTCGCTGCTTCTCCGTCGCGTCGTACCCGGCTTTGATGAGAGCTTTCGCCTTTTTGTAATCCGTCACCGAGAAGCTGTCCAATTCGGGAGCAATCTCGATATCTGCGCGAGAACGATTCAATCGCACATTCCCGCTTGTCCCTGCCGCTAACGTGCGCGCAAAGATTCCCACGAGGGAAGTTGCATCCTGCTCTGGAAATGGGGAGTCGCCGAGATACACAGAAATGACAATCTGAGCATGCAGTTCGCTACGGAGCACATCTGTCGGCAGATTATCCATAATCGCTCCGTCAACCAGGAGATCCTGGCCACTCCGCACAGGGGGAAACACTCCTGGAATCGAGATGGAGGCGCGTACGGCGAATGGAAGGGATCCGGAGCGAAACACCGCAGGCTGCAATGTCGTGAGGTTTGTCGCGACGCATCGAAACGGAATGGGCAATGCATCAAAGTCCAGATTCTCGCTGTTATAAGCACTCAGTTGCCGACCAAGAAATGCATTCAATTCGCCGTCTGCTATCAGCGCGTTTCCGATCGATGGTGTTCCGTGGCGCAGGCCTATCGAAATAGCCTGAGGCAACTCATTTTGATCTGCGCGTCTCCTGAAGCTGAGATCGCTCATGGAAGGCTTCAATGTAAAGAGATCGTTGAAATTTGTATCGGCTGCCAGGTGTTCAATCTCTTCGGCTGAATGTCCTGAAGCGACCAGCGAGCCAATCAGGGCACCCATGCTTGTCCCTGTAACTTCATCGACAGGGATGCGATGCTCATGCAGCCACAGGAGAACGCCGACATGAGCAATGCCAAGAGCGCCTCCTCCTTCGAGAGCGAGGCCAATCCGCGGCCTGCCAGTCGCCGGCGTTATGGCTGGTGTTGCTGCTTCCGGCACGTTATGGTCATCAGCTCCATGCGCGGCTTGAGCACTCGCTGCTTGAGCATTTGCAGCTTGCGCATTCGCGGCCGGAGTGTATAGACCAACGATGGACAGCGCAACGCACACGGCGGCCTTCCACATCCTGCTTTTTGAACGCATACTATTCAATGGCCGCATCTGGCTCCTATCCAATGATCGAACTGAGAAAAGGCGCATTTCTGCTCGCCTGACGTGAGTCAACTTCCGATGGCGATCACTCACCTGGGAGCCGCTCCGAGAGTTCCCGTCGCAAAAGCAATTGTGGCCGCAGCAGATAAAGCAGACGTGTAGGCATCATCCTCGGCAAGCTCTGCTTGAAAAAGATGTGTCTCGGCATCGACAGTTGCTGTCACTGTGCCGACTCCCTGCTTGTAGGAATCCAGCGTCGCGTCATAGGACGTCTGCGCGGCGGATTTCAACACGAGCGCCGCATCGTTTGCAGCCAGGCTGGTGCGCAGCGCAATCTGTGCAGACACAATCTCTCGCATGGCATTCAGGCGTATCTGATCAAGAGTTGTTGCGGCTTTATCCTCGTCGTTCTTCGCCTGACGAATTGCATTGGCACGCCGGTGAGCGTCAAAGATCGGAATCGACATTCCCATCAAAATCGTTCCATTCCATTGATTGCCGGTGATGTTCAGAGTCGGTAGCTGCTCTCCGATAGGAGGAACTGCGGTGAGTCCGAGTTGGCCGCTCACATAAGCGCCTGTACCCGCTAAGAAAATCTTCGGGCGGTTCTGGGCCTCAGCGACTTTCACGGAGGCCTGACTTGCCTGCAGCGTGCTGTAGCCTGCAAGCACATCCGGACGGCGAGTCAACGCGTCACTGACAATCTGATCGACCGGCGCGAGATCGTCAGTGGAGAGCGCATGATGCATCACTGGCGCAATCCGGATCGTCACCAGCGGCGATACACCCATTGCAGCAAGCAACGTCGCATACGCCTGCTGCTCTGCCCCTTGGCTATTCACCACAGAGAATCGCTCTTGTGCAGTCAAGTTGCGAGTCTGGGCGGTTTCAATAACCGTGCCTTCGCCGTGGTTGTAACGTGCTTCAGCAGCAGCCTCAATTTCACTCGCGTTCGTCAGCGCCTCCATTGCGGTCTTATGACGCTCTACCGCCGCGACATACGCATAGTAGGCAATTGAAACAGAATAGATAACTTGTTGATGGGCGCCAGTGAATGCGATGTTAGACGCATCGGTCATTTTTTTAGCTGCACCGACAATGTTCTTCCTTCCACCGAAGTCGAAGAGAAGCCACCCTATCGACACAGCCTCCACGCTGCCAAACACATTGGCAGAACCATGAACGGTGGCCCCAAGAGTGCTGCTCTGACCGTTCACGCCTTGATATCCCCCAAGCACATTGGCGGTGATAACGGGCAAGTAGGTGCTCGCCGCAATGCCCTCACCGATAGCCACGTTGCGGGCTCTCTCCCACGCTATCCGTGTCTCCGGGTTTTCTCGTTCGGCAATGTCTATCAACTCCACCAGATCGTATTCATGATCCACGGAAAGCGCAGTGTGAGGCACAGGTATGTGCCCTGCATCTGGATTCGGCGGCAGTACAAAACTTCCACGAGGGAATGGCGCATCCGGAAGGCTCAGTGGTTTTACTCGATCTGCAGTAGAGCCCTCAGGCGATGATGAGGCCTGTTTCACGCTCTGCGAATAGAGTGGAGACGCAGCGAGCGGAAGCAGGAGTGCAATCAGGATGAAGGGAGTTTTATTCATCTTGTCCCGCCTGTTTGAGATTCGACAAGGCCTGCTCGAATGCGCTGATTCGAACGCGCACCAGATTTTCCAAAGGTACGAGGGATTTAACTTCAGTGCGGTTGTTCGGATTAGTGTAGGGCTCGGTTTCAGCACACCAGTTCAGGAGACCGCGAAGGCGGCTCCTTTCCTGTTCGGGAGCCAGCTCTGCAATACCGAGGAGTACTGGCTCCAACCTTCGAGCTGCTTCTGCCGCATGTTGTTGCGCGTCGAGCCAGGTGCTTCCGGGCCGAATGGATGCGGGCTCGTAAGCAGCCAGATGGATATCGCTCTTGATCGCGTCCAATATCGAATGTGTCTCAGCCGCGAGACGCCGCCGCGACCATCTATCGATTGCCTCCATCATATTCTCAAGGTTGTGCCTGGCTTTGTGAAGAGCATTGTCAATACGCGGACCAACACTGACCGGCCAAATCCGTGTTGCCATGAAATACGAAACTATATTTCCCAGAAGAATACCGATCACGCGGTCACGGGCAACCACCATGTTGAACGAAGGCGACGGGCCTTGGATTACACAAAGAAAATATGCAAATGCGATCTGAAATCCAGCATAGGAAATGTGCTTGTCGCCGGCCGCGATCCACGCTCCGAGAAACGCGCCAACAAAAACAATCACTGCCAGGCTTCCGATGTTCGTCACCAAAGGAATCACCTTGATCATGACCAGTAGCCCCAGCCCGGCACCGACCAGGCATCCAAGAATACGTAGGGTCAACTTCTCTACACTCTCCGCGGCTGTTCCAAGCGAGACGATAAAGCATGTGATCAGCGCCGTATGGATGCCGGGCCAGCTAAGGATGGAATAGAGAAGGTAGCACAGCATCGCTGCGGCCGTGATCTTGAACGCAAACTTCGTATGCGCCGGATTCGTGAATGCATCGGGCAGGAAGAACCCTGCGTGCTCTTTCGGTTTCTCCAAACTCTTGGTCGGCCTCAACTCGCCGAACTGTGTAAGCCCCGTGTTGAGAAAGTCCACTGCTGAAACGGCGAGGCCGGTGCAATCATCATCGATGTTTACCGGATCGACCTTGGCTGCATAGCCGCCGGCGGCGAAGATAGAGGCCACTTCCAGTAGCCGGAATTCAATCGCCCGCTTGAGGTTTTCGGGAGGCATTGCCTGAGGCTCGTCCAGCATGAGCTGTACTGCGGAGAGCACGATGACGACACAATCGGAGGCGCCTTTCAAAGCGGCAATATCCTCATCGCTGCTTGTCTTTTCAAGACCGGCCAGCTTGAGGTGAGCCTGCGTTTCAGCGTCCTCTATCGGTGCGTAACGCGCTGGCCTGCTAATCGCAACATCATCACTTTCAATTAAAAGTTTTGCGGCGAAGCGAAGCCGCTCTGCGATTTCCTTCTGTGCAATGCTGCGCGGAGATGGCGCAATGAGCAGGTTTACGACGACTGAGATGAGTGCGGGAATTCCGACGAAGAGCCATGCGTAAAGCAGACCGCGTGTCCCCAATTCCCCGACCGGCACTGAGCCTAATACATCCAGTGCATACGCGAGAACGAGCGCTATGGTGGATGCCAACGGCTTTAACTTGCTTGCGGAAGCAAAAAAAAGCATGGCGAACGAGATTGATGCCATCGTTAAAACTCGCACGGCAGAACTGGCCCAGACAGGTTCCGCGAGAAGCAGCAGAAGTCCCACGAGAAGAGTTATGAGTACTGTTATTGCGATGGTCAGCGCCATGCTAGACATGCGGTCCGGCTTATTCAAAAAAAACACGAGATAGACAGTGAGCGCGATCTCAGGGGTTGTGTAGGTCTCTGCAAAAATAGCCACGAGCGTGCAAATCAACGCGAGGCGCGCGGCGAATGCTAACCGCCCAGGAGCAGGGTCTGCAATGAGCTGCCATACGGACGCCCATCGAATTCCACTATCGGCACGCGTGGCCATGTGCAACCTCCACAACGGCGCTGGCGCCCAGCCTGACCAGACGTTCGGGTGGGCTCTCCAGGCGAATGCGCACCGGAAACCGCTGTGCCACCCTGACCCAATTGAGCGAAGGTTGTATATAAGGAGCGGCTCTGGGCACGTCAATCTTGTCCGTGTCGAGCACCCCGTATCCAACACTCTCCACAACGCCCTTTATCGGCACGCTGCGATCGATCATCGAGTAGACGGTCACGCAGGCCCCAGGCTCGATTCGATTGAGATCGGTCTCTCGGAAGTTTGCCGAAGCGAACCACTCTTCAGTATTGATGAGGGTAAAGAGCGCCTGCGATGGAGCAACGACTTCGCCCGTCGATATAGTCAAGCCGACAATGCGCCCATCATGCGGGGCTCGCACTTCCGTGTCTGACAAGGCACGGCGTGCATTGGCAAGCTCAGCGGCTGCGGCCCTTACGCTCGCAACCACAGCGTCGGCAGTATCCACCGAGCTTTCAGCGGCACGTTGTTGCTTTTCCGTTTGAGCGAGTGAGGTTGTCGCATCCTGCGTCGCAACCTTTGCCTGATCGAACTGTTGCTGTGGAATATATCCTTTGGCAGCCAACGGTCCGAGGCGCTCTTGCGTTCTTTGCGAAAGAGCCAGGTTATCTTTGGCTCGACCAATTTGTTCCGTTGCAATATCCGCATTCCAACGCTGCGTAGCGACAAAACGTTTTTTAGAACCTACGCTCGCGCGCGCGACATCGAGATTAGCCTCTGCCGTCGTTACATTGATTTGATATGGAACCGGATCGATCCGGAACAACAGATCGCCTTTGTGTACGAGTTGATTTTCGTGAACAGCTAATTCAATGATTCGCCCACCGACCAACGGCGCAACGTGCACGACCTCGCCGTCGATGCTTGCATCATCGGTGCTGGGCTTCGACGTTAATAATGTTCGACCCCAGAAAAACGCGGCGAGGATAACAAGAATGAGAGCAATCACCGCGCCCAGAGGTTTGCGCTTACGAATTCCACGAGCTTCCGTCATCAATGCACCACCCAAAGCTGCCACATAACGAGGCCGGCAATTACACCGATCGATGAACAGACTGCTAACTGATAGGGGATATGGTTTGCAAGCCCACTAACGAGCATCAAGCTGCGTGCCATCACCGCGGCAAGAACTGCTATGAGGGCACACAAAAGCCACGCTGGGAAGTAGGCGCCGGCTATAGTAATCGAGGGCGCTCCACCGCAACCGGTCAGAGACAATGATTCAACTGCCACGAATATAACCGAGGCAGGTCGCGTTAGATGGCGAGCGCAGACATTTAATTTCATGTGTGCGCCGCGAAGGATCATCATTACTTTCATTCGCCGTTCCTTGCATTCAGACAGGTGTGAGAGTGCCTCCTGCCTACGATGTCGAATGAGAAAGGATTTCTTGATCTCTTCAGAGTGTAACGAAAATATCGCAGCTTGAGGAACAAGCTTTACTGTGGTCGCAGAACCACACTTTCGTGTGGCTATCTAACAGAAACAACAAGAGACGAGCGGAGAAATGTTTTCTCCCGTGAAACCAAAGGCGAGTACTTTCCTGCGACGAGCTGTTGTAGTCGCTGGATTCTGTCGATCGTAAATCGTGTCAGCCATTCAGATAACCGCGCTTTGTCGCTATCGTCACCGCATGGGTGCGATCATTTGCCTGCAGCTTTTGCATCACATTTCGCATGTGGCCCTTGATGGTATCTTCTGTAATCCGCAGCAGGTCTGCTATCACCTTGTTGGAGTTTCCATCCGCAACCAGACGGAGCACTTGAAGCTCTCTTTCTGAAAGATGCCCGACCGCAAGATGAGTGGCAATTTCCTGGGCGACCTCCGATGGAACGCAGCGAACTCCAGAGTGCACGGCCCGAATTGTCTTAACCAAGTCTGTACGAAGGAGACCTTTAAGTAGATATCCCATCGCCCCCAGCCTGAGCGCCCTGCTTGCATGGATGTCTCCGGAATATGTAGTCAGCACAACAATGCGAGCCTTTGGAAACTCTGCGAGGATCTGCGACATAGCTTCAATGCCATCCATCTCAGGCATCTGTAGATCCATGAGCGTAACATCCGGAAGGTGCTGCCGAAATGCTTTAACAGCTTTCGTACCGTTTTCAGCTTGCGCCACAAGCTCGATGTCAGATTCCTGCTGTAGGGCAAAAGCGATACCGTCCCGCATGAGGGGATGGTCATCTACGCACATCACGGTAATCCGTTTCGGTGTCATACTTATTACCGCCAGCCCTTCCGCCATGCCGAGCACACCTCGCAGGGCTTGATGGTCTCCGCCAACATATCAGTTTAGGCGATTGCTTTCTAAACACGATCGCAGCGGCGGTGCATCATACTTCCAAATCTGGTTATTTGGTTCCCCCATAACTTCTCTTGGTAGTATCTGTTCGCGTCTCCTCTGGCGCTTTCGCTCTTCATTGCTCGTAATCGCCGGCATTGACACGATCCTTCCGCAGCAATCCAATCGACAATTCAGACAAGCCGCACCCATGCCGGAAAGATGAAGCGCTCGAATAGCGCAGATAAGCAAGCTCATTGTGCTCTATTCCTCTTCTTTTGCAACGCCACATTAGAAGGGTTGGCGAACTACACTTTCGTGTGCGCGTACCTCTGCACCAGTATCAAAATGAAGAGATTGCATCCGATAGCCACTCAGGATGCGATGAAGAGACCCACAGTGTGATGGTTTCGCGAAGACCTTCGACCGGCAAAAGATGACATTCAAAACCGCGCGCTCCGTCTAGTTCGTGACGTTTACGAAACATCATACGCGTGTGGCGCCTGGATCTTCAGCTCGATCCTAGTCCCAACCTCAAGTTCACTCCAGGGAGCGAATTCACCGCTGACGATCTTTGCGCGCTCGCGCATACCAGCCAATCCAAAGTGGCCTTCGCCTCGTCCCTTAACCAGAATGGTGGGATCGATGCCTATACCGTCATCAACGACAGCAAGGCGAAATTCCGCCGCCTCGTATAGGAAGTGCAGCCATATATGCTTTGCACGAGCGTGACGGAAAGCATTTCGGAGAGCTTCGCTACCGATACTGACGACTTCGTGAATAACGGATGGATGCAAGCGGGCAGGAATGCCTGAAACTTCCACATGAAACGCAGGCCCACCCACAGTCTCAAGCCCGGCGGCCAGGCCTTTGCCCAGCGTAGTCAGCACCGTGATGAGATCTCCAGGCTCCTCCGCACCCAGACGCAGGCCCTGGATTGCATCTCTGCCCTCAGCAATAGCACGGTCAGCCTTAACAAGGGCTTGTTCGAGCGCTTCTTTAACCGGCCCTCCATCGAGAAGATTCTTCGCGGCACCTAACATGAGCAGCGTCGCTTGAAAGTTCTGCAACAGGGTGTCGTGAAGATCGCGTGCTATCCGGGTGCGCTCGAAGACACGCTGCTCCAGCACTGCTTCCTCAGCACGCTTACGATCTTCAATATCGAAGGTTATGCCGTACCATTTGACGATCTCCCCACGTTCGTCATACCTCGGCACGATGCGATGGATCACCCAGCGATATACCCCGTCAGCCCGTCTGCATCGCGTCTCGATATCAAGCGACCGTCCGGCAGGAAAAGATTCCTGCTGGGCCGCGACAAGCCTGGGCAGATCATCTGGATGGACCACATTCTTCCAGTTGAAACCAATCATTTGCTCAGAAGACAGACCATAGTATTCAAGCGTACGCCGGTTGAAGAAGTCGACATTTCCATCGGACGACAGCGTTCCGCAAAGCACTGGAATCGCATCGATCGTGTCGCGAAGTTCTTGCTCGATACGATCATGGACGATTTCATCGTTGCGTTGCAGCTCTTCCTGTACTCGTTTTCGGTCATCGATATCGAAACCCGCGCCATACCATCTCTGGAGTTGGCCTGAACTGCCATATGCAGGAGTACATCGAATGAGCCACCATCGATAAACCCCATTTTTGCTGAGTACGCGTATCTCTTGTTCTAAAGGGTGAAGGCTATCAAGCGATGACCTCCAGGCCGAAGTGTAGCGATCCACATCCTCAGCATGAATCACCGATTCCCACTTCCAGCCAAAAGCCGCGCTCGCAGGAAGGCCCGTATACTGCTGCCATTGAGGATTGACAAAATCAACCGTACCGTCGGGCAGCGCTGACCACACGTATACGGGGATCGCGCTCATGACATCGCGGCACTCGTCACCTGTCCACTGCTCTGGCACTGTCATAGAAGTCTCGGGATACTTTCTTTTCCAGCCTACAACAGGCATTCCAGCGGGATACAAATAGTGCCAGTTAAATGAGCGCCACCTCTTTTATGGGGTGTACCGCCGCCAGCAGGGATCGAATGAGCGGAGGAGGTGTGGCGGAATGAACACAGGGCACAATTATCCACAGCGATGAACGGGTCCTACGAAAATTACATTTTGGAGATATCTGGCTGACATCTCGAGTTTGGCCAACTGCTACTTTTCTTACATCAGAGTTCCTATTGCCGGCCAGGCATGTGATGGAGGAAGAGCAAGTGAAGCCATTTCGCGAAATTCGAGCGTGTGATCTGACATCGAGCGCCCTAAAAGAAGAGATTGACGCACGAGGGTATCTACTGATTCGAGGGTTGCTGCCACATGACGCTCTTGGCTCGGTGCTTAGTGAGACAACGCAGATACTGAGCAACGCGGGCTGGTTGCTGCCCGAGCATGACCCGCTGGAGCGCATCGCCAATATGAGCGCGGCCTGCGGCGATCCCGATCCGTCATTCAAACGCACCTACCAGGAGATTTTCAACCTGGAATCGTTTCATTCCATTGCGCACCATCCTGCTCTGAAACAAGCCATGAGCATGCTTGTTGGCGAGCAGCTCCTGGTTCACCCTAAACCCATTGGGCGTTTGATCTTTCCAAATTGCGAGCGCCTGGTGGTCCACGCACACCAGGACTATCGGTTCATGGATGGGGATGTCGAATGTTTTACCGCGTGGATTCCGTTCCATGATTGCCCAATTAATCAGGGGCCTCTAAAAATTTTGGAAGGCTCTCACCGTTTCGGCTTTCAGGCTCACGACCAGGCATACATTCCTGCGATTCCCGATGGAGCAGCGCAGGGAGAAGAGTGGGCCGGCGGCGAAATCAATGCGGGCGACGTGCTCATCTTTCACAGTCTGACAGTGCATGCGGCTTCTCCGAACCTATCGAACCAGCTTCGCCTCTCGCTCGATTGTAGATTTCAAAATTACGAGCGAGTTCTAAATCCTGCCAACCTGGCGTTTGGCGGAGAGTCTGGAAAGTCATGGGAAACAACGTACTCCCAATGGCATTCGGATGATTTGAAGTACTACTGGAAGCAAATGCCCCTGGCACTCAAGCCGTCCAAAGCCGAGATAGAAGAGCTTGCAAAGACAGCAGAATCTCCATCCAAGCGGGCGAGGTATGCCAGAATTTTTAGCCAGATTTAATAACTATTGAATTATGCGCAATCGATAAGAGCTCATATTTTTGTACAGCGGTATGCAGGGACAGAGGATGAAGCCCGCGAAGACATCTCACACAACCAAGGAAATTATGTTGCCATCCTTCTCCGATCAAAGGCCTCCGCATGGAACAGGTATTCACCTTGTACCTTATACCCCTGTTGTGCCTCAGCGGGTTGAACAGCTCGGAGATACACAGGCACTTATCGAGACGTCCGCAATGAATGCGAATACATCTCCAATAATTCCAAACAGGCAGCAATCGATTCGCGAGGCTGTTCTGTTGATCTTTTGCGATCCTCTGCCTGCACAATGTTCTCGACTGCAAAACCTCTCTGATAGGGAGTGGCGAAAATTACTGACTTGGCTGGATATCAGTGGCCTCGCATTGTACTTACTCGATCGAGTAACAGAGTTAGACATGTGCGCGCTCTTGCCGCCTCGTGTCCTTGCACGTCTGCAACGGAATCTATCCGAAAATACTAAGCGAACGCACGGCATGATTGCAGAGTCGGTCGGAATTCAGCAGGATTTTCAACGAGCTAATCTCTCTTACGCAACGCTGAAAGGTTTCTCTCTATACCCATATTCCGTGCCTAAGCCAGAGATGAGACACCAGTTTGATATGGACTTTCTCGTAGCAGAGAAAAGCATTTCCGAGGCCCGGCAGATTCTTGAACGCAGAGGTTATCGCCTGTCTGCGATCAGTGGCAGAAGCTGGGAGTTCAAGAAAAACGAGATACCTGGCATTCCGCTGAAAGACTTATATAAGAACCTGTCATCCTGGTCTCTGGAGTTACATGTCGAGACCAATACTCCGGGCCATGCCTCCCTGTTGGACCGCATTGAGAAGCGCGATTTCTATGGCATCGACATGCCAGTGCTTTCGCCTGTCGATTTGTTTCTAGGTCAGGGATTGCACGCATACAAGCACATATGCAGCGAGTTCTCACGCACAGCACATCTTGTCGAATTTCGACGCCATGTACTTATTCGTCAGGACGATGATGCTTTCTGGGAAGAGCTTCGATCGACAGCCAGAGATAATCCGCGCGCATACATTGGACTTGGCGTAGTCACCTTGCTGATTACGCATATCATGGGCGATTTCGCTCCAAAAGGACTTACTAGCTGGACCGTCGAACGCCTTCCTGAGTCTGCGCGGCTTTGGGTCGAGATGTATGGCCGGCGCGTTGTGCTCGGAAGCTTTCCGGGTAGCAAGCTCTACCTGTTGCTGCAAAGAGACCTTGAGTCCGCAGGTGTTCCGGCGAAGCGTTCGCTACGACAATCCCTGTTGCCTTCGCGTCTGCCTCCGGCTGTGATACAGGCATCCACGAACGAGCCGTTATCGGTACAGATACGTCGTTATCGTATTCAACTCAACCATATTTTCTCCCGCTTGCGCTTTCACATCATGGAAGGATTGCGCTTCCCGTGGGAGTCATACCGCTGGCGCCAACACATGAACAGGATTACACAATGATGCCTAATTTGCGGCCTGCCGCTCTTGCCTTCGACGCGATCGCACCTAACTTCGACTCTCGCTTTGGTGCGTGGCACAGTGTAACAGCACAGCGCGGTGCAGTTCGCCATGCTCTGTTGCAGGAGTTTCCAGCAGGAGGACACATTCTGGAGTTGGGCGGCGGTACCGGCGAGGATGCAAGCTTTCTCGCTGAACGCGGATTCGATGTACTGCTGACCGACCCCTCACCCACCATGGTGGAGTTGGCGAAAGCCAAGCTTTCGCCACTCAGTGCGCAAGCTGAAATTGCCACCGGGGAAGAGATGGAAGACTTTGCTACCGCGCATCTTTCATCCGGCGGAACGATGTTCGATGGTGCCTTCTCCAATTTTGCGCCACTCAACTGTGTCACCGATCTGGGGCCTGTGGCGCGAGGTTTAGCGCGATTGCTCAAGCCAGGTGCACCCGCAATGCTGGTGTTGTTTGGCACCTTTTGCCCAGGCGAGATGGTAGTGGAAGTCTTGCGCGGCAGGCCTCATCTGGCCCTGCGGAGATGCTCAAGCGGCGAAGTACACGCTCGGCTTGCCAAGCGCGAATTCAGCGTCGTTTATCACCGTCGTGCTGCGATGCAACGCGCCTTCGCCCCATGGTTTGTATTGGAGAAGCGCATTGGCATTGGCGTGACAGTGCCACCCAGCGCCGCCGAGCCGTGGATTTCGGGGCATCCCCACCTGCTTGCAGCAATGGAGAGGATCGACCGCAGTCTTGCGCGTCCCCTGGCGATGCTTGGCGACCATATTCTCTATCAATTCCGTCGCACCAATGCGCAATAAAACTTAACGGCAAAGGAATGACACTGGGCTGACAATATTCTGACAACTACCCACACTTGACCCAGTTACGCTGCATAGAGAAAAGCCAAGTGCACTAGTCGCGAGAATCGGCTAAGTGCACGCAGAGGCTGCATGTTGAATCTGCCAGCGTATAAATATTGAGGTGAACTTTGGCACAGGTTTTACTGACACATTCGTATCATCTTCCGTATGACTCCAAGCAACTGAGCAAGATGCAGCCGTACACGCCCATCGGTACTCTCTATGCAGCTACTGCTCTGCGGGACAATGGCATCTCTGTTGCAGCGTTCGATTCGATGCTGGAGGAACCGTCTGCAAAGTTTACTGCAATGCTGCAAGAGCATCAGCCCAGGATCGTTGCTGTCTATGAAGATGACTTCAACTTTCTTTCGAAGATGTGTCTCACGCGCATGAGAGAAGTAGCGTGGGAGATGGCGAAAGCCGCTCGCGCCATGGGCAGCATCACTGTTGTACATGGTTCCGACTCCACGGACAATCCAGCCCTGTTCCTTGAGAACGGCTTTGACTTTGTCCTCTGTGGAGAAGCAGAAGAGACCCTGGTACAGTTATGCGCATCCATACTGAACGCAGAGGAAATGCCCGAACTCGAAGGCCTCGTAAGACTCGATGAACAAGGCCGACTCGTTGAGAGTCCACACAGGCTTGCGAAGAACGCAGCATGGATGGAGCTTTCTTTACCATCGCGCGATCTAATTGATTTGGAGCCATATCGCGCAGCATGGATGAAGTCTCATGGATATTTTTCTACCAATATGGTTGCCAGCCGCGGGTGCCCTTACAAGTGCAACTGGTGTGCAAAACCGATCTCCGGAAATAAGTTTCATTTGCGGCCGGCTGCCGTAGTCGCCGAGGAAATGAAGTTACTGAAGGTAAGCGCGGGAGTCCAGCATATCTGGTTTGGCGACGATGTCTTCGCATTGAATCATCACTGGGTTCAGGAGTTTGCTGAAGAAGTTACAAAGCGAGATGCGGCGATCCCTTTTAAGATCCAGTCCCGCGCTGATCTGATGAGTGTGTCCACCGTTCAGAACCTCAAGACTGCGGGATGCGCTGAAGTATGGATGGGTGTCGAATCCGGAGCGCAGGTTGTGCTCAACACGATGGACAAAGGGCTCAGTCTTCCCTCCGTCATTGCTGCACGCAGCCGCTTAAAGGAAGCTGGAGTTCGCGCCTGCTACTTCCTACAATTTGGCTATCCTGGAGAAACCTGGACGGAGTTGCAGGAGACCATAGCCTTCGTTCGCGAGACGCGTCCTGACGATATTGGAATCTCATTCTCATATCCGCTCCCGGGTACGGTGTTTTATGAGCGTGTGAGAACGCAACTCGGACAAAAGCGTAACTGGACAGACAGCGGTGATCTTTGCATCATGTTCCGGGCGGCCTATACAACTGATTTTTACCGGGCGGTGCGCAATGCTTTGCATGCAGAGGTCGACTCCTGGAGTGAGTTGGAGATATCGAGTGAAACCAAGGCTCACATCGAGAGCCTGTGGAACAACGTCTATGCACTGGAGCCTGTGAGCCGGGATGCAGAGGCCTTTGAGATCCCGGACAAAGTCGATGGTTTTACCTCGTCTGCTTTCGTCTCGATTGAGCAATTAGCTCCAGCTAGCGAGGCATAAAATGCAGAGTTATCGCGCCCGATTGATTTCCGGCAACGCGGTAATTCACTCAGGTGTTCGTATGCAGTGCCCTTGCTGTAGAACCGATATAAGCGGTCACAGCTTCACGTCGTGCGGATTTCACATGAGGCTTGCTCACAGGGTCGTCCACGCACGGCCCTGTGAGCAAGCCACGCATTACGCAAACTTGAGAAGCGCTGGCTGTCCTATTCCGCATGTACGTAGCACGAAAGAACGCATGATGCCTGATCCCGAAGGAAAACAACAAAAGCAGGTAGTGGTCCACGGAGGCATCTGCGCACTTGGACCGCAGGCGCGCGTACAAGCTTCCATCCAGATCACGGACGGCTATATAACCGGTATTCTAAGCGAGCCGCCTCTAAGTCCGAATGATCGATCGTCGTGCACGGCGATTGATCTTAGCGGCTTCCTGATCATGCCTGGTCTCATCAACGCGCATGACCATTTAGAGTTTGCGCTTTTCCCTCGGCTGGCAGACCCACCGTATCGAAACTACATCGAGTGGGGAACGGATATACACAACAAATTCCCGGATATTATTGCAAAGCACCGGGCCGTTCCCAAAGATTTACGAGTATGGTGGGGCGGCATCCGAAACCTGCTTTGCGGAGTTACAACAGTTAGTCACCACAACCCTCTTCGGGCTGAAATGCAACGTGAGGATTTCCCGGTGCGAGTAATCCAGGAGTATGGATGGGGACATTCTCTAGCGCTCGGCGGAGATCTTATCGCAGCGCGTTCAGCCACTCCCGAAGGACGCGCGTTCCTTGTGCATGCATGTGAAGGAGTCGATGAAGTAGCGCGTGTAGAGCTCCTCGGATTTGATCGACTGGGCCTTCTGGATGACCATACGGTGCTCGTGCATGGACTCGCAATCGATCATGATGGTGTTGCGCTCATGCGGGAGCGCAACGCTTCCCTTATCGTATGTCCATCCTCCAATAACTTTCTCTTTGAAAAACTTCCGGATATGTCTGTCCTTGGCGCAATCGATAACGTGGCTTTGGGAAACGACTCTCCATTGACAGCCGAGGGCGATCTTTTGGATGAGATCCGATTCGCAATTCGTCTTTGCGGCATTTCATCTTTAGACGCTTATCGCATGGTGACTGAGAATCCAGCGCTAATCCTTCGCTTAGAAAATGGAGAGGGAGCCATACGAGTATCTGGCATAGCAGACCTGATTGCTTTTCGTGATACAGGGTGTGATGCAGCTCACAGATTGCAGGCACTCTCCATGGTAGATGTGGAGTTTGTCATGCTTGGAGGCCGCGTTCAGCTTGCGTCGGAGGCAGTGTTAGAGCGGCTTCCTTTATCGGAAAAGCACGGATTGGAGCCTGTCTGGATAGACGGAACAATTCGATGGCTGCGCACGCCGGTAAAAGAGTTATTGCAGAAGACGGAAGAGGCACTGGGCAAAGGTGAGTTACGGCTGAGTGGTAAGCAGATTCGCATTCCAGCGTAGAGATCAGGATTGAGAGATACGCGACTTACACACGTATCCGCTCTTCCGATTCACCGGGCAGGCTCACGCAAATGTGGATCAGCATTGCGATTGCCTAAGGAACACAGCACTTGATCTTGTCCAGGTGAGCACCTGCAATCAGAGTTTCGTGCTGCCGGAAGGAATAAATGTCACACTTTGGAGTATTGTCCTATGGCGGTACCGGGCACCTGAATTCTCTGTCTGCACTGTCACGGCAATTGATGCTCCGAGGACATCGAGTTACATTCTTTCAGCGCCCTGAGTTAGAAGCTCGAGTGCGTCAATATGGCCTTGAATTCTCTCCCATAGGGAAAGTGCGCGCAGATAAGAACAAGTCTTCAAAATCAGGCATTGCAGATCTGCTCTACCGCATCAAGCGCATTACGGATGAAATAGAAATGTATCTCCGGGAAGCTCCGGATGTACTTATTCGATCCGGCATCGACGCACTCATTATCGACGAGGTTGCGCTGCCGGGGCCGACGTTAGCTCAGATGTTGCGGTTACCTTATTTTCTTGTATCCACTTCTGTGCCGCACAATTTCGGATGGTCCGTGCCGCGTTCATTGTCGCACTGTGACAATCCAATTTCATATTTTTCCAGACTGCAAAATATGTTGCTGCAGGTATCTGTTTTTCGCATATGCGGACCTGTGCGCTGGAAGCTGAATAAGCACAGGAAGCAACTCGGCCTCGGATCGATTCGAGAACTTCAAAAAGCGTTCCCGGCTTTGGCACATATTGCGACGCTTCCTGAATGTCTTGATTTTCCGCGTCAAATACCACGCACCTTCCATTACGCCGGGCCCTTTGTTGATGAACATGCAAGACCGTCAGTGGAGTTTCCCTGGAACCGTCTCGATGGTCGACCTCTGATCTATGTTTCTTTAGGAACTGCGCGAAAGATTCAGCCGTCGACCTTCCGCATCATAGCCGAAGCGTGCGTGGGTCTTGGCCTGCAGGTGGTGATCTCCCTGGGCGGCGGTCGAGATCCCAAAATGTTTGAGGGCTTGCCGGGAGATCCTTTGGTAGTGAGTGTCGCTCCTCAACTTGAGCTTATAAAAATCGCCAGCATCGTGATCAATCACGCTGGAATTAACACCGTGCTGGAGGCCCTCATGGAAGGCAAGCCCATGGTTGTCATTCCCATCACGCATGATCAGCCTGCACTGGCAGCTCGTTTGGCTAGGCTAACGGTTGCAGAAGTGATTCCGGAAAAAATGCTTTCAACAAAGCGTCTGCGTTTGGCCGTGCTTAAGGTTCTATGCAATGCAAGCTACAGCAATGTCGCCAGGGAAATACAAACTAAAATTCTGTCTACTTATGGATTGGAGCGTGCTGTGAAAGTAATCGAGGAAGAGCTCGCAAATTCTATTGAAAAATCAGCCGACTCAGCCTTCGCGGGAGAGCCATTCGAGCACATTGCTCTGTAGCAACCGACGCGTGATCGCTTAATTCAAGCGCCCTGCAACAGCAGATCGAGTTGTTGGATGGCATGATCCAACTCACAATATTGCAGTTCAAATGTGGGAACGCTGGACAATGACTCCAGGATCTCCTCGTGCTTTGCACGAACTTCTCCAGCAGAGTAAAGCTCTCTTCGCGTGCGTTGTGTCGCCGTACCCTCAGGCAATGGAATAAGCTTGCCCGTTGCCGACGGAGATCGATTCAGATAAATGATGTAATGTACCTCCGCCTCGCTCGCACTCTGGATGCCGGGTAACTCCGAGGTCGGAACTTCCAGCGAAGGTTTCCCTTCCATTCGCGGAGTCAACGCGCGGCCTTCCAACTCCGGAAAAATAGTCTTGGCGCTTGGTCTAAAACGCGCTCGATGTGAATGTCCAATCACGGAAGGCATATCCGAGTTATTAATCAGATAACTCGTGTCATCCGAGGTATATGTCCACCCACTACGCGCACAGGCATAAGAGAGTGTCGATTTCCCCGCGCCCGAGTCTCCGCAAAGAAGAATGCCTTTCCCATGCTTGCTGACACAGGCTGCATGCAGGTCTGTTACGACGGATGAACCTAGCAGCAAGTAGACCGTTTTTTCAAGAAAGTTATAGCGAAAATAGAGTCTGTTATCGACAGTAGCTTTCTGTAACCAGACAAAACTAACGCAGGATTTTAAATCCAGCATTGCCTGATTCTCAGCGTCTGCCACCATGGAATAGAGATAGTTATACTGACGTCGAACAGGCTCAGGTGGACACCCAGGACCACCTCCCTCGCTGACGCCAATGCGCACCTGGAGTGTGGCGCTCGACCGGGAGAAGCGTCCATGACCAAAGCTCTCACGCGCCGCTTCGAGCACTGCCGGGTCGTTAGTGATGATCTCGACAGCATAGCCAAGTGGATAGAAAATCTCGCGGAAGGGCAACTCCATATCGCTGAGAAGCGACTTTTGGAGAGCCAGTGTTTTGGGAAGTTCTACCGCCACTGGGGCTGTCTGCAAAATGTGTTCGTTCGTCATATCGCCATTGGATTGCAGCTATAAAGACTGCGCCACCAGCACCGGCGTTGTCACATGCCGACTCGTCAGCGAAGATCTCTTGTAACCAGAGTTATATCTTTGGCAGTCATGAGATGTCAGACGAATGTATCCAAAATGTAATTTCTAAACACACGCTTAAACCGTTGATCTATCGGTGTCCAGATCGACCGGTCTCACCGGTATAAACTGCCGCGAAGTTCATTCCAAAACGATCATGCTCAAACCCTTGGGAAACAGGATTCGAGCATGATTGCAGATATAGATGCAGTTAATGCCAGCTTTTATTTGACTCGGCTCTTATTTGACTCTCAAGAGCAGTACGCCATGCGATGGCACGGTTGCGGAATAACCATCGCCGGTGAACTTCACATCTTTATGCTCCCACAGGTCGCGCGCTTTCTTCACCTTGCCCAGGTGCAGATCGCTGGCATGGATTGTCGTTTGCGCGGCTGATGATCCGAGGTTCACCACGCCCACAGCAACACCTCCATCCGCGAGCGGCTTTACCCAGGTTTCAACATCGCCATTCTTGACCGGCGAGGCTTGCTTGCCCAGCGAGTCCTGATCGACTGCGATCACTTCTTTGTTGAGCAGGATTGCTTTCGTCTCGGGCGTCATGATGCGAATATCGTTACCAGCCAACAGCGGCGAAGCTACGAGCGCCCACAAACTCATGTGTGTGCGGTATTCGTCATTGCTCATGTGGCCGTTGCCGACCTCTAGCATATCGGGATCGTTCCAATGGCCCGGACCCGCGTAAGGAGCGGTCGGCACCTGCTTCTCAACGTTCTCGATCATGCTTGACCATTCGTCGCGGATGTCGCCCGTCGTACGCCACAGGTTGCCGCCGACTTCCGTTCCCCATTTTTCGACGCTGCCCCAACCGTACTCGCACAAGCTGTAGATCATCGGTCTGCCTGTGGCCTGCAGCGCCTCACCCATCTTTTGATAAACGGGCTGGAGCGCGTCGTTCTTATAGATATTGCGCGCGCTGCACCAGTCGTACTTCAGGTAGTCGATGTCCCAACTGGCGAAGGTCTTGGCATCCTGTACCTCGTGCCCGTAGCTGGCAGGATAGGCAGCGCAGGTGCGTGGCCCAGGCGAAGAATAGATGCCCAGCTTCAGCCCCTTGGAATGCACATAATCTGCCAGCGCCTTCATATCAGGAAACTTGTGATTGGCCTGCAGATTTCCCTGCGCGTCCCGTACGCCTTCCCATGTGTCATCAATGTTGACGTAGATGTAGCCGGCGTCGCGCATGCCACTGGACACCATTGCGTCGGCCATCGTTCGCACGGTCTGGTCATCGATTTTTCCTGCGAAGAGATTCCAGCTATTCCAGCCCATCGGCGGCGTCTTGGCCAATCCATTGTAAGGAATCTTGTGCAGCGGCGGAGGCTCGATGTATGGAACCAGAGGCATCGCATCGGCGCTGGTACTCGGCTTAGCCACTATCGGGTTTCGGCCGCGCTCCGTGGCATGCAACTCGCCGTTGACGAGATCGCCTGCAAGAAAAGGCCTGGTCGTGCTCCAGTTGGCGAAGACCTCAAAGTGATTGCCAGTCGCTGTCCCCTTCAGTTCCACGCTGTAGCCCAGGGTTTTCAGAGTACCGGTGACTGTGCTGCCGTCCTGCTTCAACTCCACAATCGACTTGGGTTGCTCCCCGTTGTCGAGGGTTTTTCCTTCGATCACCCAGCTACCGGTCAGGCTTTGCCCGTATCCCGGAACCGCCATCAAGCCAAGGCTGAACAACAACGCGATACCGCAAACTATCGCGAACGAGCTTTTCTGAGTTCGTATTTTTCGCATGCCTATGCCCATCCTTATTTTTTGGAAATTGCAATTGCCGCGGGCGTACTCGCCAGAAATTCATTGCGACCCAAAGCAGTATTTTTCGAGCGAACCGAATTGTATACGATTACAACCGAAGCGTGCCTGAATTCCGATTTTGGGTTCGAGGCCGGCTCATTGCGGAGGTCGAAAGGTCAGGATCGAATGCCCTTGCCCTCGACAATAGTGATGTAGCGGTCGACGGGAAGATCCGTGAACGTATCGACACGCGTACTCGGCTGGGGCCAGCGAATTTCCAGATGGTCGAGTTTGCTATTGGAGCCGAGCCCGAGGACGATACGAGGATCGTGGCTGGCAAGAAAACTTCCTCCGCCGGTCTTGAGAGCCGTTCGCTTCAACGTTCCCGCGGTCCATGCAATGCGTGCCCCAATAGCGTCAATGTTGGCCTTCGTCCCAATGAGCCGCAGGCCAAGCCAGTGACTCCCATGCGCAGCCTGGTTACGAAGCAGCAAGGGAGCACCGTTATTAACCGCCACCAGTACATCGACCGCGCCGTCATTATCGAAGTCGCCGATGGCCAGACCGCGGGCAGAGAAATGTTCATGAAAAATGGGTCCGGCTGAATCGCTGACATTCTGCAGGCCGTTGCCGTTGTTGTGAAAGAGCAGAAGCGGCTCGCGATAGGTAACGCTGGCCGAGTGAGCCTCGATCTGGTCGTCCGGGTGTCCGTTGGCGATAAAGAGGTCAAGGTTTCCGTCGTTGTCGTAGTCGAAAAAGCGCAAACCCCATCCACTCATGGCGCGGGTAGTGTTGCCCAACCCGGAGGGCGCCGCCAGATCGTCAAAGGTGACATCGTGGTTGTTGTGGTAAACGGAGTACATCTCCTGGTCAACGTTGGTGACAAAGAGATCCTGCCAGCCATCCTGGTCGAGATCGGCGGAATCGACGCCCATGCCTGAACGTGCGCGCCCGTCAGCGCTGTAGGCAATGCCAGCCTCAAGCCCCTCGTCCTTGAACTTGCCCTGATGGTTGATAAACAGAAAGTTTCGCTCCGTGTCGTTGGCGACAAACAGATCCATCCAGCCATCGTTGTTGACGTCCGTGGCCACCGCTCCCCAGGCTTTTCCTTTGACTGAGGCGATCCCGGTCTGCGCAGAGACGTCGGTGAAAGTGCCATCGCCGTTGTTGTGGAAAAGCCAGCTTGCCGCAGGCGGATAGACGCTGGGAATGCAGTAATAACGATCCCCGGTCTTTTCATTGCCGCAAAACTTGTTGTCCTGCTTGGCAAACTCAACAAAGCGGCACACAAACAGGTCGAGGCGGCCATCGTTGTCGTAGTCAAACCAGACTGCGCTCGATGCCCAGCCCGGTGTGACGATGCCCGATTTCTCCGTAATGTCGGTAAAGGTGCCATCGCCGTTATTACGATAGAGAATCGAGCGGTTATATCCGGTCACGAACATGTCCGGGTATCCGTCCCCATTGAAGTCACCCACGGCCACGCCCATGCCGTATCCCGCGCCAGCCACACCCGCCTTCAGGGTGACATCGGTGAATGTGCCGTCACGATTATTGCGATAGAGCGCGTTTCTGAGCGGCGTTGCCGGGGTGAAGAAATCGCACGCCCCGCTGTTGACCAGGTAGATATCCATCCACCCGTCATTGTCGTAATCGAGGAAGGCGCAGCCCGCGCCCGTAGTCTCAGGCAGGTAATAGGACGGAGAGCGGCCATTGGAGTGAGTCCACGTTATGCCGGACCGCGAAGGGTCGATTGCCTGAAAAAGCGCCGGAGCGCCAGGTATGCCCGAAACTCCAGGCGTGCCCGCAGCCTGTGGAAAAGCCTGTCTAACTCCCATGCCGGCGACGCCAGCACACAGGGATGCGAGGAAGGTTCGGCGGCTGACGGGTATTTTGGCCTGGGTTCTCAATCGATTCATAGCTTTACTTGCAGTTGGACTGCCCGACGGGGGCGGATCGGCTGGCAAAAATAAGAAAACCGCGTTGGGCGACCGCTGACTACATACATGGCAAGTCTCGGAAGAATAGCAAAGAATACCGGAATTAAGAAATCAGTTGACAGCAAACTTCACGGTGAAATAGGCTTCACGCGGACTGTCAGACGAGCTTTTGATGGTGCCAGTTTTCACGAGGGCATTGCGTAGCTACGCCCAAAAAGGAGAACGACCATTAGCTGGCGCTGGCAAGAATTTTCAAAAATGGAAACGTAATCAAATCAAAGCACGTAGATGCTTAGCCTCACAAAAGGCTGCTCCAATGCACTAGGAATCACTGGAACAAAAGCAAATGAACTAGGGCAGAACGGCACAAAGGTTTGCGGGAAAGATGGACTCGTCTCATAAAGCTGTAAACGTTTAGCTCTAAGGGCGACCGCACTGCTTTTTGCCGGGGGCAATCAATTTCATCGCAAGCAGCTCTCGTAAAGAGGGCAAAGAGAAAAACAAAGGCAGTCAACTTAAGGAGACAAAATGCGAAATACATTCACAAGAGTTGCCAGATGTTTGAACGTGGCGCTTCTTGGGATATTTCTGTTAGCCGTGACGAATCTGAGCTACGGGCAAGATACGAACGCCTCCCTCAGCGGAACGGTAACGGACCCCAGTGGCGCCGCAATCCCAGGCGCAAAGCTCACTCTGAAAAACGCCGCTACCAGCTTTCAGCAGAGCTTCGAATCGGATGGAACCGGAGAGTACACGTTCCGCAATCTCACTCCGGGCAAGTACGACCTCTCAGTGACGGCAACCAACTTTCAGTCGTCGGTACGTACTGGAATCGAATTGGCAGTCAATCAGTCTGCCCGTATCGACGTCAAACTACCGCTTGGCAAGTCTGACGAGACGGTTACGGTCACCGGCGATGCTTCGCTGATCAACTACGACAACCCGACCATCGAAGGCGGCGTTAGCCCAGAGACACTGCAGGACTTCCCACTGGTTGTCTCCGGTGCGCCACGCTCATCGGTCACGGTTGCCATCCTGATGCCTGGCGTAAGCACGGGCGGCGGCGGTAATGCATACAACGCTCGTACCAACGGCGGTATCGTCACTGGCGATGAAGCCCTTGTCGACGGCGCGACCGCATCCGAAGGTTACATGAACCAAAGCGGCATGGTCAGCCTGCAAACTGACTTTGGTATGTCGCCGGATATCACCAGCGAAGTTAAAGTTCTAACCGCAAACTACGACGCCCAGTACGGTAACTCGACCTCTGGACAATTCATCATTCAGACCAAGAGCGGCGGCGAACATTTCCACGGCGCGGCTTACGAGTATCTCCGTAACGACCTGTTCAATGCTGCCCAATACGGTGCAGCCGCGAAACCGCCAGATAAGGAAAACGACTACGGCGCGAACGTAGGCGGCCCCATCTGGATTCCGAAATATCACAGCCCAAGCGCATTTCTGAAGGGCTACTTCTACTTCAACTGGGAAGGCTATCAGGATCACGGCGGAGCGAATTCGTCCACCCTCTCGATCGCTTCTGCCCGTGCGCGTACAGGCGATTTCAGCGCAGCAGGCAGCCAACTCTATTACCCCAACGATCCCGTCAAATACGGCGCTCTGGCTGGTACAGCTATCCCGAACAACCAGATCGATCCCTCATTTGAAGATCCGATCGCCAAAGCCTTCCTGGCGCAACTGCCAACCCCAACCAACGGCAATGAAATTAACAACTACTTCATTCCCAAATCGGGTCAGGGCTCTTTGACCAACAGCGAAAATGTGTACTTCTGGCGCATAGACATGAACGTCGGCCAAAAGGACCATCTCTACTACACCTACTGGTGGCAGTACACAGGCGTAAATCAGCAGAGCGATCTGCCGATAGCCCTGTCAACCGCCGCACCAGCCAGCCCGGAAAACGCTCCTATTCAGCGCCTCAACTGGGAGCATAACTTCTCGAGCCTGATGACAAACCATGCAACCGTCGGCTACCTGAACCGTAACGAAGGCTATTTCGCCCTGAACGGCAAAGCAGCATTGCCCTTCGTACCCGGCGTAGCCAACACCAGCTTCCTTCCTGAAATGACCTTCGGCGGCGGCTACTCGCAGCTCGGCAACAACGATGGTCCCACCTCGGCCAGCAATCTGACGACACGTGGAACCTGGGCAGTAAACGACGTCGCCACGCGGATCCAGGGCAAGCACACCCTCAGCGCCGGCGTCGAGTGGAAGCTCGCCGGAACCAGCATTCATAGCGGAGAGAATCAAGGCGGTACCTTCAACTTCGCTCCGGATACAACCGGCAACACAGCTTGCCCCTCAACCGCACAATGCCCTGGAGACGCTCAGGCCAGCTTTTACCTGGGTGCTGTCGCCAGCGCCAACGTTGCATATATCAATGTCATCGGAAAGTATCCTCGCCAGACCGGATGGGCATTCCACGCCGGCGACTCATGGCGTTTCAACCCCAAGCTGACAGTGAGCTACGGCCTTCGTTGGGACTACATCAGCCCCTTCGTGGATAAGCACAACAACCAGTCCTTCATTGATCCGACCGGACTCAACCCGGATGCGATTACAACTTCTGGAACTGAACTCCCTGGCCGTCTTGCATTTGCAGGAACAAAGTGGGGAGCAGCCAGCTTCGGTGGCCGCTATCCAGAAGTCGCCTTCAAAAACGCATTCGCTCCTCGTGTAGGTTTCGCTTACACCTTCGACGAAAAGACCGTTGTTCGCGCCGGTTACGGCATCTACTTCGGTCAAGCGTTCTATCCAGGCTGGGGCGGCGGTCTCGCTCAGGATGGATTCAACAAGAATCTCACCATCTCTGAAACGACAACGGGTGGAGGCTTCAAGTCTCCGGCCATTTATCTAGCTTCGGGAATCTCCGCAAGCCAGGTTGGCCAGACACAAAATATCTCCTCCGGTTTTGACAACGGCCAGCAGCCATCCCTGTATCGTCCACGCGATGGCAACCACAGACCATATTCATCGCAGTGGAACCTGACAATTGAGCGTCAACTTCCAAGTAACACTTTGTTGAGTGTTTCCTATGTTGGCACGAAGGGAACGCATCTTCCTTCTGCACTTAACCCCATCAACACGCTCAACCCATTCGACCCGAAGATTGCCGGTCTTGGCGCGGATCTCGCTGTTAACTACAACACCCCGACCGGTCCTGCAACCTTCGCAAAAGATGGCATCTCTCAGCCGTACATTGGCTGGGCGAGTCAGATGCAAGCTTGCGATGCAACAATCGCCCAGGCTCTTCTGCCGTTCCCGCAATATTGCGGTCCGCTGACTGGGCTCAACGAACAACATGGAACCTCGATCTACCAGTCCTTCCAGGGCAAAGTAGAGCGTCGTCTCCAGGGTGGTTTGTACATCCTCGGCTCTTTAACCTGGCAAAAAATGTTCACCGATGCGGCTAACAATACACAATCTCAGAACGCATCAGGAGCCGGAGCTGGCGGTAACAGTGGTTCGTTCTCGCCCTTCGACTCATCACGTCGCGCATATGCACTCGCTCCCGACAATGTCCCGGTCACAACATCGCTCGCGCTTGTCTATGACCTGCCTTTCGGGAAAAATAAACGCTTCCTCAACACTGCCGGCTTTGCCAACACTCTTCTCGGCGGATGGCAGACCAGCCCCATCTTCCGCTACGAGGACGGCATTCCCTTCTCGTTCCACGCTTCGTCCTCCTGCGTAACAAGCACTCTCCTCCAAACCGTTTCCGGGCAAAATGCGTTTCGTGAAAACTGCGTGCCGGGACTCGTTAGCGGCCAGCACCCGTTGTTGCAGGGAAGGAATGGCTTCAATCCTGCGAACACAGGTGGGAAGCTTATCAATGCAGCCGCATTTGAATCGAACTTTACGACTCTTGGCTACACAGGCGTCGGTAAAGCCGTCTCAAACATCGAGAGCCCAAGCTATCGCAACCTGGATATCGCATTCACGAAGAACACACGGATCGCGGAGAAGTTCAACTTCCGGTTCGAAGCGAACTTCTTCAATGCGTTTAACAATCACTACTTCATCAACCAGGGCGATACGAACGGTGGTACTGCATACGCGTTCGTAACGGACGTGGCAGCTACTGGCAACTCGTTCGGTTCGTGGAATGGATCGGTAACGACACCACGCACCATCCAATTCGTAGGACGCTTCGAGTTCTAACCAGACTCGATCTGCATAACTAAAAGCCATCCGGCAAAGACAGAAATGTCCGCGCCGGGTGGCTTTTCTTTTCCCTTAAACATGAGAGAGAATGCTTCCGCTATCGAGCCATCAATCCGATGAAATCAATTCGATGGTGCGGACTTCCGGGATGCATCCGCCGAGCTTCCATGCAGACGCAGATAGACCTGCGTTTCTTCCCTGGCAGCATCTTTTCGGCCAAGCTTGTTATAGATATGAGCAAGCGCGATGTGAGGCTCAGCATATTTGTCGTCAAGCTTTGCGGCCTCTAGCAACTCAGGCACAGCAGCTTCCAACTGACCTAAATCTTCAAGCACGCTCCCAAGCCTATACCGCGCCACTGCGAGTTGAGGATCCAGATGCACCGCTTCCCGCACATTGGGCTCCGCTTCCTGCACTCGACCAAGAAACTGAAGCGTCTCCGCGAGATTCAAATAAGGCCATGCCGAGGGATGCTCGGATGTCCGGTCCAGATCGATAGCCTTCTTGTAGTTATCGATTGCCTTGGAATTTTCGTTCAGATAGAAGTAGCACAGCCCGAGGTTATCGTAGGCACGTGCCATCCCTGGCGCCAGATTTACAGCTTGCTGAAAATGCTGAATTGCAGCGCCATATTCATGCGCATCGTAGTCGAGCCGTCCAAGCCAATAAGGGAAGAGCGCTTCTTTCGGCTGCTGAGCGGTTAGCGATACCAGAACAGCTCGCGCCCAGTCCGGATGCCCTAATCGGATATAAGCCATGGATAGCGAAAATCTCTGCGATGGCTCAAGCGGCATGATCGCTTCAGACTTCTTCCATGCGATAGCCGCGCCAATATAGTCCCGGTTGAGAAAATAGACATTCCCGACTAAGGCCAATAGGTGGGCAGCGCGGGGCGAATGAGGATCACGCTGGATCTCATCCAGCAACAACTTTTCAGCGGTCGTATAGTCATGGACAGCGATCGCATGACTTAGCAGCGATGCTTTTTCGGAAGTAAGGTCAAGTGAGGATGCGGGAGAGATGACCGGGGCCGATCCATCCAGTGCAGGTCCGCCCAGTGTAGATTGGTTCGATTGACCGTAAGCGCATGGCACAAGGCGATCGAAGGACATGAGAACGAGAAAGGAGCAAAAAAGCATCTTACCGTTCCGTGGCATCATGGAGAATAGTTTAGTGGATACGAGAGAAGAAGCGATAGTGGCGAGCCATAACCTGAGGTGTGGATTGAGAGCAAAGAATACGCAAACGCCATTTGCGTTCGGCATGTTCCTGTTCGTGGCTGGGCTTGCGTTTCTGCAGCAAATCGGCCATGCACAGGGCAGCAGTGAGTCATATCGGCAGACGGTGCTATCGATTCAGCAACACATCGAGCAGAACGATCTGAATGGCGCATATGAATTGATTACCAGGGCCAACAAAGAATTTCCTTTAGATGGCGGTCTTGAGAATCTGCTCGGTGTAGTAGAGATTCAACAGGGATATGCGGACCGTGCCAGGCAGGCGTTTTCTGCGGCGATACAACATAGCCCCAAGCTGGTCAGCGCCTATCTCAATCTCGGTCGTGTACTCATGCAAAGCGCTGCCAATAGCCCGGCCACGCAGGCACAGGCGCTGCACATCTATGAACGAGCTCTCGTGCTGGAGCCCGCCAACTCCGAAGCGAATTACCAGTCCGCAGTTCTGCTGATGTGGGCACATCACTATCAGCGCTCCCTGGAGCACGTGGCGAAACTAAGGCCTGAAGACCGCAGTCTGCCAGGCGCCCAGGCATTGGTATGCGGCGACGAAGTTGGGCTTGGGCATAAAGAGGCCGCCGATCGAGACGCAGCCACACTGGCTGCCAATCCAGAATTGACCGAGCTCGATCTTTCAGAAATCCTACCCATCTTGCGCGCCAACGATCGAGCCGATCTCGCACAGATGATTCTTGAGGCCGTCGCCAAACACCACCCTCTTTCACCCGAGGGCCTGCGTACAGAAGGGCTGGCGCAGGAGGCCGAAGGAAAGCTAGACCTGGCGCGCGCAACACTGGAAAGCGCTTTTGCAAGTGATCCTTCATCCGTAGTTGTGCTCCTGGATTTATCCCGTGTGGCAGAGGCCTTAAAGGATTACCCAGGCGCACTTGGATATATCGCTCACGCACGCGATCTGCAGCCCAAAGATGCTTCGCTGCCCTATCGTTTCGGCGCGATCTGCCTCAAGTTAAATTTGCTGGCCGAGGCCCGCAAGGCCCTCGGAGATGCGGTCAAATTGGCCCCGGAGAATCCTCAGTACAACCTTGCAATGGGCATAGTCTCTTCATATGCTCAGGACGCTACCGAAGGGCTTCCATATCTTGAGAAATATCATTCTCTCCGCCCCGCAGATGCTTCAGGAATACTCGCATTGGGCACGACATACTTTCGCGCTAAAGATTTTCAGACTGCATCCACATGGCTAAAACAATGCGTGAATGATGCCAGCACCGCTGCCAGTGCGCGCTACTATCTGGGCAGAATTGCGCGACAAAATGGAAAGCTGGACGAAGCCGCGGCGGAGTTGACACAGTCTCTGACCCTGAAACCTCATCAGTCGGAAGTCCTGGCCGAGTTGGGCCAAACCTATGTGCAAATGAAGAAATATCCCGAGGCGCAGAAAACGTTAGAGGAAGCAATCAAACTGGATGGCGATAACATTGCGGCAAATTTTGCGCTGTTGCAGATGTATGGCCGTACCAACGATCCAAGACGCGACGAACAAACGAAGCGGTTTCACGACATCCGCGAAAAGAATGACGAAACCTATCGTGAGATGATGCGCACCATCGAGATTGACCCCAAGGGTGCTCCAAGAAAAGAGAATAAAGAGCCGGACTCAGTCATCTTCCCCGCAGAGTCGTCTGCCCCGTCTGCTCCGTAGGCCCCACAGGCGAACAGGCGAATCTAACCCCATTCTCCCGGTAAAACCCCAACGACCCGAGGAAATGACCCGTGTGTGCTTTCTGTGCAAGACAGAAGTGTGGCTTTTGCTCTAGCATCATCTTTCCTTAGGGTCATTCGATGAATACCCCGAGATATAGCCTGATTGACAGCCGCAGTACTGGAGCAATTCGAAATGGAATTTCATATCTCCCGGACAATCCGGGAAAAGCTTGATTTCGACGGACTACTTTTCAGCTACACCGGCAATGTCATATTTGCGAATGTACCCGCCAGTCGAAAACTCGCGGCTCTTCTGAATGCAGCTCAGCTCAAAGATGCTGGCTCCGAAGCGGCGAACCCGATCAATGCCGGCGCCCTATTCGCAATGGGTCTGATTGATGAACTGAACCACGCTCTGGTCGCTCGTTATCGCGAGGAGATTGATCCCGCGGTATTGTCGGACGCATTGCGCTGGTTCGCGGAAAAACTGGGCGCAGCCGAAGTTGAACGCCTCCTCACGACATTCGTCGGAGACTTTCCTGCGGTCGCGGTCTACCAAGGTCAATTGACCGCCGCGGAGTGGCTCAGCCGCTCCAGCGATGGATTGCCAAATCGCGAAGCTGCTCTCGAAGAGCTCATGCTGCTTTGGCTGACCAATATCAATCCTGCATTCACGCCCTTTCGCGATCTCTTCGATGACAGCAACCTGCAGACGCAGTCGCCCTATCCTGGCGTAACCTCGGCACTTCCGGACTATCTCAGCACGCGGCCTCCCTTTTCTGCAGAGGTTGGCAGCCTCTTCGAAGCACTCTCTGCTCCGATGCTTGCTTCACCGGACTCCATCACCGGGCAACTGGAGTTCATTCGCGAACGCTGGCCCAAATATCTCGGCCAGGATCTCAGCCGCGTTCTATTGGCGATAGATGTTCTACGCGAAGAAGATGTCGCTATCTGGATGCGCTTCCATCCGCCAGGGCCGGATCAATATCGTCATGGCGCGCCAACATGGGGGGGCGAGGGCTTCATTGGCGATGAGTTTGTAGGATTCGATCAGGACTTTAGTCCGGAATATATTGTCGGGCCAGATGGAGTACGGCATCGTCGCTACGCCACCGACTATCAGGCACCGTTGAACGAGTACGAAGCCTTCAGCGCAGATCAGGCGTGGATGCCAAACGTGGTACTGATCGCGAAGAGCACCTATGTGTGGCTGGAGCAGCTATCGCAGAAGTATGAACGGCACATCTACCATCTCGATCACATTCCCGATGCAGAGCTGAGGCTGCTCTCCGACCGCGGCATTACAGGCCTGTGGCTGATCGGGCTATGGGAGCGAAGCACCGCATCCAGAACGATCAAGCGGCTACGTGGACAGGGCGACGCTGTCGCATCGGCATACTCCCTCAAGGAGTACAACATTGCAGAAGATCTCGGCGGTCCGGCTGCTTACTCCAACCTGCGGGATAGAGCTGCTGCTCTCGGTATTCGGCTGGCGAGTGACATGGTGCCGAACCATATGGGAATTGATTCGCCCTGGGTTATCGAGCATCCTGAATGGTTCATTTCGCGCCCTGAGAGCCCGTTTCCCGTGTACAGCTTCACCGGTCCGGACATCTCTCCCGACAGCCGCGTAGAAATCAAGATTGAAGATCACTATTACGATCAGACGGATGCCGCCGTGGCTTTTCGAGTGCGGTACCACCACGATGGCGCAACGCGTTTCATCTATCACGGCAATGACGGAACATCCTTTGCATGGAATGATACGGCGCAGTTGGATTACTCGAAGGCCTATGTACGCGAGCACGTGATCCAGGTGATTCTGCATGTTGCGCGGCAGTTCCCTATCATCCGTTTTGACGCGGCAATGGTGCTCGCCAAGCGTCATGTACAGCGGCTCTGGTTTCCGCTGCCAGGCGCCGGTGGGTCCATTCCGTCACGCGCGGAAAATGCCGTTTCGCAGGAAGAGTTCGATGCGCTCATGCCGCATGAGTTCTGGCGTGAAGTCGTGGATCGCGTTGCTATCGAGGTTCCGGGAACGTTGTTGCTGGCCGAGGCTTTCTGGTTACTCGAAGGCTACTTCGTTCGCACACTCGGCATGCATCGCGTGTACAACAGCGCATTCATGAACATGTTGCGCGATGAAGAAAACGCCAAGTATCGTTCCTATCTCAAGAAGACCATCGAGTTCGATCCAGACATCCTCAAACGCTATGTCAACTTCATGAGCAATCCCGACGAACGAACCGCTATCGATCAGTTCGGCTCTGGAGATAAGTATTTCGGAACATGCACGCTCCTCGCGACACTGCCGGGTCTGCCCATGTTTGGCCACGGGCAGATCGAGGGCTACACCGAACGCTATGGCATGGAGTTCAAGCAGGCCAAGCTGAAGGAGTATCCGAATGAAGGTCTCGAAGCGCGCCATCAGCATGACATCGCTCCACTGCTGAAAAATCGAAGACTCTTCGCGGAGAGCTCAAACTTTGTGCTGTATGACTTCTGGACCGAGCATGGAACGGTCGACGAAAACGTCTTTGTTTATTCAAATCTCCTGCATGATCAACGAGCAATTGTCTTCTACAACAATCGCTATGAAGGCACACGGGGCAGCATTCATGCTTCAGTAGCAGCAATGGATAAGGCAAGCGGAGAACTGCGCCAGACCAGCCTTTCCGAGGGGCTTGCGCTGCCTGCCGATGATTCACTCTTTGTCGCTTATCGCGATATCTCCAGCGGCCTGGAGTTTCTGCGTCGCGCCTCCGATCTGCACCATCATGGAATGAGCCTCGAACTGCGCGGCTATCAATATGTCGTCCTGCTGCACTGGCGCCAGCTACGCGCATCTGCAGACCAGCCCTGGGATGCCCTGTGGAGCGCACTCGAAGGGCGCGGTGTTTACAGCATGGACGAAGCTCTCTCGAAATTGCGTCTGCGGCCTCTGCACGAAGAGCTTCGCGAAGCAGTCAGTGCAAAGAATGCTCAGCTTTTTGCCGAAATCGCCGCAGAGTTAGCACAAGCCGATTCGAACACGGAAGAAGAGCCCACATCCCTCTCATCAATTGGAGCACCAGCAGTCCCCTCCACGAAAAATGAAGAAGCAGCCACAAGCCTGAAGACAATTGAACCGGTTCTGGAATCGCCACTCGATGCAAGACTCGATACAGAGCTCGATACAAGGCCCGATATAAGGCTCGACGCCTACCTTGAGCAGAGCAGGCAGTGCTTCAGCAAGATCATGGAGAGAGCGTCCCGTGAGATCGAAGCCGCGGCTCGCATCCATAAAACGGAGACGCCAAATACAACGCGTGTCTCCTCAACACCCGGATCGCTACCGCAGCACCCTGCGTCAAGTGGCTCCAAGAACTCCGATGATTTATTGCGCAGCTACGAGGAGCAATGCGAAGCGCTGACGGCAGCAGTTCTTCAGCTTCCGCAACTCGCAACGCATTTCTCAACATCACTGCCCACGGGCTTTGCTTCCCTGCTCCCCGGCCACGATCCCCTGCAGACGAAGGCACAATCCTGGGCTCCGGCAATAGCGTGGATACTGCTACAGGCAATCCCCGCGCCAGGCATTCATACTTCGTTGTTCGATCAACTTCATCTGCGATCGGCTCTGGGAGATGCCCTCTCATCTGTCGGCATGGAAGGGGAGCAACGCTGGCGTGCCGCCGCTTATGTAAGAGTCTTGCTTCTGCTCTCAGACCATCCATCCATCTCGATCGATTCGCCTGACCTCTGGTCCGATCCGGATGTACGCTGGCTTACCGGAGTTAACCAGGCATCCGAAAAAACTTACTTCAACAAAGAACAATTTACGGAGTTACTGGGCTGGCTCCAGCTACCACTCTTAGTCAAGATCGCACATTTGAAGACAGGACAGGCAGATGCGATTCAGGCAATAGAATTGGCCGCTTCCAGTGCCCTGCAAGCCGCAAACGGTGCCGGGTACAACCTGGATTTGTATCTCAATCCCACGCAGAAAGAACCAGTCGTCAAGGCGTAGAGTAACTAGCTCCCGCAATCCTATCTCCTTCAATGCGGAGATAGGATTGCATCTCCGCTGCGGCATTTCTTAACTTCGGCGACAATAGAAACATGCCTGATGCTCCGCCGAATCTCGATAACATCTCTGAAGACTCAAAGGATAGAGACACGCGAATTGCCCCTGAGCCTGAAGCGGATGAGTTTTATTTCGAGGGCCCGTTCCTCGTCTTTACCGAGGCATATCATTTACGCCGCGGATGGTGCTGCCAATCAGGCTGTCGGCACTGCCCCTATGGATTTCAAAAGACACCGGCCGGGGATGAGGCCAATCCACCTGCCTGATCAACAACAGCGGTAGGTTCCTAAAGAATACTTATTCCTTTAAATTACAGATGCCCACAGGCATCTCTTATTGCAGTGCTCACATCTCAGCTTACAAACCAGCGGTGTTTCGGTTTCGATCGGAAACAAAACAATTTCCCATAGCCCAGGAAACAGCTGTGTCCTGGTGAGTTATCCGCAAGGAGGATAATGTGAGTTTGCTTTGGTGGATTATTGTCGGACTAATTGCCGGATGGGCCACCGGCAGGATCATGAAAGGCTCAGGCTACGGAATTATCGGTGATCTGGTGCTCGGCATCGTAGGCGCCATAATTGGAGGCTATGTTGCTGGCGCACTCGGAATTTCTCCCGTAGGCGGTCTTTTGTACACCATCCTCATTGCGATTATCGGTGCTGTGCTGATCGTGTTTCTCTTCCGGCTCATTACGGGACGGCGAGAGTAGCGGTCGCAGAAGCACTTTTCTCTTCAAAAAACAGCGCCTCAGAATGGAATGCAGCAGACACCAGTCTTCATTCAATTCTGAGGCGTTTTTGTCGCTGCCCCACCCGAACCAGCAACTGCACCCGTAACCGGCGTTGGAGCAGTCGTGGCGTCAGGCTCGCGCACCAGCACCGCAAAACGCGGGAAAGCAAAGCTGCCGCCAGCGTCATCCACAATGTTCAACTGCCCGATATATGGACCGGGCTTCAGCTTATCCAGCGGAACATCCAGCTCCACTGCAACCGCATCGCGTCCGGATACATTCAATGCCTGCGCCTGCAGAACAGGCGTTTCAAATACCTTCGTCGAGCCTTGAATCAGCTCCAGGCTGGTGGCTAAATTGATAGCGCCCTTCGCTATCTTCGGCGCATCTCCCGTCTGCTTCACCCGCGTAGGGCCGTACACTTCGTAGAGCACATACAGGTGTTGTCCCTGGCGAAACACATGGCTGATGTTCGGTACATACTGCTGCCCTGCGCGAATCAACGGGCTATCCGTTTTATCCTGCTTGACCGGAGTACGCATCGATGCCAGCAAAACAGAACTCAGCTTCAGCGGAACCTTGCGCATGTCAGGCAGCGTGATATCCGTTTCGAAAGAACCCATGTTTCCTGTTTGATTTTCGCGAACAACAAACTTCACGTGATACTTGCCTGCCGGCAGTTTGAAGCTGGTGGAATACTGAATATTTTTCTGGCGAACCTGCTGCTGCCCATCCACCGCCAGCTTTACAGTCTCGCGCACCTGTCCAATGGGCCGCTTGGCTTCATCAATTACTTCTCCGATCACATCCAACGTAGCCTTATCATGATCGCCGCCCTTCACGAATGGTATCTGCGATCCAGGGACGATCAGTGACACGGGCACAAAGAAACGATTTTCTTCGATCTGGAAGTAATAGGCTTCGAGATACATGGAGACATCCGTCGCAGGTAAGTCGCTGGCTAACTGCTCGTCTAACTCACGTTCGCGATCTTCCTTGCCTGAGTGCTTGAAATCCGCAGGAGCATAGTAGCCCGGCCGATATTCAAGCTTCACTCCCGGACGATTCACCTTCACCTGTAACTTGCGATAACGGCCATCCCGTGCAGGATTCGATGGATGGAAACCGAGCACATAATAAGCAGATGAATCACGCTGCACTTGAGAAAATGCCGGAGCGAAATCATTCGAATCCAGAAATGCCTTGCCGCCTGTATCTGCGGAGAGCGTAGTCATCGTCTCCTGCGAAGCGAAGTTGGCATTGAAGTTATTCTGGATCGCACTGCCGTTGAATCCACCCGTTCCACGCAGGCTTCCAGTAGATGCATCTCCGATCGAGATAGCCTGCAGCCCTCGCGTATCGACGCTATAAATGGAGAGATTCGCGCGTACTGCCGCATTGATAGCAGAACGCAACGAGGCCTGGTTCTCTATGCCATCGCGTGACAGGCCGCCAGAGAAATAGAGCAGTGACTTCTTCTGATTAATCTTCTCCAACGACTGCGAAATCGAGCGCAACGCATATAGCTCACGATCGGTATTGATGTCGTTGTATTCCGTCTCGTCGGGAGTATAGCCGCTGGCATCTTCTACTTGATTTGAATTGGCGTTCGCACCCTGCGCAAAGGCCGCGCCCTCGGTTCCGTTATACGTACCGATCTTGCCGATCAATAACTGCTTGTCTGTCGTGAAATCCTGATCTACCTTGAGTGAAGTATCAAGCGAAACCAGCGCCACCAGATCCGCCGGCTGCATCCTGGTATTCAGAAAATCCTTGGCCGCGGCGATACAACGATCCAAATCCTCTGGCTGCATCGAAGTCAGATCGAAAAAGAAAACGATGAGACGATGATTGCGAAGATCCTCAGGACGAGTCGTGCCGCCGGGAGTTTTCTTCTGGAGCGATGAGGCAATACCGCTGATCGTAGCTTCATTGAGCGGCTGCGCCATATCTACACTCTCGAAGTCAAAGCTCGATATACGCTGTGGCTTTCCATTCTCAAGAATCGTAAAGTCGCTCTGCTTCAAGCCGCGAACAACTTCACCCGTCTTCGAATCGCGCACCACGATGTTAGTCAACACCAGGTCAGACTCGGCCTTGAGAACAAATCCTGAATCCTGATTCGCACTCTCCTGCTGCCCACTCGCGTACATTGGCAGGAACAGTGCAATCAGCAGTGCAAGTGCCGATGCAGTAATGCGCTGTATTTGCTGAAGCACCTTGATCGTCCTCATCTCTAAAACCTGAACCGCGCTATAAAGGTAAAGGCCCGCATGGCCGACGTCGAAGTAACTTGCCCCGCAGTCTGCGAATCAAGACTCGTGTCAACGCCGGAGTATTGAACCGTGTTGAAGACGTTGCTTGCTGTCGCGCGAAACTCCACACTACGGGTATCTCCCAGTTGTGCCGTCTTCGAAAGCGACATGTTATTGGAGATAGTGCCCGGCCCGGGAATCGAGTTACGCGAGGCGTTGCCAAAAGCGTTCTCTGCCGGGATCGCGTAAGCCGAGGTATTGAACCACTTCAACACGGAGTTTGCTCCTTGCGTAATCGGCACGCCTGGAACGCGATTCGGCCGGAGTGAACCTGCCGTGCCTCTTGCAACGTCCGCCGTTGCCGATGCATAGCTGGGAGTAAGTGGCGTTCCCGTCGCAAAGGTAAAGGTGCCGGAGACCGACCAGCCTTCGAGCGCCTTCGATGTCACGCCTCCTCCTGAAAAGAAGCGCTTGTCCTTGCCGAAAGGCAATTCGTAGAGATAGTCTCCCGAAACCTTGTGCCGCAGATCGAAGCTGGAGTTAGCCTCTTCCGCCTGTAGATCCTGCCAGTTCTGTGCAACCACAGTTGATGTGCCGCCAATCGATCCGGCATTGTCGATCGAGTGAGAATACTGATAGTTCGCACCCATCGAGATACCGTTTTGCAATCGCTTGCGCAGGCGAATCGTTCCCGCGTTGAAGTTAGAAAACGCCGCGCCCTGATCATAGTTGAAGAGCACATCGCCACTTACATCCGTCGGATTAAGATAAGTCTGCGTCGCAGGCCGCGGGGCGCTCGTGATATCGAGATGCGTTCCCTTCGATCCGTTGTAACCGACATTTAAAACAATGCCGGCAGGCAACGTCTTCTGCACATCGAGATTCCATATCTGTACATAGGGCAAGGAGTAGTGCGGATCGAGCGAATAGTTGGGCGGCTGGTCCTGTTTCGACACCGGGAACCCATTCGTCAGTGACAAGCCCGGCAGAGTTGTCGCTTCATTGGTCTGCACGTTCGCATAAGGTGGCTGATGCGCCAGTATCGTTGCAAACGATGAGTACTGACCGTTGGTGAAATTAATGCCGTAACCGGCACGCACCACTGTCGACTTAGGTAATCGCAACGCTATCCCCAGCCGAGGGGCAAAGGCCGTCCGATAAGGCGCTACCAGCGTTCTGGGCACAGAGCCGCAAAAGGTTCCGCTGCACCCCGGATAGATCTCGCCAACCTGCGTAAATCCGCCCTCGTACCCATTCGTTCCCAACCCCGCGAGATGATCGAACTTTTCGGCGTAAGGCGAGAAATACTCATAGCGAACGCCGTAGTTAAGCGTCAGGTTTGAGAAGGCACGAAAGTCATCCAATGCGTATAAGTCCCACACATTCTCGCGCAGATAACTCTTTCCAATCGCAGCCTGAATCGAACTTTCCTGCGGCAGCCCTGCGAGAAGGTCGCCCAGTGCGGTGCCGGTTGAAAATCCAGTGAAGTAGAACGTACCCGTCGCATTGGAACCACCGAGAATGTCCTGGTGAACACGACGAAAATCTCCACCAAAACGATAGTTATGCTTTCCGTGGCCCCAGCTCAAAGTATCTGAAACCGAGATTGTCTGCTGTAGCCGAAAGCTTGGCTGCTGCTCGCTTAACCCTGCGAAACCGGTCAACACAACATTGGGCAGCCCGTAGTTCAAAGGGCTCGCATTCAGCGGACCCTCATCCGGACCAAGCACGCCGATCTGCGTCGCTATATCGGTCTTGCTGGTAAAGAAATTTGTCGCCTGGCTTCGTGCGCGATTCCAACCCGCCTGTAAATTGTTATTGATGCGATGATAGCCCAGCGAATATCCCGCCTGCAGGGAGTAGTTACCTACAGTCGACTTTCCACCTAACTCGGGAAAGATATTCAAGTTATCGGTGGCAGAGTCCGTCCAGTTGTAATTGACATTCACGCTCTGGCGCAATCCCTGTGACTGTCTCTGGCTACGCCGTCCGCCACCACCAAAGCCCAACGGTGATCCAGCATTCGATCCAATCGAGCGCGTGTAGCGAATGCCTGCCTGTGTGGAGTTCGACTGGGCGGTCGAAGCAAAATAATAGTTATACGTGCTCTGACTGGGATCGGACAGATTCGGCAGCGGAAAGTAGCTCAACAAGCTGCACGCAGGCGTTGCCGAAGTAGCCGCACAACCGCCGCGCTGCTCTGCGGTAGGCACCAGCGCGTACTGGTTAAATGGGTTCGAAGTTCGCGTTCCAGAAAGCGTCAGGAAGACAGTATCTTTTCCACTCGGCTTAACCAGACCTGGAATAAACGGCTCTCCTATAAACGTAAGCCCGAAGCGGTTCGATCCATAGGCTGGCTGATCCGCCTGCTGTCCTCGCAGGGAGTACGGCAGAGCATTCAAAGCCGAGTTGCTCCCCGTCCAGAAGATGGCGCCGTGAGGCTGATCGGGACGAAAGTTACGAAAACTCCCTCGCCCTCCGCCAAAGCCGCCTCCACCAAAACCGCCGCCTCCGCCGCCGAAACCACCTCCGCCAAACCCAGCCCCACCGAAGAAGCCGCCGCCATTCTGCGAACGGGCTGTCTCGATTGCATCTCGCACGCGATCCATATCAACGCCCGCCAGCGGACTAACCGAGCCCGACTGACCGTTGATGGCCACCGAGTCAGCCCCAAAGCTGGAGTTGGCAGCAGCTCCCGGCAAAGCCGCACCGCTCGCGCTCGTTCCGCCCTCGGCCGCATCCGCCCCAGCCAGGGAGCTCAAAAGGTTGAGACTTTGCGCGCCACTGCCCGCGAGTTGCTGTATCACCTGGGCAACCTGGCTCGATTGAGCCGTCTGCCCCGACCGCGCATCCTGCTGGGCCACGCGCGATGCTAACGAGAGCGAGAAATCGACAGTCTGATCGTGCGAAGCGGCGTTCAGCAGTGCCTCATGCGTACTGGCTGCAAAGGCCGTAAACTCCGTTCGAATCACATAGCGGCCATTCTGCGGAATGGTCATCGACCAGGCCCCGGTGACATCCGTAGTGGTGGCGTATCGCTTCCCCGTCAGTGTGTTCGTCGCCGTGACCGCAACCCCAGGCAATGGAATATTTCCCGACTTGATTACACCGTGCAATACCCCGCCGCTAACTGCAGTTCCAGCGGGTACAGTTCCAGCGGATGCAGGAGATGCTGCCAGGGTCTGGCTTGGGACTGGGACTTGGACTGGGGCTAGAGCCTGCGCCCGGACAGGCAAACTCGTCAGCGCAGCGAAACATCCGCTCACCGCTACGCAGATGGCCAGCATGCCGCAAGCGAACCTTTCGCCCGAACCTGTAGCCATATTTTGGACGAACCTTTGCCTCATTCGAAACAGCTCCAATGAAAAGTGACGCATTCGTATTCGTCTGACGTGGCAGGTCGGACGAAGGTTTACGATTGCCGAGAATTGCATCTTCCCGCGTATCACTCCGCATACCGCTCCGAGAATCTTCCCTGCATGTAAAAGTATCGTTCTTCAAATTGAACGCCTACCCTGCACGTGTCGATAATGACTCCGATGCAACATCTATGCCTCTTAAATTCACCGGTAAAATTGCCGATCTGCGGATGCGACAAAGACGCAAGGCCTTACCTGTCTGCAAAAATGGCTTGCTTTTTGCTTATTTGCCATGTTAACTATTGAGACAACACCTCAAGAGTTGCTACTTCGAGAGACAATCCTCGGGAGCATAGGTTACACGGGACTTCAAACGATGAAAATCGGGACTACGATTCGCGGACATCGCCTGCAAAAAGGCCTCTCGCAGGGAGATATTGAAAAGAAGACCGGTCTGCTGCGCTGCTATCTTTCGCGCGTCGAGAACGGTCATACGGTCCCCTCGCTTGACACCCTTTCCAAGATTGCCCAGGCGCTCGACCTGCCCATTGCACAGTTTTTTGCAGAGGACTCGCTCAATCGCGATTTGAACACGCAGAAGCTGTCCGACGATGAGCTGCGCTTCCTCACCCAGATTCGGCGTTACTCCACCAATCTGAACGAGAGCGACCGCAAGCTGCTGCTCGCCATGGTGAAGAAATTCGCAGCTACTGCTGTTCGGTAGGCGTGTCTTTCGTCACTGCGACTGCGGTACTGATATAGAAGCTGAAAAAGACCAGCACGCTGCAAAGTAACCCGATAGCCAACCGGAGACGAAACCGGAAGAGCGGTCGCGGCGAACCGATCAGCGGCACCAGCGGCAGCGCAAACAGGATTCCACCGAGAAATCCTCCCAGGTGGGCCATATTGTCGATTTGGACTGCCGTCCGCACCGCCATACTGCCAAAGCCCAGTACAAAATTAATCAGCGCAAAATAGATAACGTAACGCCGCAAACCTGCGAGTTCTTTAGGTGGAATAGGCAGCCGCTTCGACTTAAGCAGGATGATCAGCACGCCCGCGATCCCAAAGACCGCGCCTGACGCACCCGCTCCCACCAGCGTTCCCGACTTGAAAAATGAGTCATAGCCAATTGAAAGCAGATTCCCTGCCGCACCCGAAAGAATGTATGCCGCGAACACACCAGCCGGGCCAAGCAGCGGCTCTGCCAGCAAGCCAAGATTCCACAGGCACCACATATTCGTCGCCAGGTGAATGATGCCTACGTGGACGAACATCGCAGTGATAATGCGCCACCATTCCCCGTAAATCAGCACATGTACGGGATTATTGGCTCCCGAATGCATCAACTGCTGCGTCGTGGGGTTCATTATGGAAACGCCGGAGAAGACCATGCCCAGGAACACCAGGCAATTGATGCCCACCAAAATATAGGTCGCCGGAGCATGCGCCCACGACCGAGCCCCGGATCTGCGCCCGGAACCACGTTCGCGCACAGCGCGCAGTTCCGCTTCCTGTGCAAAGTTATCGTCCGTCGCGGGAGGCAAAATCTCAGCCTGTCGTGCGGGAAAGTCAGGAGGAGTAGAGTAACTTCCCATATCACTACTGTAGTTCGGTTACCAATGACTGGCAATGCAAGCCAGAAACTTAGTCGCAGCATTGTGAGACGGCATCCATTCTTCAATTCGATGTACCCTAACCAGTGGGCCTGTAATCGCAGCACAAACCCGGCAGGCCGCACGCATTTCAGAATTAAAGGACGAAAACGTGTCATCTTTACAGGAAAAGAAGATTCGCCGCGCACTGCTGAGCGTTACCGATAAGACCGGCCTCGTGGCCTTTGCCCAGGCGCTCGCCAGCCTCGGTGTGGAGTTGATCTCGACCGGCGGAACAGCCAAAGCCCTGCGTGAAGCCGGCCTGACAGTCAAAGACATCAGCGAACTCACCGACTTCCCGGAGATGCTCGACGGCCGCGTCAAAACACTCCATCCGCGCGTCCACGGCGGACTGCTTTACATCCGCGGCAAGGCCGAGCATGAGGCAGCAGTTGCCGAGCACGGCATCCTGCCAATCGACATGGTAGTCGTAAATCTCTATGCCTTTGAAAAAACCGCAGCTCAGGCTGGCGTAGCCTTCGGCCACCTTATTGAGAACATCGACATCGGCGGCCCGTCGATGGTGCGCTCCGCAGCCAAGAACTTTGAAGATGTCGCCATCGTCACCCGGGTCAGCGACTACACCGCTCTCGCCGAGGAATTGCAGGCAAATGGCGGCGGCCTCACCCGCGCGACTCGCTGGAAGCTGGCGAAACAGGCCTTCGCCACCACCGCCGCCTACGACACAGCCATCTCCAACGCGCTCGATCAGGTGCTCGAAGCACCAGAGCCTGAATCTCCCGCGACTTTTGACAGCGAAACCCTGCCGCAAACGCTCCGCATCAATCTTCCCCAGGCAATGTCGCTGCGTTATGGCGAGAATCCGCACCAGCGCGCCGCCCTCTACGCCGACGGCTCCGGCCTCGGAATCGCCAACGCCAGCCAGCTCCAGGGTAAAGAACTGAGCTACAACAACCTCGTAGATCTGGATGCCTGCTGGGCCCTTGCGGAAGAGTTCCCCGAAACCGCCGTCGCCATCATCAAGCACACCAATCCGTGCGGAGCAGCTACCGGGGCATCTGTCCTCGAAGCCTATGAAAAAGCGCTCGCCGCCGATCCCGTCTCAGCCTTCGGCGGAGTAATCGGGATCAATCGCGAAGTAGACGCAGAAGCCGCCATCATCATCGCCAAACTCTTCGTCGAAGCCATTGCCGCCCCGGCCTTCACCCCCGAGGCATTGGCCATCTTCGCGACAAAGAAAAACCTGCGTCTGGTTCGGGTCAACTCCGCGCCCGCCAAACCAGCCGTCAAGCAGGTTTCCGGCGGCCTGCTGCTCCAGGACGCCGATACGGGCCACATTACCGAAGCCGACCTGAAAATCGTCACCAAACGCGCTCCGTCGCCGGAAGAGATGGCCAGCCTGCTCTTCTCCTGGCGCATCTGTAAACATGTGAAATCAAACGCGATCGTCTACGCCAAAGACGGGCAGACCATCGGCGTCGGCGCCGGTCAGATGAGCCGCGTAGATGCAGCCCGATTCGGCGCGATGAAGGCTGTCCTTCCCCTGGCCGGTTGCGTGGCCGCCTCCGACGCCTTTTTCCCGTTCCCCGACGGTCTGGAAACAGTCATCGAAGCCGGAGCAACGGCAGTCATCCAGCCCGGCGGCTCGGTGCGGGACGCTGAAGTGATCGCCGCCGCCGACCGTCTCGGAGTGGCCATGGTCTTCACTGGAATGCGCCACTTCCGCCACTAGAAACAGCAATGGATGCCGCAGCCATCATCGGAGCGGCATCCATTGGCAATAACCAGTCTGGTAATACCGTGTCATTTTCGGATTTCGACCCGCCTTCAACCCAGTCTTCAATCCCGTCTGCATTTGGACTATTCCGACCCAATCCTCTGCCTCGTACAGCCCGAAAGACCTTTGAACCATTTGCGAGATACAATCGTCAAATAAGTTGATGGTCCTGTCGCTAAACGCGGTTTTGCGCCTCGACAGCCAGCCTTTCGGAGCACTTCCCCCGGCAATCAATCGCCCGATGAAGATAGCCGGAAGTCGGATCATCCATCCCTTGAGAGTGTGGGAATGCCGAACATGACGGACGAGCACCAACAAATACTTCGCAGGAATTCCAGGTTTCTGGCCGTTGCAGCTGCCGCAATCGCCACAGTTTCACTCTGCAGCCTGTCTCCTTTGGCCTATGCACAGGCCACGACTTCTCCCACTCCGGCGGGATCGGAAGTCAACATTGCGCCTATCGCCGCCAAGCCTTCCGCTCCGGCTGCTACGCCCGCCCCTGCAGTTGATCGAGCCACCGCGTATTACCATGCCGCGCTCGCTCACACCTATGAGGACATGGCGATCAACTACGGCCGCCAGGAATTCGTAACCCGTGCCGTGGAAGAGTACAAGCTCGCGCTGAATGCCGACCCCGACTCGCCCGAACTGTCCGTAGGGCTGGCCGAGCTGTACTTCCGCGCCGGGCGCGTCCGCGAAGCCATCCAGACCACGCAGGAACTGATCAAGAAGAACGATCAAAACCTCGAAGCGCACAAGCTCCTCGGTCGCATCTACCTGCGTTCCCTCGGGCAGGAGCAGAGTTCAGACAACCAATCCAGCCCCAGTGCCAAGGTTCTGGACCTGGCCATAGCCGAATACACCAAGATCATAACGCTGGAGCCCAAGAGCATCGAAAATCATCTTCTGCTGGGCCAGCTTTATACCGTGAAACACGACAGCGCCAAGGCCGAGGCCCAGTTCAAAGCCGCGCAGTCCATCGATCCCGGATCGGAAGATGCCATCCTCAACCTCGCCCGGCTCTATGCAGAGAATGGCGACGTCAAGCGCTCCGCAGACATCCTCGAAGCCGTTCCGGTCAATGATCGCTCCGGCAAGATGGAGTTCGCTCTCGGCGCAGCCTACGAGCAGCTCAAGGACTTGAAGAAGGCCATCGCGGCCTATCAACGCTCCGTGGACATGGATCCGGAGAACCTCGATGTGATCCGTGCTCTGGCCCAGGTCCTGCTCGCCGACAATCAACTGGACGAATCCATGAAGCAGTTTCAACAGTTGCTTCAGGCCGACCCGGATGACGTGGCAACACTGGATCGCGTCTCCGAAATTCAACGCAGGCAGGGCAAGTATGCGCAGGCACTGGTAACCATTCGCAAAGCCCGCGCCAAAGACCCCAGCTCGCTTGAGGCTGGATACAACGAGGGCCTCCTGCTCGATGTTCTTGGCCGCTATGACGAAGCCGTAACTGTTTACAAGCAGATGGTCGACGCCACCGAGCACGCCAACGGCGCCTACACCCAGGAAGAAAAAACCAACCGCAGCATCTTTCTCGAACGCCTCGCCGCCGTTTATCACGAGGAGAACAAGACTCCCGAGGCTATCGCCACCTATCAGAAAATGGTCGACCTCGGCGGTGATTTCGCCAAGCGCGGTTATCAGGGCCAGGTGGATACCTATCGCGATGCAAAGATGTTCGACGAGGCAACGGATGTCTGCCGCAAAGCTGTCGCCGCCAACCCCAACGACCGCGATCTCAAACTGCTGCTGGCCTGGCAACTGGCCGATACCGGCAAACTGGATGAAGGTCTCGCACTGGCCAACGGCTTGCTGAAGGGCAACTCATCCGACCGCGATGTCTATCTGCAAATCTCCCAGATTCAGTTGCGCCTCAAGCACTGGAAGGAAGCAGAAGAAGCGCTGGCCAAGGCCGAGCCCTACTCCACGAGCAAAGAGGATAAGGTCAACCTGTACCTGCAGAAGGGTGCTCTCGCCGAGCGCGAAAAGCACTACGATCAAGCGGAGCAGTTCTTTCAGGAAGTGCTGAAGATCGATCCGAACAGCGCCATCACCCTCAACAATCTCGGCTACATGCTGGTCGACAAGACCACCCGCTACGCAGACGCGCTCAAGTACATTCGCAAAGCCGTTGAGCTTGAGCCGATGAATGGCGCATATCTCGACTCGCTGGGCTGGGTCTACTTCAAGCTCGGCCAGTACGAGTCCGCAGAAGACAATCTGCGCAAGGCCGTCGAGCGCACATCAACCGACCCCTCCGTGCATGATCACCTGGGCGACCTCTACGAAAAGACCGGGCGCATTCGCCTCGCCGCCTCTCAATGGGAGATTTCTATTGCGGAATACGCGAAATCAGCCTCCGCAGACGTTGAAGCCACGGACGTAGCCAAAGTGCAAAAGAAGCTCGAAGGCGCGAGAGTCAAGCTGGCCAAGCAGGAAAGTCACCTCGGCGACGCCAAGCCATAACTCGCGATACTAACTTGCGTACCAGATAAGAGAGCCGCAGCCGGAATCATCCGCTGCGGCTCTCTTATTTAACTGCCTCGACTTATTACTATTTCGACTTATTATTGATGATCCGCGGCAGACCTCGCATAAACATCCACGTTTGCCTTGTCTACCAGTGCGGTGCCCGTATCGATAAACACAGGATACTCCGCAAAAGCATCCACGCTATAGTCCTTGGAAAGCGACTTAGGCATGTTATGAAAGATCTCATCGAGCTGCTTTAATCCGACATAACCCATCGTAAAAGGCTTCTGAGAGATAGTTGCTTCAATCGTTCCATCCTTGATCTCCGCAAGCGTATCCTGATCCACATCCATGGCAACCACCACGCGGTCCGTTATCTTTTGACGCCGCACCGCATCCGCAACCACCTTACCCGAGGAAGCCTCCAGGCAAATGAACGCAGACACCCTGGCAACTCCTGTCTGCGCCAGGTATTGCTGCGTGTTATCGAACGCATTGCGCGCATCGCCTTTGATATTCACAACGTCGATGATCTTGATGTCGGGATGCGTTGCAAAGATATCTTTGTATCCCTGCAGTCTTTCGTCCAGGTTCGGCTGCCCAGGCATGGAGTAGAAGACCACGTTTCCGCGCCCTCCAAGTCTCTCTGCTATCCGTTCTCCACCCAGATGCCCTGCATCCAGATTGTTGGTTCCGATAAAGAAAAGCCTTCGGCTGCTCGGCGCATCTGAGTCGATGGTAATGACTGGAATACCCGCTGCAATTGCCGCGTCAATACCGGGTTTCAGCAACCCTTCGTCCGCCACCGAAATCAATATGCCCGCTGGCTTGGCCGCAACCGCATGATTCAACTCTTGTAACTCGGCCTGCGGATCGTAGTTATCCGGCCCAGCCACCTTGCCTGTTACCCTGTATCGCGCTGCTGCCGCGTTGAAGCCGGTTTCCGCTGTCTTCCAATACGGCAGCGAAAGGTTCGCGGCAATGAGGTAGAAAACCTCCGAAGTAGAGTGGCGACCACAGCTTGTCGCCATAAAAAGCGCCGGGGTAATCGCAATCGCAATTAGCCTTCTGATCGATGTCATAGCTTGAACCTCCGTGTAAGAGCAAGACCACTGGAATATCTGGCCGACCTGATGCTACATAACTCAGTTCGTCCGCTTGACCTCTGCCAAAGTACCGGGAAGTGTACTCCGGGCTACATCGCTTGTCCAACGCATTTAGCCCTCGAATGAAAGCAATCGTTTACTAATTGCATGGCCCGGACGATTTACTCTTGAGTGGGAGAAAAGCATGACTGCTGCACAAAACAACGCGCTGGAACTCAGGCTTCCTCCACGCATTGCCGTTTCGGACGACGCCCTCGACCCGTTATCGCAACGATCCTACCCGGAGGCGCCGCATCCCTACCGATCCGCTTTCGTTCGCGATTGCGCACGCATCCTCCATGCCAAGGCCTTTCGACGCCTCTCCGGCAAGACTCAGGTGTTCACACGCAATCGCGCCGAGAGCGATCACACACGCAGCCGCCTGACCCACACGCTTGAAGTAACGCAGATTGCGCGAACCCTCGCATCCACTCTGGGTTTGAACACTCCGCTGGCCGAAGCCCTCGCACTGGTTCACGATATAGGCCACCCTCCATTCGGGCACGCCGGAGAAAAGGCGCTAGACGAAGCCCTGCGCGGTCATGCACTCGGCTTCGATCACAACCTGCATGCGCTCCGCATTGTTACCAGCTTTGAAGAGCGATACGCAGCCTTCCGCGGACTAAACCTGACCCTCGGCGTTCGCGAAGGCATCATCAAACATTCACGTGACTACCCGGCAGATCGATATCCCGAACTCGCGGAATACATGCTCGATCAACAACCACCGCTCGAAGCGCAACTGATCGACCTCGCGGACGAAATTGCCTACCTCACCGCCGACCTCGAAGATGGACTTTCCGCAGGCATTCTTGAACTCGGCCTCGTGCAGGAACAGGTCCCGCTCTTTGCCGGTTTCTATGCCGCCGCTAAACACGAGTTCCCAGCCGCTGAGCCAGGACTGCTGACCAACGAAGCACTCAAACACATGCTGAACGCGCTGGTAACAGATCTCATGCAGGAGGTCGTTCGCCAGGTTGGCGATCTGGGCATTGAAACACTGGCCGACCTACGCCAGACACCCCATCGAATCGCCCGTCTCAGCCGACCGATGGAAGAGAAGCGGAAGCAGGCCAAGAGCTTCCTCTACGCCAGCCTCTACCAGTCGCCGATTATGGAAGAGGAGCATGTCCACTCCGAAGAAGTGGTCAAGACGCTCTTTGCCGCGTTGATCAACGATCCCGCATTGCTGCCCGGCGACCACCTCGCCCGCGTAACCAGGGAAGGTGTCGCTCGCGTCGTCACCGACTACATCGCAGGCATGACAGACAGTTATATCGAACAGGCCTGGATACGCTATCTCGATTCAGGCCGAATCTGATCGGGCAGGCTCTGAATCAGGCTACTGCACCTGTCCCTTGGGCCTCAAGCGGCGCAGATCAAGCGCGCAGTCGATTGCATTCAACGCCGTAAGACGCAGGTTGTCGCTCGCTGCCCACAGCCAGAATCGACTGATCTCGCCACTTCCCCGCTCCGCATCTGCGGCGATCGGCGGCTCCGGCTTCAGCCAGACCAGCACATCATTTTGTCCGACAGCAGCCAGATTTGAAGGTGAATCCGTCGCCTCCAACACCAGGTCGAGATGCTCTCCACCAAGCGCATCCTCAATCGAAGAAAGCGGCAACGCCCGATCCAACTCAATGCATATCGAAAAAGTGTGCCCATGAAACACCGGCGCATTCAGCAGTTGCAACCGCAGTTCCGGCAGCTTGTTTCCGGCCAGCGCGGCATAGTGACGGCGAATGCGGGATTCGGCATTCGCCAGGTTTGCCGTCGCACTTTCGCCAAAGCTGGATAGCATGTTGTAGGCCACCTGCGTATCGAACATCGCCCGCGGCATGGTCTGAAAACTCAACAGGCTCACCGTCTGCTGGTGCAGTTCATCCAGCGCATCCTTGCCGAACTCCGATGCAGGCTGCAACACTGTCGCCGCCACAAACTTCACTTCGGCAATCTCCTGCAAACGATCCAGCAGCAGTGCCAGCGCCAACGCAGCCGCATTGGCCGGGACAATCGCCTTGGTCAGCAGATCCGGCGAGTCAATCGAGTCTCCCAGCCACGGACTTCGCACCAGCACACCGGGCTCGCCATCCAGCGCACCACTCAAATCCAGCACCATCGAGCCGGCGCGGACGGCATGACGCCAATATCCCTTCGTCTGCTCTTCACTGCCTGCGAAAAACGTGAAATCAATCCCCTCGAACGAGTTCGTCTCGACCGACTGCACCACGATAACCTCGTCGCCAATCTGGTCCAGTTGCCCTTGCGCATCTTTTTCGTCGAGCAGTAAAAAACTGGCACTTGCCAGCGGAGATTCCGTCAGCGCCTCTTTCAGCTCTTTAGCCAGCAGTGAGGAGGCGCCCACCAGCGCGATCTTGTATTCAGTAGCCATTCGGTCCAGGTTCCTGCTCGTTTCGTTCTGGATTGGAGTGCGTATACAGGTCGCCCTGCTTATATTCCGGCTCCGGCCCGCGTTCCTGCCAGGCCTCTGGATCGCCGTGCATATGCGTATCGTGCATATCCGCATGAGGATCTGCCGAGTTTCCCGTAAACATTGGCGGTCCGTAGCGCTCTTCTGCAACGGCCCCTCTGGGTATTTGCCGCCGCCGTCGCGACCACGAGTACGCCGCCCTCGCCCATATTCCAGAGAACATGTAAGTCAGCGCCATAAGGAAAAGCGCACCGCGAGAGAAGCGAATCAGGATGAACAGCACAATCGCAAGCACCACCAGCAGTTGAAACGGCTGGGTGCGAGCGAGATTGATCTCCTTGCCCGACCAGAATCTCCAGGTACAGACCATCAGGAAACCCAACAGCCCAACCAGGACAATCCAGGCCATTGCCAGCCACCGGTTGGGAATCGTGTATCCATTGCAGCAGTAGACCGTGGACGCGATCATGCCCGCTGCCGCCGGAATCGGCATTCCGACGAAATACTTGCGGTCCTGCCGACCCGGGTTCCTCGGCTTGGCATCGTGGCTGATATTGAAGCGGGCCAGACGAGAAACGCCGCAAAGCAAAAAGAGAAAGCAGACAAAGGAACCGACTTGGAGGATCAGGTGATGCAGCTCCGGCGAGGGAGTCTCCGGCAGCGAATGAAAACCCCAGGCAAAAGCCAGCAGAGCCGGAGCCACGCCAAAGGTAATGGCATCGGCCAGCGAATCCAGCTCCTTGCCAAACTCGCTCGTCGTATTGGTCATGCGGGCAATGCGCCCGTCGAGCGCGTCGAAAGGAATTGCAAAGCAGATAGCCTTCGCGGCCCAGTCAAGATGCTCTCCACTGGACTGAATTGCAGTCATGGATTCCATCGTCTGGGTGATCGCGAAATACCCAGCCCCGATGCTTCCCGCCGTAAACAGCGAAGGCAACACGTACATCCCACGCCGCATACGCGCCGCTCGCGCACCAGCGCGTGCTACAGCATCCTCATCTTGCAGACGTGACATTACGAGCGCGCTCCGCCGGCAGGCATCGCGGCCAGCACAGAAGAGCCGCCCTTAACGCGAACACCTTTTTTCACCAGCAACTCCGCTTCGACAGGTAGCAGTACATCCACGCGCGAACCAAACTTGATGAGCCCGACTAGTTCACCCCGCCCCAGCTTGTCTCCCAGCCTGGGCTCGAACACGATACGCCGTGCCAGCAGACCGGCGATCTGCTTGAACGTGACCTCGTAGCCACCCGGGCCATCGCTCCGAACGGTAACAATGTTCTGTTCGTTCTTGTCTGCCGACGAAGGATTCATCGCGTTCAGATAGAGGCCTTTCTGGTAGCGAACATCGATGATCGTTCCGGCAATCGGAGACCGGTTCACGTGAACATCAAACACGCTTAGAAAGATGCTGATTCGCTGTCGTGGGCCGTCTGGAGTTTCCAAACGCACCGTCTCCGTAACCAGGCCATCGCCGGGCGAAACAATCAGCCCAGGCCCAGTTGGAATTGTCCGCGAAGGATTGCGAAAAAACCAGAGAAAAAACGCAGCCAGCAACACAGGAACGAGCGCCAAAGGCCAGCTCGTCAACCAAAAAAGGAGCGCAGCCGCAACCAGCAGACCCGCACCATAGAAATAACCGTCTCTCACCATGATTCCAAACGATTATACGGGCGCAAGGCCGTTAAACACAGTCTCGGCTGCTACATCCCTGCCAACCAGGGAGGCAAGTACCCCCGTCGGCATTCAAATTTACTTCCGGCTCGTAAGCTATTCCGGCCTAAGCTACCGCCGTATTACGTTGCTCCAGGGCCGAAATGAGGTCCTTTGCATGAAGCTTCAGTTTCTTCAGCCGAACCTCTTCCAACTGCTCATCAGTGGAAAGGTATGGCTTGGTCACCAGTTCGTCCAAACGCGAAGAATAGCGCCTGTGCTCGGTCAACAGGCGACCGATCTCCGCATTCAACTCTGCTTCGAGTGGTTCATCCATTGGACACCTCTGCTCGAATATATACGCCTGATGAATCGGCCACTGCAACCCACAAAACTACAGGTTGCAAACCAAAGTGTGGATAACCTTCAAGATCAGGATTTGTTTTTAGGCAGATTGAGCCGGAGCAACAGCGCGTCTTCCACCGGGTCCTGGTAATAGCTTCGCCGCCTGCCCGCAGGCATAAAGCCGTACTGCTCGTAAAAATCAGCCGCGCGGGCATTGGAAGCCCTCAACTCAAGCAGCAGTTCCTCAACGCCGGAGGCGGACAACTCGCCGGTCAACTCCCGCAGCAGGGCCGTCGCAACCCCCTGCCTCTGCGCTGTCGAAGTTACCGCGATTGACTCCAGCTCAGATTGAGGAGCCAGCACACTGGCCACCACAAACCCAGCCACTCCATCCGCAAATTGAGCAACCAGCGCTACTCGGCGTAAAGTGCTGTCCGGCGCAATCGCAGCGATATACGCCTCGCGAGGCCAATGCGGAGCCTCAGCCAACGAAGCCGCAATCGTCATTACCCTCTCAATATCCGACTCGCGCATCGCGCGTACGAAAAAACTCACCACTCAACCCTATCTGACTGCCAATTTCGCATCGGCGCCACGCAAATAATATCCATCCAGCGACTCAACATCGGCGAACTCGCCCGCCTGCCACTTGCCCATTGCAAACTCCAGTGCCACCGCAGCGGTCGGCGCGGCAGTCCGTGCCAGTTCCACATCCGTCACCACCGTCTCCAGCAGGTGAGCGACCGTCTCCTCGCAGAAAGCCACCGGCCCTGGCAAGCGGGAAACCGTCGTAAACTCACCCGCGGTAACCAGAACCTCCCGAGCCACACCGTCCTCGTAAATACCCAGAAAGACCTGCCCCCGATGCGCGTCCAGGGCGGCGCAGCGCGTCTTCGCCAGATCCGCCAGCAACACAAGCCGCGAAACCGTCACCACTGGCAAACCGCCTGCCTCAGCCAGCGCCTTGACAGTGCTCAGCCCAATGCGAATCCCAGTGAAACTCCCCGGCCCTGCGACAGCCACAATACCCGCCAGATCCGCGACCGACAGTCCCGCAGACGACAACAAATCTGCGATCCCCTGCACCAGCGCGGCGGCATATTCGCCCCCCGCCAGTTCCGTTTGCCCCAGCAGCAAAATCCGTCCATCCACAACTCTTCCCAGGGCAATCGAACCAGACGGTCCACAGGTATCAACACTGAGCAAAATCAACTTCTTTCCCCCTCGTACGCAGATTCCACCAGCTCCAGCAGCACTCCATTGGCGCTCGTCGGATGCACAAACACATACCGGTGCCCACCCGCGCCTATCTGGATCGTCTCCGAAACCAGCCGAACTCCCTGCAACTTCAACTTCGCCACCGTCGCCGCCAGATCAGGCACCCGCAGCGCAATGTGATGCAACCCCTCGCCGCGCTTGGCAAGAAAACGCCCCACCGCCGAATCGCTCTCGGTAGGCTCAAGTAACTCGATGCGACTCTCACCCGCCGACAGCATCGCAACCCGCACGCGCTCACTCGCAATCTCCTCAACACCGGAGACAGCCATTCCCAACGCCGCGTACAGTCTCTGCGAAGCATCCAGCGACCGAACCGCGATACCCAGATGATCCAGCACAGGACTTGCATCCATAACCGGGCGCGCATCCAGCACCACACGCGCATCCGGCACAGCCCCCGCCCCCAGACGAACTGCACTCTTCCGAGCAGAATTTCGCGGCGCCGCATCCATAGCTGCCAGCAGATCTGCCACACCTGCCCCGGTAGTCGCAACCGTGCGCAGAATTGGAGGCGCATCCGCCTTCACTCCAGCGGGAGCCACCACGGCAGAAAGCACCAGCAGCCCCTGAATCTCCTGCTCAAGGCGCTCAATACCCTCACGATCCGCCTTGTTCAGAACATAGACAGAAGCAATCTCCAGCACGCCCGCCTTGAGCGATTGAATGCTGTCTCCCATCCCCGGCACCAGCACTACAGCCACCACATCGGCCAGGCCAACAACCTCAATCTCGCCCTGCCCCACGCCAGTCGTCTCGATCAGCAGCACGTCTTTGCCGGATGCCTCAATTACCGTCAGCACATCGTCGGTTGCCTTCGCCAGGCCGCCAAGGTGGCCCCGCGTAGCCATCGAACGCATGTACACGCCGGCATCTGCCGCAAACTCGCCAAGCCGTATGCGATCCCCCAGAATCGCTCCGCCTGTAAATGGGCTCGATGGATCGACAGCCACAATCCCCACCCTTCGACCCTGCGCGCGCAACTCCCGGGCCAACGCATCCACCAGCGTGCTCTTGCCCGCACCCGGAGGACCGGTGATCCCGATACGCAGCACCCGTTCTGCACCCGCCAAACTCTCCCGGCAGGCATCCAGCAGCGTCACAGCCTCGGCCGCGTCGTCCTCCACCAGCGAAACCGCCCGCGCCAGCGCTCGCGTCTCACCAGCACGCAATCCGGCAAACAGCCGCTGCACATGCGCGAACTTTGGATCTGAAGCACCAACACCACTCGCCGTCATATGTTCTAAGAATAAATCGCGGCTCAAGGAATAAATCGCACATCCTCGGCGGATCTTCGCCCCTCGGCAACTGCCAGTCGCAAAACTGCCCGCAAAGATTCTCTCTCCGCGGGCAGCATGGTTTCACCTATCTCCTGAACGAAAACTATCCCTGTGCCAGCACCTTCAGCAAAAATTCCGCCTGGTAGTCAAAGGAGTTGACCCCACTGCCATTGAACCGCCTCGCCGCATACGGCCAGTCGCAGCCGATCTTGCTTCGTTGCGGAACATTGCTGTAGCTGCCGACATGATACTGAGTCCGTGCGTAGGTACCGGAAGCACCCTCGTACCACAAGGTCGTTCCTGAAGTGATCGTCACCGGTGGCGCGCTCTTCAGGCAGTTCACGCAATCGGCCTGAAACCTCGAATCGCCCTGTGGATACTTGCACGGATTCAAGGCCGCATGACCGTATTCCGCCACGCGATCATCCGCTACCTGGGAAGCCGTCGGCCCAAGAACATAGTTAGCGAACTTATCCGTCATCTCCGAGATCGTCTTACTTACATTTTTTACCGGGTCGAGAATGAAAGACTGCACTTCATCTGCCGTGGGTGGGTGATGAAACAGCGTGTACTGCCCAATGCCATGCCCCCGCGAAGTAATCCTCGCAGGATTATTCGGATCGTTCCGGTCCAGCCCAATCGTTACGAAGTTATCGATGTTGCCGCGTGTCGGCACCTGGTAGTGGCGCATCGCGCTTTCCTGGTTCACGATCGCCAGCAGATACGGCAGCGGTACGCCAGGATTTGGCATCGCCTGGATAGCCGTCAGAGCGCGCAGATTATCTCCGGCAGGATCGCCCGATGCAGGAAGTTTGGGATAGCTGTCATCGTCCAGCATCGCCGCAATACAAGTCACCAGGGCCTGATCCGCCTGTCCCGTCAAACTACCCTGGTTGTATTTTTTGATTGCAACAGGAGCATCGCCATCCGTGCCGGATCCATCGTAATTCTGCAGATCGTAAATCAGGGCAGCAACGGCAAGAGCTGTGCCGTTGCCAAACTGCCCATCGATCGGCCCCGCGATATAACCCAGCGAGCGCAGGTCTCTTTGAAAGTCCTGCACCTCTTGCGAAAATCCACTACCAGGCCCGAGCACCAGCCCGGGCACTGCGTAACTCAAGTTAGCCATAAAAATTCCTCGCTTCAAGCCCGGCCGTTTCCGCGCAAAATACCAACAAGAGCGGTGCAGCGAATTGCCTTAACTGCCGGGAAGAAGCTCAGAATCCCATAATGTTGTAGCCGCAGTCCACATAAATCGTCTCGCCCGTTACAGCGGTCGACAGGCCGCTGGCCAGGTAAAGCGCAGTGCCGCCGACTTCAATCTGATCCACATTACGCCGCAGTGGAGACTTCTCCGCATGCGCCTTGAGCATCTCGCCCAACGCTCCTACGCCACGTGCCGCCAGCGTGCGAATCGGTCCCGCAGAAATCGCATTCACGCGAATCTTCTGTGGTCCCATGCTCGAAGCAAGATACCGTACAGTCGCTTCGAGTGCCGCCTTCGCAACGCCCATGACGTTGTAGTTAGGCACAACCTTCTCCGCGCCAAAGTAGGTCAGCGTCATGATGCTGCCGCCATCGGTCATCAACGGAGCAGCAGCCCGCGAAACCGCAATCAGCGAATACACGCTCACATCATGCGCAATGCGAAATCCCTCGCGGCTCGTATTGAGGAAGTCGCCATGCATATCCTCCGCCAGCGCATAAGCCACCGCATGAACGACCACATCCAGCTTGCCGTACCGCTCCTTGAGCTTGGCAAAGAGCGCGTCGATCTCCGCATCGCTCGATACATCGCACTGAAAGCCCTCGGCTCCCGGCAACTCGTCAATCAGCCCCTGCGCTTCCGCCTTCAGGCGCTCATTCTGGTAGCAGATAGCCAGGCTCGCACCGGCCTCCTGCAGCTTCTGCGCGATTCCCCACGCAATCGAACGCTTGTTGGCCAACCCAAACACGACCGCCGTTTTTCCAGTCAGATCTACTAAACCACTCATTGAAAAACTCTCCTTCCACAACCAGACCACTCTATCCAAAGAACGGTCCGGCAAACGCCATTCAGAATACCAGCCCCCGCAAACGAAATGCTGGATCACCGCAGGACCGCATCTCACTCTGCGGAATCAGCCCGCAAACATGCAGTTACCCACCGAGATCGACAAGCTCCACCTTGCCTACCGGCAATCCAAGAAATCGCGATCCAAGCCGCTCAAACTTCTCGACAGAATCCGTAGCAAAGCAGCGAATCGACGGCACTCCAGCAGCCTGCGCCAATAACGGATGAGCCTGCAACTGCCGCGCCGCTTCCTCCGCCGTTGCCTCCGCCGAATCGATCACGCGCACTCCCTCCGGCACCGTCCGCTCAAACATCGCGCGCAACAGCGGATAATGCGTGCATCCCAGCACCAGCGTGTCGGGAGATTGCCCTGCCGTCCGCGCCTCCGCCAGCAACTCGTCCAGATAAATTCGCACCACCTCAGCCGTCACCGGATGGTCTGTCCATCCCTCTTCAACCAGCGGTACCAGCAGCGGACAAGCCTTCTCCACACCACGCAGCCCCTGCGCCCGGCAGGCCGCAGCATAAGCATGGCTGGCCACCGTGGCCTCGGTCGCAATCACCATCACATCCCGGCTCTGCGAACTAGCCGCCGCCGCGGCAGCACCCGGCTCAATTACGCCCAGCACCGGCACAGGCACAGAATCCTTGATCGCATCCAGCGCCAGCGCACTCGCGGTATTGCATGCGATTACGAGATACTCCGCCTTCTGCTCATGCACCAGGAACTGCGCACTCTCCGACGCATACCGCGCAATCGTCCGCTGCGACTTGGATCCATAAGGCAAACGCGCCGTATCGCCCAGAAAAACAAAGCTCGCATTGGGAATGCGATGCAACAGCGCCTTCAGCACAGTCAGGCCGCCAAATCCCGAATCGAAGACCCCAATCACCGGACCCGCACCCGTGCTCTGCTCAATAACCTTTGTTTTCATATTTGTGTCCGAACTTGCGTTCACGCTCAAGGCCTGGCTCCCGCTCCAACATCGCCAGCAGTACCTGTAGACTCCGCCTCGGTCGTTAGATACGTTCGAGTCAGATCGGCATGGCCCGCCAGCGTCTTGCGCGGCGCTCCATTCACCAGGAAACGCACCTCGGTAATCTGTGGCAGGTTCGCATGAAGCGTTCCGCAGATCGAGAGTACCGTCAGCGTCTCCGCCTCAATCCCCGCTGGATGTCCATCCGCAAAGGCTCCCGCCAGATTGACTACCGCCAGTTGCCCCGAATGCAGGCCAGCCCCCTTGGGCGCAGGCGACAGCAGAAACACCTGCTCCACAGCACGCGGCACACCCGGCACCGGATGCAGCGACCCCGGACTGGCATACAGCTCCAGCAGCTTTTCAAGCAGCGCCCGGGCACGTGCCTCCGCATCGACGGGCAGCGGCAGAGACTGCTCCTCCGTCACCAGCGTTCCATCCATGTCATTCGCCACCAGCAACGTCGCCTTCTCAGCAGGAGCAACTGCCGGGGCCGTAGTCGGAGCAAAATCTTCGCCGCGCAACAGCCGCTCATGAGCCCGCTCCCGCAGCCGCACCAGCACCGCAGCCATAGCAATCGAAACCACCAGCAGTACAAAGAAAACAATCTTTTGATAACGAGGAATCATGGCTGACGCACCGCCCCACCGCTACCTGGCCCATCCCCAAGCAGCTCCGTCCGCCACTCCAGCAGGGCCGCCGCCAGTGCCTGAGCAATCTGCGTCTGATATCCGGTATCGGTAACAGCCGTGGTGATCGTCCTGTCTGTATCCCGTATAGGAGCAACCTCGACCGCAACCGCCGGGCAAGCCATGCTATCCACACCCGCCAGCGAAGTCCTCGCCAGCAAAACCGGAATCGCCCCGGAACCCGAATCGGAGCTGTGCTGCAATGCGCTGTTGACCGTGCTCGCCAGCCTCAAACTCCGTGTCACGTATGCCGACTGCGCCGTCTTCCACGCCAGAAACCTCGTCGGCGTCGTAGGCCCCAGCGAAGAAACAAAAACATGCACGCCCGAGCCGATCATCGAAGCATGCAAACTGATACAGGCTGCCGCCGGAACATGATTCGCAACCTGCGCCCTCGCATCCGAATCGATACTCACATTGGATTCGCGGGTAGTCACCACGGCAAATCCCCGTGCCGCCAGCAACGAGCGAAGCTGTACGCTCAAGGCCAGCGTCACGGTTTTCTCCGCCACTGCGTTGTCCAGTTGCGCTCCGCTGTCATCGCCTCCATGCGCCGCATCCAGCACCACCACAAATCGAGTAGGGCGAGGAGCGGCAGGCGAAGTTTGCGCTGACTGATTTGCCTGTATCTGGGCGGGCTGAGCCTGCTGAACCTGAGCAGGTTGGACCTGAGTGGGTTGAGACTGAGCTGTTTGAGCCTGTACAGGTCTGGCGCCACCAGCAGCAGGAGCCGTACCTTGGGCCAGCAGAGAAGTGGCCAACGGAGAAGTGGCCAGCAGCAGCCCAGCCGCCATCAGAAAACCCGTCCGAATACCCGCTCGCCGACTCAAGATGTCACCGCTCCGGCCCCGGTACAAACCCGAGCACGCCATGCCAGAACGTACAAATTGCAGACTATGCCGGATGATGTCGCGCTCCCCAGAGCCAGGCGTTCGCAGATGAAAAGCTCTCGACCGCCCGTATCGTATCCCTGGCTGAGCGGTCCAGCATCGCTCGATTGTATCCCAGCCGCCCAATCCAAAACTGCGCTGGAACGTTCTTCTGACAGCACTTCGATCTCACCAAAACCGGTGACAACAAGGGTCGATCATCCATGCTAATATCGGCTGCACAATTCGGGTAGGCGACATGAAAGATCCAGCTATCCCACACTCGCACGTTGCATCGGCTGCCAATGCTCTCCGCCATCGGCATCGCCTGCTGTCATCTGCCGTTCCGGGCGCATTCCTGCTTGTCCTTCTGTCAGCCCAGCCCATCCTCGCCCAGGACAACCCGCTCGACAAGGTTCACGTCCCTCCGCCATCCACCACCGCAACCCCCAGTACAGCGGAGCCCAAGGGAGCAGAAGCCCCTGCACTCACCGGCGCGGACGCAATGAAAGCCGCGCCCGGCGCCAAACTGCGTCTGGATGTCGACCTCGTTCTGCTCCCCGTCACCATCACCGATCCTATGAACCGCCTGGTCACCGGCCTCGATCAGAATGATTTCTTCATTTACGAAAACAATGCGCCGCAAAAGCTCAAGACATTCTCCTGCGAAGACGCACCCATCTCCATCGGCATCATCATGGACCTCTCCGGTTCCATGAATTCGAAGCTCATCCGCTCCCGCGAATCCATCCTTAAATTCATGAAAACAGCCAACCCCCAGGACGAATTCTTCGTCATCGGATTCAACGATCGCCCGGAATTGATTGAAGACTTCACCAGCTCGGTAGAAGACATCGAGGCCCGCCTGCAAACCGTTCGCTCCGGCCATCGCACAGCGCTGCTCGACGCCATCTACTTCGGTATGGACAAGATGAAATTCGGCCGCAACGACCGCAAAGCCCTCCTCGTCGTCTCCGATGGAGGCGACAATCGCTCACGTTACACCGAGGGCGAAGTCAAAGCCCAGGTGCGCGAATCCGACGTTCAAATCTACTCCATCGGCATTTTCGATCCCTATGCGCCTACCACCGAGGAGCGTATGGGGCCCATCCTGCTCAATGATCTGAGCGAAGAAACCGGTGGCCGCATGTTCCGCGTCGACGACCTGGCCGATATGGATGATATTGCCATCAAGATCTCCACCGAGCTGCGCAACCAGTATGTACTTGGTTACAACCCCAAATCCATGCAGCGAGACGGTAAGTGGCGTAAAGTGAAGGTGAAGCTGGTGCCTCCGCAGGGCCTGCCTCCCCTGACTGTCCATGCGCGCACCGGTTACTATGCCCCACTGCACTAAATTGCTCACAACCCGCTTCTTCGCCGGCCCGCTCCTCATACTCATGAGTGCCGGCCTCAGTGCTCTCCCGCTAACGGGATGGGCGGCACAGTCCACCCCCGCCGCCGGCAGACAGACACAATCGACAGCGCCGCTCACCATCGACCGCGACCCGGTTCGATCTCCCGACGCGCCAGCCAGCACGATCGCCGCTGACGATACCGTTGCCAAAACGAAAAAAGGCTTCATCCTCCGCAGCGATGTGGAAGAAGTCTCCCTCAACGTAACCGTGCTCGACAACAGCGGACACATCGTTCAGGACCTCAAGGGCGAAAACTTCAAGGTCCAGGAAGACGGCGTGCAGCAGGCCCTGCTCAGCTTCCAGCATCAGGACATCCCCGTCTCCATCGGCCTCGTCGTCGATAACTCCGGCTCCATGTTCAAGAAGCGCCCGGCCGTCAACAAATCCACACTCGATCTCATCCTCGCCTCGAACCCCAAGGACGAAGCCTTCGTCGTGAACTTTGCCGATGACGCCTATATCGACCAGGAGTTCACCTCGGACGTAAATAAACTGCGCGATGGCCTGTCGCATCTCGAATCTCGCGGAGGAACCGCCCTTTACGATGCCGTAGTCGCCTCCGCCGACAAACTCGCCGCCGATGCCAAGCGCCCCAAGCAGGTCATCGTCATCATCACCGACGGCGAAGACAACGCCAGCACCCTCAATCTCGAACAGGCTATCCGCCGCGTACAACAGCTCTCCGGCCCCGTCATCTACACCATCGGCCTGCTCTTCGGAGATGAAATGTCCCACAGCGAAGTGCGCCACGCAAGACGCGCACTCGAAATGCTCTCCGGCGAAACCGGCGGCATCGCCTTTTTTCCCAAATCACTCGATCAAGTCGATGAAATCGCAGCCGAAGTTGCCCGCGACATTCGCAGCCAATACACCCTCGGCTACCACTCCACCAAGCCGAGCACCGAGCCAGGATTCCGCAAAATTACCGTGCTCGCCCAGGCCAAAGGCGAAGGCAAACTCGTTGTCCGCACCCGCACCGGCTACTTCCCCACAGTAAAGAACGGCGCAACCCCCGGCAGCACAAAGCCACCAGCTTCGACCACACCACCCACTCCAACAGACCCTCCCAGCAGCAATTAACGCCGTCGCCCTTTCCCTTGCTGTTACCGTTGCCCTTGCTGTTGCCCTTGCTTTTGCTGTTGCCGTTGCTTTTCTGTCTGTCATTCCCGAAGGGAATCTGCTGTTAGCTGTTGCCTCTGCCGTTGCCCCCGCCCTTGCCCTTCTGTCTGTCATTCCCGCAGGGAATCTGCTTCCCCCACTCCAACCCAAAAGACAACTACCCCAAACCGACCCACACCCAAAAGCCGCCAGAATCCTCCAGTACGATAAACTGAATACCTTATGTCTTCAGCAAGCACAACATCATCGACTTTGCGCATTGCCGATGACATCACCCAACTTGTCGGCTCCACGCCCATGCTGCGCCTGGGACGCATCGCACCCTCAACGACAGCCGGAATCTTCGCCAAGCTCGAATTTCTCAATCCCGGCGGCAGCATTAAAGATCGCGCTGCCCTGGGCATGATTCTCGACGCCGAAGCACGCGGCCTGTTGCGTCCCGGCTCGACAATCATCGAAGCCACCGCAGGCAACACCGGCGTTGGACTGGCCCTGATCGGCGTCAATCGCGGTTATAAGGTTCTGCTCTTCGTTCCCGAGGGCTTTGCCGAAGAGAAATGCATCCTCATGCGTGGCTTCGGCGCCGAAGTGCATCGCACCCCGGAAGAAGAAGGCATGGGCGGAGCAATCCGCCGCGCCCGCGATGCCTCAGCCAACATTCCCGGAGCTTTCGTAGCCCTTCAGTTTCAAAATCAATCCAACCCCGACTACCACCACGACACAACTGCACAGGAAATATGGGAGCAGATGGAAGGCCGGATCGACGGCTTCGTAGCCGGTGTCGGCTCAGGCGGAACCTTCAGCGGAATCGCCCGCTTCCTGAAGGAAAAAGATCCATCCATCTTCACCCTCGCCGTCGAAACGCAGGGCTCGATTCTGCAAGGTGGCCCGGTCGGCAAACATAAGGTAGAAGGCATCGGCGTCAGCTTCATTCCGGAAACCTTCCACCGCCAGTATTGCGATCGTATCGTCGCCGTCAGCGATGACAACGCCTTCACGATGGTCAAGCGCCTTGCCGCAGAAGAAGGCCTGCTCGGCGGCTCCAGCTCCGGCGCAATCGTTCATGCTGCAGCCGCGCTCGCCACCGAATTAGGCCCCGGCAAACGCATCGCAATCGTCATCCCCGACTCTGCCGAACGCTATCTCTCCAAGAACATCTTTAACGGTGGACTATGAAAATGCTGTCGAAAGCATTGCGATCTTTATTCGCATGCGCGTTGCTTGCAGGCTCCATCTCTGCACTACAGGCTCAAGAGCCGGTCATTCATCAGAAACCGATCCACATGCGCCATTTGAACGGGCTCGTCATCGACCGTACCGGTATATCGCTACCCTATGCCGAGGTTGTGTTACTCGATGCCAAAGATAGCCATCCACTGGCATCGACCTTCGCCGACGGCAACGGAAAGTTTGCCTTTGAAGACAGAAAGCGCGGCCAGCATCTGGAAATTCGCGCAACCCTCAAGGGCTTCAGACCTGTTCAATACGAGATCGCAATTACACGCTTTGGTGCAACGCGGATTCGTATCCTGCTTCCGGCCGCAGCTTGAATGCGCACCCTGCCCCCCTCGGCCATTGCCTTCATCAGCCATAACAAGTCGGCCACGATAAGCTAAAGAGTTGCCACCCAGCGCCAGGAGTCTTCATGTCTGAACACAAATACGCCACGCTTGCCGTCCATGCCGGACAATACCCCGACCCACAGACCGGATCGGTCAATGTCCCCATCTATCTCTCATCGACCTTTGAACTGAACGGCATCGGCAGCGACAAAGGCTGGGACTATTCGCGTGGCGGCAATCCTACCCGCGACCGTCTTGAAGAAGCACTTGCCGCCCTTGAAGGCGGCGCAAACGCCAAGGTCTTCGGCAGCGGCATGGCTGCAATCACCGCGCTCGTCGCACCGCTGCATACCGGCGATCACGTCATCTGCTCGCACAATGTCTATGGCGGCACGGCACGGCTTCTCGATCAGGTCATTCAGAACTACGGCATCCAGATCGAGTATGTCGATCTCACCAACCTGGATGCTCTCGCCGCAGCACTCAAGCCCTCCACTAGGCTGGTCCACGTCGAGACGCCGACCAACCCGCTGATGCAGCTCACCGACATTCGTGCTGTATCCGAGCTTGCCCACAGCCGCGGAGCCGAAGTCAGCGTCGACAACACCTTCTTGTCGCCCGCCCTGCAAAGCCCCCTGGCGCTCGGAGCGGATATCGTCATGCACTCGACGACCAAGTTCCTCAATGGACACTCCGACGGCCTCGGCGGTGTCCTGGTCGGCAGCAAGCCGGAACACGCAACTCGCTTTCACCTGATTCAAAAAGCAATGGGCGGCATTCTTTCGCCATTTGAAAGCTTCCTCGTCCTCCGCGGCATCAAGACGCTGCCTCTGCGTATGAAGCAGCATGAAGAAAACGGCCGCGCCCTTGCCGAATTCCTCTCGACGCACCCAAAAGTCCAGAAGATCTTCTATCCCGGCCTCAAGTCGCATCCGCAGCACGAGCTCGCAGTACGTCAGCAGAAGGGCTTCGGCTCCATGATGACCTTGGAGCTGGGCTCCCGCGAGGCCGTCGGACGCGTCCTCGGTGCGGTCAAGCTCTTCCTCAATGCAGAGTCGTTAGGCGGCGTCGAATCGCTGGCCTCCCACTCCGCCACCACAACCCACGCCGCGCTCACCGAAGAGCGTCGTCAGGCCATCGGAATCACACAAGGCCTGCTGCGTCTCTCTGTCGGTATCGAAGATAAAGACGACCTGATCGCCGACCTGACCCAGGCTCTGGCAGCAGTCTAAGCTCAACCGCAAAAAGCCCGTCTGCACTTCGATATCTCATGTATATCGAAGTGCAGACGGGCTTTTACGTTTCTCTGCCTATATTGCCCTGCCTATATTTCCCAGGCAGGATCTAGTTCAGCCTTACCACGACCTTGCGCGTATCCCCACCCTCTGAAGTGATGGTGATCTCGCCGTCAGCACGCTTGCGGATGCTCTTGAATTTTTCTCCCCACTCGATCAGCACCAGCGCATCCGGGGTCAGCATCTCATCCAGCCCAAGCGAATCAAGCTGGCGCTCGGCATCGAGCCGATACAGATCAAGATGCAACAGCTTGATCGGCTTGCCATCCAGTGAGCCGGAGTATTCATGGACCAGCGTGAACGTTGGGCTTGTGACCTCATCCGAGTCAGCAGCTCCAAGCGCGGTCGCGATTCCCTTGACCAGCGTGGTCTTGCCCGCACCCAAATCGCCCGTCAGAATAAGCAGCCGCGGCGGCGTAAGCAGAGCCGCCAATTTGCGCCCGATGGCGATGGTTCCTGCGCTGGATTTTGTCTCGTATTCGTGGACCGTGGGCTCTTTGCTCATCTCACTCCTGGAGTATCTAAACCGCCAAAATCGGCGGGTAATCCCTGCAACCAACCATACCCGGAACCGAGACGAAAATCATAGGAAAACGGGCGAAAGCGAAACGCTTTGTCGAGATAGGCCAGCGAATCCGTCGCCAGCAACGTGTGCTGATCATGTTGGCGAACCGTGATGTCCGCCGCCAGCCCATGTAAGTAGACAGCCGCTTCCACCGCCCGCTTAGGATTCTTCGGATGCTGGCCGAGCAGGCTGGCGACAAAGCCCGTCAGCAAGTCACCGCTGCCCCCCTTGGCCATTCCCGGATTCCCGGTCGTATTCACCGCCACCGAACCATCTGGATGCGCAATCAGCGTTCGAGCCCCTTTGAGCACAAGAATCACGCCGTATTTGGCCGAGAAATCGCGGGCGACCTTCAGCCTGTCCGCCTGCACCTGCTTCGTCGTCAGCCCGGTCAGCCGCGCCATTTCGCCAGGGTGCGGAGTCAGAACCATCGTCCGATCTTTCGCCAGCTCGATCAGCTTTTCCGGCTGCCGTGCGATGGCGTTCAAAGCATCGGCATCGACAACAGCCGGAATACGCGTTGCAGCCAACAGGCCTAACGCAAACTCGACTGCCTCGGGGGTTTCGCCAAGGCCGGGCCCGATGGCAAGAACCGTGATCTTATTCAGCAGCGTTTTGAGATTTTCAGCTTCCAGATTCTTCGCCGAAATCTGCCCGGTTTCATCTGCAATTAGCGCATGCGTCATCAACTCCGGCGCGAGCGCGGCCACCAGCGAAAGCACAGATGGAGACACCGCAGCCGTAACCAGGCCAGCGCCCGTTCGCAGAGCTGCCAGCGCGGTCATGCCCGGCGCGCCCGATTTACCCGGACTGCCGCCGACTACCAGCACATGGCCGTACATCCCCTTGTTCGAATCGACCGTGCGGACCGCTTCTGTAATGGCCTTGGCCGAGCCCGTCCATCGAATATTCAGGCTGGAAACGATTGTTTCTTCAGACGAGCCAATGGATGCTACGACGACCGGCTGATACCAGTAGCGCGTAAGCTGGCTGAAAACGTGGGCCGGCTTGGGAGCCGTAAACGTAATAATGGCGTCTGCGGGGAAAGATAGAAGCGGCTTATTATCAGCATCCGTCGGCTGAAGCTTGACTTCGTCCGCATCCCAGCCAGACGGCAGATCGACTGCCAGCACTGGAGACTTGGCCGCCTGCAGCCAGTTCAGTGCAGCCAGCGGAAGTCCACGCAGGGGCGGTTTGAAGCCCGTGCCGCAGATAGCGTCAAGGACGAGATCAGCCGTAAGCGCTTCAGAATGCCGGGCAAAATCATCCTCGCTCAGGATCGCCTCCGCTGCCAGCAAGTCCAGATGCTCCGTCAGCCATTTCCACGCCGTCGCCGGTTCATCATGCAATCCGGCTGGATCCCCGAGCAGCAATACCGTTACCGCGCAGCCCGATTCAGCGAGCAGGCGAGCAGCTATCATCCCGTCGCCACCGTTGTTCCCACGTCCGCAGAGAACAGTGATGCATCTGGCAGCGGGAAACTGCTGCCGTGCAAACGCTGCGACAGCGCTGGAGGCGGATTGCATCAGTTGCGCGGGTGACAGGCCAAAGCGTTCGCTGGTAGCCCGGTCGCAGGCGTTCATCTCCGCAGCGGAAAGAATCTTCATGATCCTCATCATAGTAGGAGCAGAGGGGATAGATGATCCGTGATGCTCAAGAAGCATACGCAATTTGTGAATGGCAATTTGTAAATATTGAGGACCGCTGAAAAGTTATGCGAATGCAGCTTTCCATCCTCAAGAACAAAGGACGCCATCCGAATAAATGGCGTCCCTTGTTTTGGCATTGATTTTTGATGCTGCGTTCTTGATGCGAAAAGCCCTGCTTAGTCCTTGACGCGAACGTTTGGCTCAACCGAAAGACCCGGACGGAGGAGGTGATGATTATCCTCATCCTTCAGGTCAGTAAAGTCGATGCGAACAGGCACGCGCTGGACGACCTTAACATAGTTGCCAGTCGCGTTCTCCGGCGGAAAGAGCGAGAGAACAGAACCCGTTGCACCGCCGACCTGGGTGACCTTGCCGTGGTACTTGTGACCGGTGGCATCCACATCAATCTCCACCGACTGCCCGGCGGTGATATGCCGAAGCTGGGTTTCCTTGAAGTTGGCGGTAATCCAAAGATCGTCAAGCGAGACCAGCGTCAGAAGATTCTGGCCTGGCGAAATGTTCTGGTTGAGTTCGAGATTTTTGCGGGTAATGATGCCGTTAGACGGGGCCACAATCTTGGTATAGCTCAGATTGAGCTGGGCCTGATCGAGTTGGGCCTGGGCCGCTTTGACCTGGGCCTCGGCCTGCTGAGCACGTGCATGCTGAGCCGCGACCTGTTGAGGACCGGTTTCGGCGGACTTATACGACGCCCTCGATTGGAACTCGCGTTGGTTAGCAACCAGCACGCCCTGCTGTGCGGCTTGCTCGCTGGCAATCGCATCGGCTACATCGGCCTTGGTTGCGTCGGCATTTGCAACGGCAGCATCGTACTGCTGCTTGCTGATCACATCCTTGGCTACCAGGGGCTTGTAACGCTCAAGATCCTGATTGGCCTTGAGGTTGTTAGCCTGTGCCTGCAGAACCTTGGCGTGAGCTGCCTGCACCTGGCTCTGAGCCTGCAGAACCGAGGCCTGCGCGCCGGAAACATCGGCACCCGCGGAACGCAACGTGCTGCCGGTGTTGATCGAGGTAATGGGCACGTTGACGCCAGCGGCGATGGCATTGGCCTTGGCGCTGGCAAGAGCGGCTTCCGCGTTTTCAACGGCAACCTGGTAATCGGCCGGATCGAGCTCGGCGATGACGGCGCCCTTGTCGACATACTGGTTCTCGTCCACGCTGACCTTCAGCACCGTCCCATTGATGCGGGAGCTGACCTGGATAAGATGCCCATTGATCTGGGCGTCATCCGTGTCTTCGGTATAGGTCGAGTGCCAGTAAAAGAGTCCGCCTGCGATCACCAGTACGAGAAGCACGATGATAATCAGGCCACGACGGCTCTTCTTGGGTTGAGCCTCGGGGGCCGCTTTTGTATCCGGCTGGTTGCCGGAGGCTGGAGTAGAGTCCGCCACGTTCACTTACCTCCCAAAAAATCTTTGTAATTCTGCGCCACACCCATCGCACGAGCCAGGTTGAGCTTGGCTACATTGTGCTGGTAGAGGCTGTTGATGTACTGTCCGTTGGCCTGCGCCTGGGACTGCTGAGCCTGAGAAACCGCTAGGTTATCGCTGACACCTGCGGTATAGCGCTGCTGGGCCTCGCTCAGCGCTTCGGTAGAGAGATCGACGTTCGACTTCGAAACCTCCACCTGCTGTTGCGATGAAGCGATATCCAAAAGTGCATCGCGAACATCCGCTTCAATCTGTGCATCCAGATCGCTCTGTTTGTCGCGCTGTTCATCCAACTGCGACTGCGCTACGCCGGCCTCGCCCCGAAACTGAGCTTCCTTAAAGATAGGGATGGTCACGGTGCCAGTTGCATTGCCCGTGCCATGCGAGGTCCGTACGTTAACGCCGATATCGCCATAATCCGCCTCTGCCTTGATGGTAGGCAGACGATCCGCGGTAGCTGCTTTACGTTGATCGACATCGGCAGCGGTAGTTTCAATCGAGGCCGAGCGATCTTTACGATTGGCAAGAGCCTGCTTGATGGCCTCCTGCACATTCGGCTGATCAAAAGCGGAGTAAGGAACCGTATCGGCCAACGTGAATTTTTGCTCCAGCGGCAGACCGATAGTGCGGGCCAGCGCCAGCTTATCCTTTTCCAACTGGTTGCGGGCGACGATCAACTGCTGTTCGAGGCTCTGGTAATCGACTTGGGCACGCAGCACGTCGAGCTTGGGAGAAGTACCAGCAGCGTGGCTATCCGATGCCTGATCGAGAGAAACCTTGGATGTTTTGACCTCAGCCTCGGTCGTGTCGATGCGGGCCTGATCGGCCACCACCAATAGATATGCGTTGCCGACAGTGAGAATCACCATCTGGCGAGAGTCTTCAGCCGAAAGCTGCGCCGCCTTGAAGCTATGCTTCGCGGACATATAAGTGCGCAAAGCATTTAGATTCAGCAAACTCCAGCTCAGGTTGACGCGCAGATCCGTGTATCCGTAAGGACCGATAATGGTGGGGAAACCCGGAATCTTGAGTCCCTCGGCAGCCAGATCGACCTGCGCCAGAGATTCCTTGGCGGAAGCGTCGATGGAGGGCAGCAGGGCCTGGAGTTCCTGAAGGCGCTGACCACGTGTATTCGCCGTCTGGGTGCCGCTAAGCAGCAGGCCCAGATTGTTTTTGAGTCCGCGCTGTACCGCATCGTCGAGGGTCAGCGAAAGGGTGTCTCCCGTCGCTTGCCCTGCGGTGATGCTGCCCTGAAAGTCAGCGCTGGTTGGCGCCGTTGAGCCGCTTAAACCTGGCGGAACAACGGTTTGCGCGATTCCCGGCACAACGATAGCTGTCGCGGCGGCGAGACTTGCCAGCGTAAAGGGTAGAACTCTCCTAAACTGGGCAACGAATGGCTGGAACAGGTTTTGCATTCTGGTTGGCGTCACTCACTCAACTCTTTTTGATGTGCAGGTAATGGATGCATCAGCAGGCCGCGAGGGTTCCGAAACAAATGATCGCAATACCCGCATGGCGATAAAAGCGGCGGAAATGGATCGGAATCCATGAATTTCCACCACTTGAGGACAGCCTGAAGACAGCATTGGACCTTGTGCCTTACCTGGTGCTACCGGGTATTGGATGCGTGGAGAAGCTGAGACGCAAGCGAACAGAGCGCCTGACGAAAACTGCCGCGGACCATATCCGGGGTCCAGTCCTGGGCAATCGGCCCGCCGTGCTCCGCCAGCAGAACGGCGACCTCGACCGACGAAAGAGCGGCTACCGCGCGCAGAACGAAGATCACCCGCAACTGCGGATTGAGCTCTTCGAGCCACTCGCGCAGGCGGTGCGCGTCGGAACCGCTGAGCATCTCTTCCAACTCGGCGTGGCTTACACCAGCAGCATCCAGCTCATCATCTTCAATGCAACTGGACGGGCCGGAGTCTGCCGGAGGTGGAACGAGCCACTCCGGAGTGCGGTGCTGGAGCAGATCGAGCGCTCCGGCAGCCACCGAAATACGGGAAAGATGCTGAATTTCGCATGGATCGCTGGAGACTACATCCGTAGTCGCGACCGTCTGTTCGGCCAGCTCGATGGCCTCTTCGCCTTCGCCGAGCAGCATGGAGCCAATGCGGTAAACGTCGACGGCAACCTTCTCCAGAAGATTGTCTCCGCTTATGGCTGCTGCCGGTGGAACCAGGTTATTTTCCAGAGAGAGATACTCAGAGGACATGAAATCACTCCTTTGCGGACAAGCGCATCGATATACGCGGTGGAAGGCTACCTCCTTATCCTCAGGCTGAGCAGCAAGCTGCGTCAAATGGTTTGTCGCGTCACCGGTGCAAATCCCGTCCCGCGCCTGACGGTTTTCTTGGTGGGTTAACACATCGGCCCTATCCGTTGGGATAAGAGATGAAGGAGCACTCGCGAAACGCCGCCCTCTTTTCCCTGAGCGATTGTGCATTGCCGGGAAGTGTTGAAAGAACTAGACTTTGGAACACGGCGGCGGTCAATCCGGATCGTATTTATTTCAGACGGCAGACGAGAAGCTGGGAGATTGCAAATTCATGGTTAAGAATACGCAGCACAAGAAGCTTTTTGCAGGCCGCGACAAGTCGTGGATACAGTTCAACCGGCGCGTTCTGGAAGAGGCGTCGGACGCCACCAACCCGATCCTGGAGCGCGTGAAGTTTCTCGCAATCACCGGCAGCAACCTCGATGAGTATGTGGAGATTCGCCTCGCCGGACTGCTGCAGAGGACGGAAGACGGGCATACCGAGCCCGGCTATGATGGGCTGCCTCCGCAGGAATCGCTCGACGCCCTGACAGCGGAAATGCACGACTTCATGGATGCGCAGTATCGCTGCTGGAATGAAGAACTGCTGCCCGAGCTGCGCCAAAAAGGGATTCGGCTGCTGGCCTGGGATGAATTAAGCGATGAGCAGAAGGAGCTGGCGCACGCCTACTATTTGCGTGAGATTGACCCGCTTCTGACTCCGATCACCATCGATCCGGCACATCCGTTCCCACGAGTTCTCAATCGGGCGCTTTGCCTGGCCATCCTGCTTCGGGCCAAGAGGCGGAGTTCAGGCCCAGTGGTGCTGGGAGTGCTGACCGTGCCTCGGGCATTACCGCGCTTCGTGAAACTGGCGGGTTCCAATGCTGCCTCCGGCTGCTGCGACTACATTTTGCTGCAGGACCTGGTGGCGCAGAACCTGAGCGGCATGTATCGCGGCTACGAAGTGCTGGCCAAAGCTGCGTTTCGCGTGACCCGAAACTCGAATCTCTACTTTGAAGAGGAAGAGGCGCGATCGCTGCTGGAATCGATTCGCAGCGAATTACACAATCGGCGTAAAGGCGATGCAGTTCGCCTGGAGATTGTGAGCGATGCCGACTCTGAGATCGTAGACAGGCTGCGTGTGAACTTTGAGCTGCACGAGTCGCAGATTTATCTGGCGGACGGCCCGGTAAACCTCGCACGCCTCATGTTCTTTTACGGAGATATTCCGCGGCCCGAGCTGAAGTTTCCAGCGTTTGTCCCCAAGCAATTCAATCTGAGCCGCTCGGTTGCAGACATCTTTGAGGAGCTGCGGCACAGGGACGTTCTGCTGCACCATCCGTATGACTCGTACGACCCAGTCGTCAACTTCATCTCTCAGGGAGCCATCGATCCGCGAGTCGTAACAATGAAGCAAACGCTCTATCGCACCAGCACGGACTCGCCGATGTTTGAGGCGCTGACCGAGGCCGCAGCTTCCAAAGAAGCCACGGTAGTTGTAGAGCTGATGGCGCGCTTCGATGAAGCATCCAATATTCGCTGGGCACGCAGCATGGAAGACGCTGGCGTGCAGGTGTTTTATGGCGTCGTTGGCCTCAAAACCCATTGCAAACTCGCGATGCTCGTGCGCCGCGATGAGGATGGCGTAACGCGTCGCTACTGTCATCTGGGAACGGGAAATTACAACCCGGTCACAGCACGCTTCTACACGGATTTGAGTTTGCTGACCAGCGATCCGGCCATCACGGAACAGGTCCACATGGTCTTCAATTACCTCACGGCCCATGCCGAGATTGATGACTACAAGCCGCTGCTCGTAGCTCCGCTGACGATGGCGGAAAACTTTCTGCAACTGATCCGGCGTGAGGCCGAGCATGCTGCTGCCGGTAGAACGGCGCGCATTGTCGCCAAGATGAATGCCCTGTTGGAGCCGAGCATGATCGAGGCTCTGTACGCCGCTTCGCAGGCGGGTGTGGAGATCGATCTGATTGTTCGTGGTGTTTGCACACTGCGGCCCGGAGTTAAAGGACTGAGCGAGCGAATTCGAGTGCGGTCGATCATCGGCCGTTTTCTGGAGCATAGCCGGATCTTTCATTTTGCCAACGGCGGCCACGAAGAGATTTATCTGGGCAGTGCCGATTGGATGCCGCGCAATCTTTTCGAGCGCTGCGAGGTAGTTTTCCCAGTACGGGATAAGGCCGCGAAGGCTCGCATCCACGATGAGATTTTGCCCGCTTACCTGGCAGACACGGCAAAGGCTCGCTTGATGCAGGAAGATGGCGGCTACATCCGCGCCAGCTCAGCCAAAGGCGATGCCGGACGCAAGACCCCGGGCTTCAGCAGCCAGCAGTTCATGATGCGGCTGGCCGAAGGCAAGGCTGATTTGACCGAGATTCCCAAGCCTGCGGCCAAGGCGGACGTCAAAGTGGACGGCGACGTGTCGAAGAATGCGGCGACTGCTGAGAAGTTGACAGCGGAAAAGCCAGCGGCGCCAGTAAAAGGCAGTGCAAAAGCATCCAGCTAAGAGGGGTTGCTTCTGGTGGAGGCCGTTTGGATTCACAGTCCGAATGCTAAAACTACGCTCTTTGGGTTATGAACCCAAAGAGCGCTCCTGACTTGAATTACTGACGATAAGCCAACTTCACGGTACTAACAAATCGGTTCGACAATTCTGAAGCATGTCGCAGGCGACCACCCAGGGTTGTGCCCCTCCACGCGAACTTTCAGCACGCGTAGAAGGGGCATCCCGGCCTTAGCCGACCAGCTTCTTGTAAACCGAGGTCAACTGAAGCAACGACGAGTAGCAGGCGCTGCTTTTTCCCATCGTCTGAGGGTTGCTGCCAGCCATCTTCGTGTACGCGACTTTTGCCGCCGCAACGAGTTCCTCATCATCAAGGGCCGACGGCTGGTCAATGATCCAGCCGTTCTTGATCTGCTTCACAAAAACCGAAAGCGAAGCGATAACGGGAAAGATGAGGCCGTCGGGGATGTCGATGATCGTGCGGCCTTCCCTCACAAGAGAGCGCAGCCCCGTACCCTGAAATCCCTGATGCGTCTTCCACTTGTAGTAGAGGTCGAGTGCTACAGGCCCAATTCCCAAGAAGAAGTTGTAGAGCCTGCGGTTAGCGCCGTCTGTCTTCTCGTTCTTCTGAGCCTCGAAAATCTTCGAGTAGTCCTTGAGACACGTTGCCTTTTGGCTGTAGGTGTACACCTTGTCCTTGGCCCCAATGTCAGACGCATCAAGCAAATCAGTGGGGGCCAGAGCCATGATGACCTGAATGAGCTTTTCGGTGTCGGTGAATTCGTCAGAACGGTCAGTCTCCGACTTTCGCAACTTCAGAGCAGCATCACTCTTTTGCAAGTGCGCTTCCAACTCATCAAGCACGCCACGACTTCCTGCAATCGAGATGTTTTCCACGGCGTTCTGAAAGTTACGCGCAATCGAAATTTCTGCGATGAGCGCCTCATCCTTGGTCACGATCAATTCGAAAGTAACAAAGATGTCCAGATCAGCGCCGTTTGCTGAGAGGTCACGAAGAACACCCTGTGTCTGTGCTCCGTTGATAAGGCTGGCCTTCGTCAGCTTGAGTGTTTTTGTCTTTTCGTCGATTTCATAGTCCCGCGCAACGATGACAAGACCACCATTCAAAACGCAGAAGTTTTCAGGGTAGTTTTCGACTGTGTCTTCGATCTTGCGGTGAACGTCGCCCTTGCGCTTCTTCTTCTTGCCTACGGCGTCCACGAGGTAGTCACGTACATTCTCGTCGGTGCTGATATTTTGGGATTCGGACGCGCGCATGCGACCGACCATAACCTTGCGGCCGTTCTCGAGATCGTGAGAGCAACTGATGTTACGGATGGAGTCGTAAGACAGGGACAGAACGTCCCCATTGAGGTGGGTTTTCATAACACTTCCTTTGACGGGTCACCTTTGCGACCGCACTCTTTGAGTGGGCCAATGACGCCATTGTTACTAGGAATAACAGAAGCTTTCATTTGGTACAAGAAGAAAACGCGCTCCTCGCCGAAATAATTCGCAGTGCAGAAGAACTATCATGTTCGGCTATCTTTACAAATAGCTCGCATTCTTAGCGGTAGTTAGAATTGAATGGTTTGATAACGAGAAACGCCATTCTGATAACTTGGTCTCAGCTGACGACAAGCCCACATCTGGGGAGTAATCCAGGCAAGAACTGCGGCTGGCGTGTCGGGTAGTGCACAAGTAGTAATTGACGAATAGGCGATCATACGACCGGAGCGCACCGAGATCAAATCGGGATCTTACAATTTCGGTTCAACGAACAACGTGGAAAGTCCGTCTCCAGCGCGTGTCTGGGAAGAAATGCACCAGAACGTGGCCGATCCACGCGAGCTTGTGACCGAATCCTGTTTGTTCAAGTTGTCCATCTTCGGCCTTGAACGACCAATAGTTGAAGAGAGGCCGGCCAATTATGTTGGCGCGTGGCACGAAGCCCCAGTAGCGCGAGTCCAGGCTGTTGTGCCGGTTATCGCCCATCATGAAGTACATGCCGGGTGGAACCACCAGGTCGCCATCCTGGATATAGCTTGAGAAGTTCACGGCCCACGACTCTGCCGCCCCCGATGCTGCTGCCGGGGGTACTGCGGGAAAATCATCGAGGAACTCGTTGAAGTTATCCGTTGTCGTCGGCTCTGCAAATCCCACCGGCTGTGCAACACCATTAACAATCACAATGCCGTTCCGTAGATGAATATGATCTCCCGGTACTCCAATCAACCTCTTCACCAGGGGAGTGTATTGTGGTGTTCCGTCGGCGTCAGTGGCATCAATACCAGGCTGATTGACGGGCTTGTGGAAGACCATAATATCGCCGCGCCTCGGCTCGCGATACCTGATGAGCGGCATCCACGAAGCAGGCGGCATGAGCGTGATCTGGTCGACGACCAGATGATCGCCCACAAGCAGCGTGTTCTTCATCGAGCCTGACGGAATGAGGTAGTTCTGAGCTAAGAAGGTCAGAACGAACAGGCCCACCACCAGAACCGAGCAGATGCTGGCCAGCGCCTCAAAAGGAGTTTCTTCCCGATTGACTTCGGTGGAAGCTGCGGGCTTCGTTGAAACAGGAGATCTCTTCGTAGCTGAACTCATCCAAAGGCTCCTCAGGAAGGCTGGCGAGCCCCAGGGCATTCGCAGCGGTCACTTCAAAAGCGATCATTTCATATATGCTAGACTGTCGTCGGTTTGCGTCTTGACCAGAGTTTATCAAACCCCTATGCGTGAAAGCAAAGCGATGAGGGCTTCGAGGAGCTGCGGATTCAAACTTACCCACTGCTACTTTCTGCGTGGGTTCGCAATTCTGTGACTGGCGGAATTGTGGACAACTGGGGTGGGCTCGCCGTCTGTGAGTTTGGCGTATTCTGCTTTGGCCTCTTTGAGGCGCGGCAAGTCAGGGTCTGCATCTTTCCAGATTTGGAAAAACACCTTGTAGGCGAACCCCGCTTCAGTGAGCTTGTCCTGCTGAACAAGAGCGCGGGCCAGGCCTAACTGAGCCAACGCGTACTGATACGAGAGCGGCTCAATGCCCGGGTGGTCGAGGATCTTGTGAAACTCGGCTTCGGCCAGCGCTGGCTCTTTCGCGGCGAGATAAGCGCGGCCACGCAAGGCAGGCAACGCAAAGTCGCGCAGGTCAAAATCGAGCTGAGCCGACGCTGACGCAGCGTGCAATGCTTCGATAGCCGACTCCGGCTTCTTCTGATTGAGCGCAATCGCGGCTGTAATCTGCGGACCATTATCCTGCTGCCAAAGCGTGCTGGCCGGATGAGCAGCCAGTGCGCGCTTGAGCAGCGTCTCAGCGCGTGTGGTCTCTCCAACATGAGCCCACGCTACGGAGACATCAGCAAGGCTATCCGTAGACGCTTGAGCTTCGGGCATACGCTGCAGCTCTTCATAGGCGCTGTCCGTCAGGCCGACTTCGGCATTGATTCTGGGAATACCGTTTTGCACCCGGTTGGCGAGATCGAGTTGCCCTTGTTTGCGAGAGCCATCAACCAGCTTTCCCAGTACCGTCTGCGCGGATTTGGCTTTGCCCAGGGCAAAATCCATCAGGCCCTGCTGCTGCAACATATAAGGTTCGCCCGCCTTCCCCGCAGCCGGACTTTGCGCCCACGCTATCTGCTCGTCCATAGCTGGTTGATCCAGGCGAAGATAACCGATCTGGAATAGAAACACATGAATCGGCGGCCCATCGAGATGGCGGCGGATAGCTTGCCTGCAAGTCGCCGTGGCCTCTTCAAAACGCCCGAGATGCATCTGTGCGCGAGCCAGAACCACGTAGCTATTGGCGTCCTGAGGATTGATTGCAAGTGCGCGGTGCACAGCCTCAAGCGCAAGGGCTGGCTTGCCAACCTGAATCTCGATATCGGCAAGTTCCGAGAGTGGCACAGGATTGTGCGGATAAGCCGCGATCCAGGATTGGTAGTTGCGGATTGCGGCGAGAAGATCGCCAGTGACAACGTTGTTATACAGCGCAACGATCAGGAATAGGCTCTGCGCATCGACCGTATCGCGCAGCCCATAGGCCCTGGTGATGGCCGCGGCCGCTGGATCGTTTTGGCCGAGATTGCGGTAGGTTGCGCCGAGATTGGCATAGGCCAGTGCAAATTTCGGATCGATCTCGATGGCCTGCTGAAACAGCGGAACCGAATCCGTTTCCTTACCCTCAATGCCCACCCTGATGCCGTAAGAATAGGCTTTGAGCGCAATCAGCGAAGGCGACCGTCCAGCAAAGAGCGGCTTGCTGAAATCCTGAACAGACTTGGTCGGTTCTCCCAGTTGCCTGCGAAGATCAGCAGCGACCTTATCCAATATCGCAACAACGCCGTCCGGAGTATCGGCGATGCCCCTGCTTTGCCCAACTCTGTTTCCATTCGCGCAGTTGAAAGCCTGCACGGTGATCAGATATTTGAGCGCAAAAGTATGGAGGCTTCCCGTCAGGTAGACCTGATCGTTGAGGCGTTGGCAGGCATTGCTGATCTGTTGCCGCAAGAGCCTCTGCCCGGCAGGCAGTTGCATCACAGCCAGCACATCATGAAGCTTTTCGTCCGGAGTGATACTTAGATAAGGCGACTGCTGCACATCGATGGTCAGTGCCGTTTTGAGCGACAGGTCAAAGTCAGGATTGTCCGTAGCGTTTTGGAAGTCGTCGATAACAATGCGCAGCGAGTCGGGACGAGCTCGATTCAGAGAACGCAGTCCCAGCCAGCAACCAGCGATAGTGAGAAGGACGATGCATCCAATCAGCGCATACAGCGGCGGACCGAGGTGCAGCAATGTAGCACTGCGGCCAGATTGGCTGCCAGATTCAGACTCACGAGTATCGGCGACTGATTCCGAAGAGGCCGATTCCGATTTGCCCCGCTCCGATTTATCCTGCCCCGATTTGCCCCGTTCTGCGGCGAACCCGCTGGCCTGAGCAAGCAAACGTTGACCAGAGGCCGCGTTGCTTCGTATTTCTGCACTCAGCTCGTGTCTTGCCTCTGCCGGTATATCCAGCCCTCTGACCGAAGCCGTAAATTCGTAGCCCCGCCCGGGTACAGTCATGATCAGATTGTCATCCGACCCAGCAACGGACAGCGCATCCGGCTCGCCTGTCGCGAGCGCTTTGCGAAGCAGGAAAAGGTGCTGGCCAAAATCGCTCTCTTCAACAGGAACACCCTGCCAGAGTGCAACCATCAGCTCGTCTTCCGTAACCACCCGCTGCGGATTGCGAAGAAAATAGACGAGCAGGTCAAAGCTTCTGGGCTTGAGCGAAATGCTGTGCCCATTGCGCACAAGAGAGCGCTGCACCAGATCAACCTGGAAGTCCATGAACTCAAACCGGTGGTATGTTTTTAATGACATAGGTGCGCTATCGAGCATTGAGAAGCAGCTTAAAAAAATCGATATACAAGATGAGGGCTTTGAGCACGATCTTACGCGATACCAGACATACGCCTCTTTGAATCCTATTTGATCGAGCGAATTAAGATCCGGTCTCGATGAAACGTCTGGGCATATCAAAACACTGTATCAGGGACAAGGCTAGAGCATTTCTTCTATCGGTATATTCTGCGCAGCGGTTGATTGCGTGGCTTTTCATCAGGAAAAGCCACACTTCGCGACTCCCGGCTGGTGCATTGCAATAGGAGAAATGGCCGAATGTACGGTGCCTGCGGTTTCCAGGACGCGGCAAACGTCGAGCCAGAATTTTCAGCGCAAGGGGTCTGGCACGTTCTGGCCCCTTTCTTTTTTCCCCGCCGAAAACTTCCCCATCTTTGTACATGCCCTGCGGCCATGATCAGCCCAGAGTCCAGCTCTCCCAACCTTCCCCTGATTGAAACTTTTCATTCAACTATCGCTTGACAATCAATAACCATATGGTTATGTTTCCGGAGTGCGAGCCAATGCCGACAATCTTTTCAAAGCACTCGCGGACCCCACTCGGCGGGCCATCTTCGAGCGCCTCGCCCGCGATGGCGAACAGACCGTACACGCTCTGACCGTCCATGCCGGCGTTTCGCAGCCGATGGTTTCCAAGCATCTCACGGCACTCAAGCGCGCAAGGTTGGTACATCATCGGCGCGACGGACGCGAGACGCATTACAGCGCCCAGCCTCAGGCTCTGGCCCCTCTGGTCGACTGGATGAATCTCTATGCTGCCTTCTGGCGCGACCGATTTGATCAACTCGAAAACCTGCTCGAAAGGATAGACAAATGACCGATCAAATGACCGATCCCACCACACAAACCCTCGTCATTGAACGCGAAATGCCGCATTCCCCGGAAAAGATCTGGCGCGCCCTCACGCAAAGCTCCCTGATAGAGCAGTGGTTGATGAAGAACGATTTCCAGCCGGAAGTAGGTCACGAGTTCAGCTTCCGCGCCACGCCCGTGCCCAATTGGAACGGAGTCATAGACTGCAAAGTTCTGGTCGTCGAACCGAATTCACGTCTCTCTTATAGCTGGGGTTCTTTCGGTTTGGAGACCGTAGTCACCTGGACGTTGACTCCATCCAAGAACGGCACGCATCTCCGCATGGAACAATCCGGTTTCCGTTCAGAAAAAGATGCCAGCTACAAGGGAGCGACTTACGGATGGCAACGGTTCATCGCCAGCCTTGAGCATGTCGTTGCGGAGGCCAACTAACCATGCAAACAAAAGCCATTGCCTATTGGATTACGACCATACTCGTAGCGTTTTTTATCGGAAGCGGGGGAGTTGTCCAGATGGTGCAATTTCCCGGCAACTCTCATGGCGTGGTGCCGGTTCTCGGCTACCCAATGTACTTCATGGCCATCCTGGGATTTTGGAAAGCGCTTGGAGCCATCGCGATCCTCGTGCCGCGTTTTCCGCGCCTCAAAGAATGGGCGTATGCCGGAATCTTCTTTGACCTGACAGGCGCAGCCGCATCCTGCGCAGCGGTTGGCGGCTACGGCGTTTACGCCTTTCACATCATCGCCCCTCTCATACTGGCCGGTTTTACTGTGGCATCGTGGGCGCTACGGCCACAGAGCCGCATCCTCGGCGCCCTCGCCCGTCAGTGAGAGCGCCAAAGATCGATCGGAATAGCACCAGGTAAAGCACGATTCCGAGAGTTCCACCTACCGTGAACAACCATCCAACCGCCTTGCACCATGCCATCCCGAATCGCTTACCAAAGGGCGGTTCAGCTCCGAAAGTAAAGATCCGCAACGCGCGTTCAGGTGCCATGATCATGTACCAGCCAAATCGTGCGGCAGCAGCGGCAAAGATAAGCATCAGAACGTGAGCAAATGCGGATTGCATAGAACCTATTTTAGATGACTCCCGAAAAGCCAGCCTGTCGAAACGAGGGTGAAAAAAACTTTGTTCAAGGTGCACAAGAGATTGGGCATTCGACGATCTGTCGACGCGCGAATCGAGTGCCTACGGATAGCGTAAATACATTGGAAAGCAGTTGACAGGTAGAATTGAAATAGACACTGGATTTTGTGGCTCTTCAGCTATGAGCCGGAATACTAGTCGGGAATTTCTAGAGAGAGAGCAAAACACTTTGGCAACATTATTGAACGGACAGGGACTGACGAAGTCCTTTGGGGCTACTGCGCTCTTTCGTGAAATTGGATTTGTGGTAGATGAAGGCGATCGCATTGGCCTCATCGGACCGAACGGTTCGGGAAAATCGACGCTGCTCGGCGTGCTGGCGGGAGTGATCGATGCCGACGACGGCGAGGTCGCACGCAAGAAGCTGACCAAGCTGAGTTATGTAGCGCAGGTCTCCGAGTTTCCAGCAGGAGTAACCGCGCGCGATGTCGTGCAGCAGGCGCTGAAGCGCGCAGGCGTTCACGAAAGCGAGTGGGAAGGCCGCACCGCGGAGACGCTGGGACGCGCCGGCTTTGAAGATTTTGACACCGAAGCCGTGACCTATTCCGGCGGATGGAAGAAGCGGCTTTCAATTGCGCAGGCGCTGGCGCAAAAGCCCGACGTACTGCTGCTGGATGAGCCGACCAACCACCTCGATCTGGCAGGCATTGAGTGGCTGGAAGAGTTGCTGGCGGGCGCTGCTTTTGCCTGCGTCGTGGTCAGCCATGATCGCTACTTTCTGGAGAACGTAGCGACGGAAATAGTAGAGCTGAACAAGCAGTATCCCGAGGGATTGCTGCGCGTGCATGGAAATTACAGCGAATTCCTTGAGCAGAAAGAATTGTTTCTGGAGTCGCAGGCCAAGCGGCAGGAGTCGCTGGAGAATCGTGTCAAGCGAGAGATGGAGTGGCTGCGCCGAGGCCCCAAAGCGCGTACGACAAAGAGCAAGGCGCGCATCGGCAGTGCAAATGAGTTGATTGGCGAGCTGAAAGAGATGAAAGGCCGTGGGCAGGTTTCGAGCGCCGGCATTGATTTCTCAGCAACCGAACGCCAGACGAAGCGGTTAGCCGAACTGAAGGATGTACGCTACAGCATTGGCGAAAAGACTCTGCTGAATAAGCTGAACTTCAACATCAGCGCCGGTATGCGCGTCGGTCTCGTTGGTCCCAACGGAAGCGGCAAAACAACTCTGCTGCGCTTGCTGCTCGGGCAGGCCAAGCCTGACTCGGGTGAGATCAAGCTGGCGAATATGCTGCGCATTGTCTACTTCGATCAGAGCCGCGTACTCAATGAAAAAGTCACACTGCGACGCGCACTGGCGCCCGAGAGCGATTCGGTCGTCTATCAGGATCGCGTGATCCATGTTGCTTCGTGGGCGTCGCGCTTTCTGTTTACGGGCGAGCAGTTGAATCAACCCGTAGAGCGGTTAAGTGGTGGAGAGCGTGCTCGTGTCTTGATCGCAAATCTGATGCTGCAGCCTGCGGATTTGCTGCTGCTGGACGAGCCCACGAACGATCTCGATATTCCTACGCTTGAGATTCTTGAAGAGAGTCTGCTGGAGTACACCGGCGCATTAGTGCTCGTCACCCATGATCGCTATATGCTGGACCGCATTTCTACTGTAGTGCTCGGACTCGACGGCATGGGCGACGCAGAGCGGTTTGCAGATTACTCGCAATGGGATCAATGGCAGTACAAGCAGAAGCAGATCGCGGCAAAGGGAACAGGAAATTCTTCTCGAGCCGCCGCTGCATTGCAGCCGGTGAACGCGGAGCAAAGTGCGGGAGAGCCTGGAAAGAAGAAACTCTCTTACATGGATGCGCGGGATTACGCGACGATCGAGGCACGCATCGCAGATGGCGAAGAGTTGGTTGCCACCAGGCGCGCAGTCCTCGAACAGCCGGATGTGGTAGTTGATCCCGTTCGACTGCAAGCGGCGATTGGAGAGATGGAAGCCGCGCAGACAGCTCTCGATACTCTCTATACGCGATGGGCCGAGTTGGAAGCAAAGCAATACGAACAGCCCTGAAGACGCGTGCTGCAAGCAGCTTCGCGTATTTCAGGGCTGTCCATGATCACTTCGTAATTCTTGATCCCTCTATCTATCCATTCCCTTCGGCGGTCAATGCCCGACGCGAATGGTAGATAGCTGCGAAATCAATCCAAAAATCTGCAAAAGCCAAAGCACAACAACGATCACAACCACGGCATTCAATATGCCCTTGATCGTCGATTGCATTGGGATAAAGCGGTTGACAAGCCAAAGTAAAACACCGACTACGATCAGTACCAGCAACACATGAATCAACGGCATAATTTTCCCTTTCAAGTGAAACGAAGACTGACCGGGGTCCAGAATAGTTCTGGTCAGATAGCGCCGGTCAGTAGTTGAAATTGATATTCCATACAATGAGAAGCAGGTTGCGGCAAAAAGGCAGCTTCGCGGTTGATTGTTCTTACTTCTGCTCGGTCTTCGGCGGAGCATCCGTTGGCGTAGGTGCTGGTGATTTCGATGGCGACTTGAGAGCAGGCATCGCAGTGCCTGGCGGATAAATGAGAATCTTGATTTCACCCCAATCGTCCTTGGAGTTTGTGCCACCCTGCTTGCCGACGGAGATCGTTTTGAGCTTCGTATCATCAAAGCCGTAATGCTGCACAAGATAGTCGCGAATGACCATAGACCGTGCCTGTGTAAGCTTGACCAGGTCGTCCGAGTTGCCTATCGTGCCGGCCGATACCTGGATGACAGCGGCACCGAAGTCTTCGTTGGCGAGAGCCTCGCCTGCTTCCTTCAATGACTTTTCGTTCTTGAGTTTAGCTGAGTCCGGCTTATCGAATAAGTGCTTCGCAGAGAAGGTGAAGTCTTTGCTCGTCGCCACGCTCGGCAGGCTCACGATTTCATCTCGCCCGAGATCGCTTGAATCCTCATAACCACGGTTTTTGAAGTAGCCGCGCAACAGGAAGTTATGCTTGAGCGCTTCCATGTTGTCCTGAAAATCGGTGATGCCTGTCTGTGCTGCGGCAACTGTGCTCTTCGCTTCTGCGCTTGTTGCTTCGAGATTGTTATAGAGTGCGCGATCGTTGACGAGAGCGCCCGCAGTTCCCTGCCCGTGATCGACTTTGGCGCTGACGGATTTAAGATTTTCAGTCACGGATGCAATGTTGTTCATCGCCGTTTGGCCCGTCGCCAGAAGACTGTTTGCCTTGTCCAGAATCGCCGCCATTTCCAACGGAGGAACGCTGTTGATGATCTGCCCGTCCTTCACGTCTGCCTGTCCAGGCGAGCCAAAGGAGAGTGATACAAACTGATTTCCCAACAGGCCTTCGGTTTGAATGGAAGCGATTGAATCCTGTTTTACGATGGTATGAGTAGCCTTGTTCAGCTCCATTGTTACCGTGACTTTATCCGCCGGATTCGTAGGCAGATCGATAGAGCGGATCGTGCCGCTATGCACACCGCCGATAAGCACATCCGCACCGGATTGCAGGCCCGCCACGTTCGCGAATTTTGCTCGCAACGTATAGGTCGGTGTGAACAGATATTTTTTGCTTCCAATGATAAAGATGCCCAGGACAAGGACAGCAAGTGTTCCAAGTATGAAGGCTCCTAGCCGCGCGGTTCTTGACATAGTTTCTCCTACGAGTCCCGATGCAGAAATTTCGATACGAATGGTTCGTCGCTCTTTTGCAGATCCTCAAAACTTCCTTCAATGACGATCTTTCCTTTATCCAGCAACGCAATGCGCGTCGAGATACTGCGAGCACTGATCAGGTCATGCGTAACCACGATTGAAGCCATCTGGTGCTCCTGTTGCAACTTCACAATCAACTCATCGATCTCGCCGGAGCCAATTGGATCGAGGCCGGCAGTGGGCTCATCTAGCATCAGAATGACTGGGTCAAGCGCCAGTGCTCTTGCCAGGCCAACTCGCTTCTGCATGCCACCTGAAATGTTAGATGGCATCTTGTTGAGATGCCCCTCCAGGCCTACTTCTTTAAGCAGCATTTCAACCCTGTCATGCACCTCTGCCTTGGCGATATCCGGGCGGTGATGGATGAGAGGAAATGCCACATTTTCTTCAACAGTTAGAGAGTCGTACAACGCCGCATGTTGAAAGAGAAAACCCATCTGTACGCGGACTGCGCGTAGCTGATCCGGTGTCGCTTCGGCCATGTTCTGGCCGAGGATTGTAGCCGCCCCTTGATCCGGTTTTTGCAGACCTACGATGATGCGCAACAGAACGCTCTTGCCCGTGCCGCTGCGCCCCAGCACCGCCATCGTCTCTCCTCTGCGAATAGTGAATGAGACCCCATCGAGCACCTTCTGTTCACCAAAAGATTTATGAACGTCGTCGATAACAATCGCGTCGACGAACCCCTCTGCGTCTTTATGTCTGGCCTGAGTTAGCACCGCGGGAGTTAAAGCCGCCGGGTTATCCGAATTCACTTGCATATTTCTCCCGCTATTTCTGGTGCCATTTCTGACTCGTTGTTTCTGACACGTAAGATCGAACACCTACGGAAAGATAAGGATGATCAGCTTGACGAGAACCACGTCAGCCAGAATCACGAATAACGAAGACAGCACTACGGACGTTGTGGCAGAGGTTCCAACACCCTCAGCTCCCCCCCTCGCCCGCATCCCCTGGTAGCACGCGATGAGGCCAATGATCAGGCCAAAGACACAGGTCTTGAATGTCGGCGGAAGAAAGTCTTTGAAGCTCGCGTTGTTGAATCCGGTATTGATAAATCGCATCAGCGAAATGGGCTCGATCAGCGTATTCGTCACCCATCCCATCAGCACTCCGCAGAACGATGCGGCAAGTGTCAGCAGTGGAAGCGCGAGGATACAAGCAGCAATGCGTGTAACAGCGAGCAGCTTGTATGGATCGACTGCCGATGCCTCAATCGCGTCGATCTGCTCAGTTACTTTCATCGCAGCCAACTCAGCGCCGATGCCTGCACCAACACGGCCACTGACCACGAGGCCCGTGATGATGGGACTCATCTCTGTGACTACAGCAAACACGATTGTTGTAGGCAGCAGTGACTTGGCGCCGAAACGCACCAGGCTATATCGGGTCTCAAGCGCGAGAACAACTCCAATCGCCGAGCCCGCAAGGGCTACGAGTGGAAGTGATCTCGCGCCGATTTCATCTAACTGACGAACAAACTCAGACCACTCAAACGGCAGCGTAAAAGCTGCCTTGAGAACCTGTGCAGTGAATATCCCTAACTCACCGAACCACTCCAACACCGCAGAGATTGGGTTGGTGCGCATCTGGATTGAGGGGGATGTAGCCATCGCATTTGTCCGCTTTTGAATTCACTTGAGAGCAACTGGAATTGTGGCGCGTCCTCTTGCGTGGTGCGTGAGGGGCGGTCGTTTGTAAGCTATCTGACTGTAATAAACGCATAAACCCCTGTCTGACCAATACGGCTCACTGCTTAGTGAGTTTCATTCGCGATGCAATCAAAGGTAATGCCTTTTGCAATTAAACAAGCAGGGTCGCTGTTTCTCATACGCATTGAAGGCTCGACAAGCGTGTTCAAAGTTAATTAGCAGACTGAAACTGCCATTCGCCCCAGAGATTAGGCACAAGCTCTGCTTCGCTCGGCACATCGGATGTTATGCCTGTAGCCTTGTTATTCCAGTAGACACGCTGTGTCGTCTGCGTTCCATTACCGCGCAGAATTCCCACATCAGCCTTGATCTTTTCACCTGCGACAGGCTTGAGTCCGATGGTCTTAAGGGGGATGGAGAAGGTGTAATTGCCAGCACTGGAAGATAGCTCCACGAGACCACTTACATCCTCTACCTGGTCGAGCGTGATCGTTCGCGATGGAGATGAGAACGGCACTGGATCTTTTGTCCCCGATACGACAGCGCGATACAGCATTGCCTTGGTCTGTCCTGCAACTTGATAAACCAGCAGGCGAATATCACCCGCAACAGGCGACTGGCGTTGTGGATTTGCATTGGGGTTGGCTCCGATCATGAGATCAAGCGCGCCACCAGTCTTGAATGGAGCATTGGCTACACCACCCGCGTTTTGCAGCAGTTTGGGATCGCCGGAGTGAAAGGACGCGAACAGACGATCGCCTGCAATCGTGATAGCGGCCTCGACAAGATCCGGTTTTTGGCTCCAGCCTACCTGGGTAATGCGGCGATCTATGGTTGCCCACTTCGCATCTTTCATCTTGCTCGCGACTGCATCCAGCGTGGGTGTTGAACCTGTGCGAACAGTTACCTGCAGGGAGTTCTCTCCGGAGGCCTGCTGCCGCGCCAGTTCATGCTGCGTCATGTATCTCTGGGCATCGAGTAACTGTCCGGATGTTAGATCGAGAGAGAACGTAGGCAGATGACGCATCGTGTTCAGCCCATCGACACGCACAATGCTGGTTCGCCCACCGTCGATTACATATACGTTGCCATCGGGAGTCTGTGTCAGTGTTGGAAAAAAGTTCTCATCATGCAGCGTTAGATCGTTCAAAAGCATATTGCGCTGGGGCGCGGGCATGGCCCATGACTTACCCGATCTCGAATCCTGAAAGAGTTGTGTAATAAAGAAACCATCTGCAGTAAAGAGATACATATCTCCAGCGTTGCTGTTGATTCCCCACACCGGGCCTACGTCCGGTGTAGATGGATGAATGAAGTCTCCAAGCAGGCGCGTCGTTCCAATGAGTTCGCCTGGGCGATCAGGCACAGGAGCGCTGTGAGAAGGATGCAAGCCGGGCCACAGGCTGGGATAACTCCAGCGATGGTTATGGCTATCGACACCACCTACACTCTCGCCTGCAAAAGGCAGCGGTGCCGTGGTGAGGACAGTCTGTTGCGGAGCATAGAGAGCCTGTCCACCTCCATCTCCCTTCGGTTTTTGCACGCCGTCTACGATGACCTCGCCTTTACGAACGTCGTAAGCCGGAACGCCATCCGCAGTAAATGTGGCAGGCTGATAACGCATCGCCTTGCCGTCGACGAAGGCGTCTATCACCGAGAGATCGGGCATAACTGTGATGGAGCGCGTGTCGGCCTTGACGAAGATAACCTCTTCAGGATCGACCTTGCCGTTGCCGTTCGCATCGGACCAGGAGAACTGCACTGCATCTTGAGGAGAGCTGCTCGCAGGGTTAACGCCCTGCGGCCAGCGCGGCTTGAATGCATCTGTCTGCAGAACGGGCCAGTCATTTGCTTTGCCCAACGCTGCTACCGGATGGAGCGTTCCATTCTCATCAAGAAAAATCATGCCGACGCTGGCGCCAAAGATCGGATAGCCAAGATAGCAGTTGGTGAAATAGCGATGATGGCCGTGATAGATAACTGTAGTGGGCGCGCCAAATTTAGGTAGAACAAGATCGTCGCTACCGGGCCGATAGAGAATGGAATCGATTGCATAGTTACCCGCCTTCCAGTCCAGCTTGAACTGCATAGCATGGTAGTAGAAGAGCGTCTTATCGGTAGGATCAATGGACCCGCCGCCGCCATACTCAGACGGCCCATAGAAGGCTTTCAGAAATCTTCCATCAAGAGTCCAAAGGCTGACGCGCTTCGGCTGAAAGTCTTCTTCAGTGACCCATAGATGGTTGTTGCTATCGACGGCCATGCCTTTGGGATTATTCATGTGCTCTGCATCATAGGGACCAGCCTGCGATGGCCCGGCACGACCAATGGAGCGCAGCAGCTTGCCTGATTCAGAGAAGACTTTGACCTGGCTCGAATTGCCGCGATCGCTGATGTACACGTTGCCGGATGCATCGAGCGTTAATCCCGCCGGGTCTTCGAGTCCACTGCGAAGAATGCTCTCTGGCTTGGGCAATTGCTCCGGATGAAAGTTCGTCGTTGCATTCGGAATTACATAGCGCAGAAGCGTTTTGCCAGAGAGGACAAGCAGTCGGCCCTGTGCATCAAAGATCAGACCGCGTGGACTTTCGACTTGAATTGCTCCAAGAGACTTGCCCGAGGCAGCATCGATGAAAAGCAGTTGATTCATGCGATTCAGGCTTACAACGAGTAACTTATTCTGAACTGCGAGTCCATCCATCTGAAGCATCCAATTGATCTTTCCCGTTGTATCGCGATCGACTTTATCTCCAGGATCAAAATTGTAAACAAGGACCGACTTATCGCCATGATTAGTAAGAGCCGTAATTCGAACTATGCCCTTGCTGTAATTCGTACTCTTACTCGCTTCATCACGCCAGGATGCACCCACATAGGCATAGGTGTTTGCATCCGCCTGCGCACCCTTATCCTGGGCGATAAATGGAGCAGCCGTCCATGAGCCGCCAACCCAGCCGCGGCCTCCTTGCTTGTTGCCATCGAGATCGACCCACGCCAGGCCGGACCCGCCTTCACTTACATAACTACCTAGATAGACGAGTGGCTTACCGCCAGGTGCTTTATCCGCAGGCAGAAAGAGTGCACTGGATGGCGGAGTGTGATTAGTGAGCCATCCGCCTTTGCCGTCTGCCGTATCCCACGCGGGATGCCCCGCGTTATAGATGGAGAATTCGTAGTGAAGATCGATAGCTTTATGAAACAAGCCGCGCACCTCATAGTGGCCCGGTGCGACAAAGTGCGTAGGGATAAGATAGACACCGTGCGCGGCAGCATCGGGATTGCGTTGCAGATCGTCCGTACCATCCCACCACACAGTGTTTGCGCCTGCTTCAAACCACGTGTCGGAAACCAGGTTGCGAACGCGATTGCCTTGCGCATCGTCAATCACAAGGCTTACATAGCCCGGCGCATCGAGAGTAAATCTTACGGGGATGGGTGGATGCGGACCGGCAGCAGCCAGCGCAGGCAACGCAGTTATGTGAAGCTCGCCTGATCCGAGTAGGCTGAGAGCCATGAGTTCACCAAGCCATACGCGTGTGCCATTCTTCGTTTGACCGGCAAGATGCTGATGATGCGACTCGTCTGTGACTTCAGTCATGCGCAGACGGATGGCACGTGTCTGCACCGTCTTGCCGAAGTCCATCCAATCAACGCCCAAGGCGCGTGGATATTGGCTGCGCAGCGCATATTGCTGGCCCACGGAATGCCAGTCGGACTCAGGCGCATTTTGCGGTGCAATGGTGTCCGGGCCTTGAAACGTCTGCACGTCGGCGGCATTGAAGCCAGCCCAGAGAGCTGCCAATCCCTGAAGCGCAATGGGCTTGGGCCACGTAAGCACAATCCATTCGGGATCGGAAGCAGTGACCGCGTGATGAAAGTCAGGGCCGTTATCCCAGAGATGCCAGCCATTGTATTGTTCATCGATCAGCAACGAGGCCTTGCTGTTGTTAGAACTGGTCGCGACTACTGCCTGTGGTGCCAGGTTAGCTAACCGGGTTGATAGCAGATACACGCCGCCGAGTGTGCCTGGATAACTCGGATCAGTAAGCGCCGCAACGTGAGTAAAGCGAATGGCGCGTGTACTCGTATTGCTGGGCAAAATCCAGAGCGCGAAGGTACCCGTCCCGACATCGGATGTGGATAGCTCATGGTTGACGATATGCTGGGCGGGAATCCATTGGCTGTCATCGGCAAGGTTGCCGGGATACTTTGCGCCGGGCCGCAGAACGCTGATAACATCGCCGCCGCTAACCAGGATAGATCCAATCGAAATCGGGCTGGCGAAACCGAGGCGCAGGTGACGTGGGCCGGGCTGATTGGATACTCCAAACTTCAGAACAGGCCCCCACGGACCGACCGTCTGCGTCCAAAGAAGCTGTCGTAACAATGTAGGATTGGCCAGCGGATGTTCCGAGCCGTCAAACCACTCCCCCGCAGCGGCAGGATCAAAGTTGTTGAGAGCTAATGGAGTTGCAAAGGGACCACTCAGAGGCTGAAGAGGAGCAGGACCTGCAGTTGGGGCCGGAGCGGCAGAAAAAGATGGACGCGACCAGAGTAGCAATCCCAGAAAAAACGGAGCCAGAAGTAAAGCAAAAGTAGGATGCACGTGAACTCTGAATTTCATATTCCTCTTTTATCGAGCTTTTTCTGGTTAGATGTTTTCTGGTTGGATGCAAAAATCGCTGGATGCAGAAATCGCTCTTTTGTAAAGATGCTCCAACTTCCCCTGTAAGTCCAATTGATTGGACGGTTTCGGCGAATAGCGGGATGTCTCTCCATGCGGATTTTACGTCTATCCCAGCAGGTAACACGGTTATTTGCGGCACCTAGTCCGCTGGAATTACAATCCCATGCACGGTGTGCCTTATAGATTCCTTAGATCCCATCTGGATTTAGGCGCCGCGACCGTAACTGGGTTCAGTCAAAATCAGGGAACCATACGCTTGCTTCAGGGAGAGAACCATGACAATCGATGCACGCAAAGGGGCACGTTACCCCGGCATTCGCATTACCGCCAACGGCAACCAGTTGATTGCGTATCACACGGAAACACGCATTGCCGATGCGGGTGTGTTCTATCCCATTACCCCGTCGACTGAGGGTGGAGAGCTGTTCCAGCAGGCGTATGCGGAAGGCAATCTGAATGTCTTCGGGCATAACACGATTGCGATCGAGACCGAGGGAGAACATGCTGCCCAGGGTGGTGCGATTGCTCACTCAGTTTGCGGCAAGCGCGTCGTGAATTTCACCTCGGGGCAAGGCATTGTGTATGGCGTGGAACAGTATTACCACGCACCGGGTAAATGTTCGACGATGGTGCTCGAAGTGGGCGCGCGTGCGCTCACCAAGCATGCTCTGAATGTGCATTGCGGTCACGACGATATCTACGGTGCACTCGATACCGGTTGGATCATGATCTTCGGTAAGGACGCGCAGCAGGCTGCGGACCAGGCGCTTGTCTTGCGCCGCGTAACCGAATTGAGCTTGACGCCGGGCATGAATATTCAGGATGGCTTTCTGACTTCGCATCTGGAGCGAACGTTCTACAAGCATGAGTCCGAGTTGATTCGCGAGTATCTGGGCGCGCCTGAAGATCTGATTGATACTCCTACAGAAGCGCAGCGGACTCTGTTCGGACCGAAACGTCGGCGCGTACCGGCGATGATCGATCTTGCAAACCCATTGCTGCTCGGCCCGGTGCAAAATCAGGAGCACTACATGCAGGGAATCGTGGCGCGGCGAAATAACTTCGTCGAGCCCATTCTCGAAATGCTGGAAGCGGCTTACAAAGATTTCGGCGAGTTGACAGGCCGCGTGTATGGACTGCTCTCCGAACACAAATGCGAAGACGCGGAGACCGTGTTTGTTTCGCTTGGTTCAGCGGCTGAGAACATCGAAGCCGCAGTCGATTATTTGCGCGAAACGCGTGGTGCTTCGGTTGGTTCGATCCATGTGAATGTAATTCGTCCTTTCCCTGAGGCGGCGATTGTAAAGGCGCTGAAGGGCAAGAAGAACGTGATCATCCTGGAGCGTACAGACGAAGCGATGAGCGGCGACAATCCGCTGGGACGCGATATCCGCACTGCTCTGAACAAGGCTGTGCAGGGCGCGATTCTGTATGCTGGCCGTCCTGAGGAAGAAGCGCTCCCTGCGATGACCGCTGCAGAGATGCCGCGGATTTTCTCCGGCACATACGGACTTGGTTCGCGTGACTTCAGGCCGGAACACATTATCGCTGCCTATGAATACGCGGCTGCGGGACGCGCACGCAAGGATGGAAAGACCGCTGCCGATGGTGCTTCCTTTATCGTGCTGGGCATCGATCATCCTTACAGTGTGAATTCGACCGAGACACCTTCCCTGCTGCCGGAAGGTGCGGTTGCAGTGCGCTTCCATTCCATTGGCGGATGGGGCGCGATTACGACCGGCAAAAATCTCGGCGCAATCATTGGCGATTTGAACGATCTGTTGTTCGATCGCGATGGCATTGTGGATGACCTTGGCAATCCAAAGGAGATCATTCACGTCAGCGCGAATCCAAAATATGGTTCGGAGAAAAAGGGTGCGCCGACCAGCTACTTCATGGTAGCGGCAAAAGATCGCATTCGCGTGAACTGCGATTTGCGGCATGTCAATGTAGTGCTGTGCTGCGATCCGAAGGCGTTCACGCATACCAATCCGCTGGATGGCATGGCCGAGGGCGGCAGCCTCGTATGGGAATCGGAAGAGACCGGCGAGCAGGCATGGGAACGGTTGCCGCAGTGGGCGCGCAAGCAGATTGTAGACATGAAGATTCGTGTCTTCACGCTGCCAGGATTCAAGATTGCGCGTGAGGCTACCGACCGTGCCGATCTGCAACTGCGCATGCAGGGCAATGCGTTCCTCGGCGCGTTCTTTGCAGTGTCTCCGCTGCTTGAAGAGTTTGGAATTGATCAGGACAAGTATCGCGAGGTTGTCTACAAGCAGTATGTAAAGAAGTTTGGCAAACTGGGCGATGCAGTTGTGCAGTCAAACATGGAAGTCATGACCAAGGGCTTCGAGCTGGTAGCGGAGATCGCTATCGGTGAGTTGTCTGCTCCTGATCGCTCCAGCCTGCGCGGTGCTGCATTACTGCCCGTGCTGATCGAGGCCGAGACTGGTGGAAGCTGCGGAAGTGGTTGCCGTTCTCATGCGTTGCCTGCAGGGCAAAAGGATCGGGCGCCGATCAATCTGCTTACGACTTTCGATTCCGAGTTCCGTTCGAACTATGGCTATGATCAGCCAGCCACACCGCTCTCCGCGTTGGGCATGATCGCTGCGGCCACCGGTGACACAGCCTCGAAGTATGTAGCGCGCCGCGAGACTCCGCTCTACATCCCGGAGAACTGCACACAGTGCATGGAGTGCATCGCCGCCTGCCCGGATACCGCACTGCCCAATACTTCGCAGGAGTTGGAGACCGTGCTGCGTACTGCTGTGATGCGTTATGTGACGGACTTCGGCGATCGTGCGAAGCTGCTTTCGCTGGTGCCGCAGATTGAATCGATGGCGCGTGTATCGATGAATGAAGCGGTAGCCAAGAAGCTGACGATTCCGATGCCTGAGATCCTGCTGAATGTAACGGAGACTATCAGCACAGAGAATGGTGGAATCAGCGAGCAGGCGAAGAGCCAGTTCGCGAAGATCATCTCTCAAGTGCCGTTGGCTTACACCAAGGTGAACGCGATCTTCTCTTCGCCGGAGCGCAAGAAGGCTGGCTCGGGCGGCGTGTTCTCAATCTTCGTATCCGATCTTTGCAAAGGCTGCGGCGCCTGCGTCACGGCCTGCGGCGATCATGATGCATTGCGCATGGTGGCGGAGACAGAAACAGTCAATGCCGAGCATGAGACTGGCACTGCGTTCCTCGACCTGTTGCCGGATACTTCGCAAAAGTTCCTTGGCCTGTTCAATGCTGCTTCGCCTGCGGATTCAAAGACAGCTACACTGCGCAACCTGCTGATGGTTCGCAGCAACTACGATGCGCTGGTCTCCGGAGATGGAGCCTGCGCTGGTTGCGGCGAAAAGAGTGTGCTGCGTGCGATAGCCGCGGTAACCGAAGCCTACATGCGGCCGGTATATCACACCAAGAGCGATCGTCTTGTGGGCAAGGCCGGTGAGTTGGAGAAGACTGGTCCAGCAAAGCTGGCTGCATTGGCAGAAAAGAACCCCGAAGAGTATGCGTTGTTGAAGCAGTTGATGGCACATCTGATTCTCGGTTTGGGCGGCGAGAATACTGAGGATACGAAATCGCGCATTGCTGCTCATGAAGCGGCCAATGGCGCAATTACGGATCTGCAGATCATCGACGCTCTGGCTGCGATTCTGCTTACCGAGGCCTTCAATCACAAGAGCCTGCAGCCCATCGATGGACGCTTGGCGAATGGCATGAGCGTCATGGCAATGGCTGCGCATACGGGTTGCAATACCGTGTACGGATCGACTGCGCCAAACAATCCGCACCCCTATCCGTGGATGAACTCGCTCTTCCAGGATGGTGTGACCGTGGGCTGGCTGATGGGCGAGAGCTTCATCGTGGATCATGCGCGCCGGTCTGTCATTCCCGAGCGGCTTACGGATGCGATTCTGACACGCGATGAGAATGTAATTTCGCCGCGTGAATACTATGAGTTCACGCACTTCACAGATGCGACGATGACCGATCTGGAGATCGTTGAACTGCCCAAGGTCTGGGTGGTCGGCGGCGATGGCGGCATCGGCGATATCGGCTACCAGAACACCAGCAAAGTCATCCTGCAGAACCGGCCTAACGTCAAGGTACTGATGCTGGATACGCAGGTTTACTCCAATACTGGCGGGCAAAACTCAGACTCGACTCCGATGCTGGGCGGCAACGATATGAACGTCTTTGGTTCGGCGACTCAGGGCAAGAACGTCGAGAAGAAAACGGTTGCCGAAACCTTCCTCGCGGGACATGGATCGCCCTTCGTAGCTCAGATCTCGATGGCCAATGCACCGAAGATGTATCGCGCGATTCTCGACGGACTTGAGTATCGCGGAACGGCGTTTATCCAGTCGTTTACGACTTGCCAGCCAGAGCATGGTGTGGCGGATGACATGGCGTTGATGCAGGCACAGCGCGTAAGGGATTCGCGTGGCGTACCGGAGTTCATCTTCAATCCGCGACTTGGTGAAACGTACCAGGAAGCGATTGACGTGAAGGGCAATCCGATGCCGGATATGGATTGGTATTCGACGAAGGATAAGGAGACAGGCGAAGTGAGCCGCTACACGGTTGCTCACTGGTGCGTAACCGAAGCACGCTTCCGCAATCACTTGAAAAAGGTGAAGAAAGAAGCCAGCGAGAAGATGATTTCGCTGGACAACATGCTGGTGCGGATTACGCAGCAGGATGCAGTTTACCGGCGTTATCTCGACCCAGCGCATCGTTCCTTCATCCCCGACTTTGGCGTGTACATTACGCTACCCGGTTCAAAGGGACTGGAGTATCGAGCGATCTCGCGGCAGCTTGTGTTGTTCTGCGTGGAGCGTCGCAAGGCGTGGCGTATGCTGCAGTCGAAGGCTGGCATTACGAACAAGGAGTACGTGGCGCAGAAGGCGATTCTGGCCGATGTGGATGCAGGCAAGCTCCCAGTAGCCGACCTGCTTGCACGCGGAGATGAACTGTTGCAGGAGCGGCTTGGCAATCTAGTTCCCGCGAAGGTGTAAGGCTCGCGTTCACAACAACTTTAACCATGAGGGCTACCATCGATACGATGGTGGCCCTTTTGCTTGCATAGGCGCGACTGATAGTGTTTTGAGGCAGTCTCAAAGGATATTTCCATTATGACTAGTTCTGCTACTGACATCCTTGCTACACCCCCTACGACAAACAAGCACCTTATCCGCTGGGTTGAAAAGATGGCTGATCTTTGCCAGCCTGACAACGTTCATTGGATCGACGGCAGCCAGGAAGAATATGAGCAGCTCTGCGATCAGTTGGTAAAAGCTGGCACGTTTTTTCCGCTGAATGAAGAGCTTTGGCCCGGATGTTTTTATGCTCGCTCCGCGCCGAATGACGTCGCGCGCGTAGAGGACCGGACATTTATCTGTTCTCTGTCGAAGGACAATGCCGGGCCTACGAATAACTGGGAAGATCCGTTCGTGATGCGGCGAAAGTTGAAGCAGCTCTTTCGCGGATCGATGCGGGGGCGGACGATGTATGTGCTGCCTTTTTCGATGGGACCGGTGGGCTCGCCTATGTCGCAGATCGGTGTGCAGCTCACGGATTCCGCATACGCGGTGGTGAATATGCGCATCATGGCGCGCGTGGGGGCGCCAGTGTTTGCTGAGATCGATAAGGACATCAAGCGCGTCGTGCCTTGCCTGCATTCCGTGGGTGCGCCGTTGCTGCCGGGGCAAAAGGATGTTTCGTGGCCTTGCAACGACGAGAAGTACATCGTGCATTTCCCTGAGACGCGTGAGATTTGGAGTTATGGTTCGGGCTATGGTGGCAATGCGCTGCTGGGCAAGAAGTGCTTTGCGTTGAGGATTGCTTCGAACATTGCCCGCGATGAAGGTTGGATGGCGGAGCACATGCTCATTCTTGGTGTCGAGAGTCCGACGCATGAGAAGACTTATGTTGCAGCGGCTTTTCCTTCCGCTTGTGGAAAGACCAACTTTGCGATGCTGATTCCGCCCGAGGGCTTCAACGGGTGGAAGGTCTGGACGGTGGGCGATGACATCGCGTGGATCAAGCCGGATGCCGCCGGCAAGCTGAGGGCGATCAATCCTGAGGCTGGATTCTTTGGGGTTGCGCCGGGGACGAGTGCGAAGACCAATCCGAATGCGATGACCACACTGGCGCGAAATACTATTTTTACGAATGTCGCGCTCACTCCCGAGGGCGGAGTGTGGTGGGAAGGCATGACGGAGAAGCCTCCGAAGGAGTGCCTGGATTGGCGCGGTGAGAAGTGGACTCCGGCGATTGGCAAGTCTACGGGCAAGCCAGCGGCGCATCCGAATGGTCGGTTTACTGCTCCGGCCAGCCAGTGTCCGAGCATCGATTCCGAGTGGGAGAATCCGGAGGGTGTTCCGATCTCCGCGATTATCTTTGGCGGACGTCGGGCTACCACGATGCCTCTGGTTTATCAGGCTTTCAACTGGTCAGCCGGTGTTTACATGGGCGCGACGATGGGCTCGGAGACGACCGCGGCGGCTGGCGGCGCAGTGGGCAAAGTGCGGCGCGATCCGATGGCGATGCTTCCCTTCTGCGGCTATCACATGGCCGATTATTTTCGGCATTGGTTGAAGATGCAGCGGAACCTTTCTTCTACCCCGCGGATCTTTCATGTGAACTGGTTTCGCAAGGATGCGGATGGGAAGTTTTTGTGGCCCGGATATTCGGAGAATATGCGAGTGCTGAAGTGGATTGTGGATCGTGTTCGCGGACGGGCGTTGAGCAAGGAGACGCCGATTGGATGGACTCCGTTTTACGACGATATTCATTGGGACGGATTGGATTTTTCGCGGACTACATTCGATGCGTTACAGACTGTGGACCGGGATCAGTGGAAGCAGGAAGTAATGGGGCATGAAGAGCTGTTTCTAGCCCTGCATGATCATCTGCCGCCGGAGATGATTTATGAGCGCGAACTTTTAATTTGCCGGTTGTAGCGCGACCCCGATTGCAGAGAATTACCCAAGGTGCATGCACAATGAAGTCAGCGCATCGAATGGAAAGCGGCATCGCAACAAGCCTTGGAGCAGCAAATCAGGGGGGCAGAAAAACATCTACATAGCCCCCCACCCCCCATGAAAACTGAAAAGTTACTGAAAAATTATTGGAATTAGAATCCGCAAATTTCTATACCTCTGTCGGTCGCGCTTATATTGGAGGGAAATTGAGCTTAGAAGCAAATCCCCTTCGCGAATGACAGCCAGAAAGGCAACTGCAAAGGCAAGGACAGCTGCAACTCCAGCAGTTATTTCAATAGATCATTTTCAGGGAGAATTGGATTTGGCGGCTGGTGCCTGCGGTTTTGCTGATTTCTCCGAAGCCGGAGCCGTTGATGGTGTTTGAAGGCAGGCCCATGTTGACTATGTTGAAGATGTTGAAGAACTCGGAACGGAATTGCAGGTCTACGAGTTCTGCGCCGCTTTTGCGTTGGCCCAACGGAGTATCTTTGATCAGGGCGAAGTCGAAGTTATAGTAGGCGGGGCCGCGGAAGGTGTCGCGTCCCAGGGTGCCGAAACGGCCCTGGTTCGGACCCGATCCACCGGCGATATTGATGGGGATATAAAAGTAGGATTTGTTGTTGGCTCCAAGGCCGAAGTAGTCTTCGCGGACCTTGCGGGCGGTGGAGAGTTTGGGCTTGCCTATCTGGTCGGGCCGGTCTACTCCTGCGGAGCCGTAGCCGGTCTGCTGCACGCCGGAGTAGATGGTGAAGGGCGAGCCGCTGGAGATGGTGGAGATGCTGAGCAGCTCCCATCCGCCGGTGGCTTTGCGGCTGACGGAGTGAAGGAAGCCGATCTCTTCGCCGTGCAGGTCCTGGGCGAGGCTGAGGGTAAATCCGTGGGTGACGTCGAAGCTGGATGGACCTTTTTCTGGATGGGTATCATAGGGATTTTGCGGGAAGCCCTGAACGACTGCTCCGGTCGCCCCGGTACCGCCGATGACCTGGCTGGTGTCGTCGATAGATTTGCCCCACGTGTAGCTGGCCTGGATACCGGGGCCGCCGTGAGGAACCATGCCCGATAGCGACGTTTGCAAAGCGTGATAGCTGGAGTGCGCGGTAGCGGTGATCTGGTTTTCGACGCCAAGACCGCCGATGACTGCGCCTGACTCGTTGAATTCGGTGTCGGGCGCGAAGCCCGGGCTGGCATATGCGTATCCGTTGGGGAAGCTGGTACGCGGCAGATGATTGGATGTCGTGCCCACATAGCTTGCGTCCGCGGTGAGATTGCCGATGCGGCGTTCGAGGCCTGCGGTCCAGGTGTAAAGTCGGGCATCGGAGAAGTTGCGAGCGATGCCGCTGAGGTTGAGGTCGCTGACGACTCCGCTCTGGCTCAGGTTGGCGATGTCTTTTTCGTAACGATCTACATCCATGACGGTGTTGGCTGGCACTTTCTTGGGGTCATTGGAGGTGAAGATCTTTTGGCCGCTGGTAGTGTAGGGATCGGGCAACTGGGCAGAGGTGATCTGGAAGCCGTATGCGACGGGTGCTCCCTGGGCGGCGACCAGCCTGGGATAAACAGCGAAAGGTGTGGAGCCGGTGAGGAAATTATCCTGCCAGATGTTAGGCGGGATGATGGTGATGCCTGCCCCAACGTGGACCTGGAGCTTGCTGGCTGGCTGCCAGGTGGCCTGGATACGCGGTCCCCAGCCCTTCCAGTCGGTTTGATAGCCGGGCTGCGGGTTGACTACGAATTGCTGTTTGCCATCGATACGCAGGAAGCCGGAGGTGCGGTGGGCTCGTTCGGTGATGGGGGTATAGACCTCCCAGCGCACGCCGTAGTCGAGTGTGAATTTGCCGGTGACCTTCCATGTGTCCTGAAGGAAGGCGCTGTAGGAGTTGCGATTGATGGCGGCGGGACCGATGTGTGGGCCGTCGGAGAATTGCGGGGAAGCGATAGCCACGGTGTAGGCGGCGGGGCTGCCGGTAAGCACTCCGCTGAGGGTGTCGGGCAGCAGGCCGCCGTAGGGAACGTCGTGGGTTCCGCTTGCGGAGGGAATGGCTTCAATGGAGTATGCGGAGCCGCCGCCGAAGTCGTATTCGCCGTTAGGACTGGTGCCGAAGTAGGTGGTGTCGCGGTTGAGGCGAGCTTCGACGCCGGCCTTGACGACGTGGCCGTGCCTGGTCCATGTAACGAGCTGGCGACCGTGAAAGAGATTTCCGTAAGCCTGCATGACGGAGCCGCCTGCGGAGTTGAAGGCCTCAAAGGTTGCGTCGCTGAACTTGACCGCGGGGTCGATGTGATTTGGCGTAGGAAAGCCGGGGGTGCTGCGGGTGATGCCGATGAGGGATTCAAAGACCAGGCGGGGCGATGCGGTGTGCGTCCAACTGCCCATGACGTTGCGCTGGTGATCGATGTACTCAATTCCAAAGGATGGGTCGATTGCGGTCTGATCGGGATTGGTGGTGGGGCCGGTGAGGTTGTCGAAGTTGACGCGCGCGAGGAACTGATCCCGAGGGGTAAGGGCGTGGTCGATACGCAGCGAAAACTGGTTGGCGTTGGTGACGACTTTGGAGGGAGCGGCGTAGGTGTTTACGCCATACGCGCCCGTTGCGAGATTGGGCAGCGGATAGCGGGCGAGGATGGGAAGCATCTGCTTGTTGACGTTGATGGTCAACGTGTCCGTAACGTCTGAGCCGTCGGGCTGCTTGTAGGTGACCAGATCCTGAACGACGGGCGTGCGCTCGTCAGCAGTGGGAACAGGGAACACCTGCGTGGTGCCGAGTACCTGACGGAAGCCCTGGTACTGGAAGAAATAGAAGGTCTTGCCTGCTCCGTTATAGATGTGCGGCAGCAGGATGGGGCCGCCGTTGGTAAAGCCGAATTCATTGCGGCGAAAAGGCGGGATGCGTCCCGGATAAGCGATGGAGGCGTGATCGAAGTAGTTGCGCGCGTCGAGTGAGGAGTTGCGGATGAATTCGAAAACGGAGCCGTGGAAGCCGCTGCTACCGGAGCGGGTGAGGATGTTGGTGAAGCCGGCGGCGCCGCGACCGATCTCGGCAGGCATCCAACCGGAGCTGGATTGAATCTCCTGCACCGCATCGACGTTGAAGTTGGAGAAGGTTGCGCCGCCCATTTCAGGATCGCTGGTATCTGCGCCGTCCATGGCGAAGGTGGCGCTGACGCCGCGCTGGCCGTTGATGGCGAACTGCGCCGTGAAGTTGGTGGCTCCGTTGGCATCGGTCATGGTTCCGGCGGCGAGCAGAAGGAGTTGGCTGAAGTCGCGTTTGTTCAACGGCAGTTCGCTTACGGAGCGGCTGGAAAGCTCTTCTCCTCCGGAGGTCGCGGACTGGGTGTTTGCAGCTTCGCTGAGAAAGGAGAGAGCGAGCGTGTTCTGGGCAGAGATGGTCAGGGACCAGGAGTGCGCTGTGCCGGGGAATTGGAGCGGCTCGGCATAGGTGACTGTTTTGCCGTTGAGCAGGACTGAGAGCTGGTAGCTTCCATCGGCAATCGAGGCAAAGTGGAAGTGGCCATCGGGGCCTGCGGCTGCGATGATGCCAGGGCCTTGCGCTGGTTTCAGACGCACGGTGGCTGCGGGAATGGATGCTCCTGCCTCATCGCGCAGGGTGCCGGAGACAGTTTGCGTGGAGGGTTGCTGGGGGCGTGCGGGGTTGCTGGGAAAGCAGAGAAAGACAAGCAAAGAGAGAAGAGAGAATTTGACAGCAAGAGAAACGCACTTGCGAGGCGCGAATGAAACTTCCAATGTTTCGACCTTTCGTGCTGGTAACGATTCGCGTATACGCAGTCGTCGAGTTAGCCAATTCGAAGATGCACTATCTTAACCGAGCGTAATAGGGCCGTCTACGATTTTTGATATCTTGCGAGGCTTGGCAATCCGCTACTTAGACAAGCGCTGTTGCCTTGTGTAGATTTGGGTGCGGAGCGCCTGAGTTGAGATTTGCAATGAAACGGATTCGCGGAGTCGGCGGGGAGATCGGTTGAGATCGTTGACGCGACGCCTGCTTGAGTCGGCGAATGGCGAGGGGTGGGGCTCTCTACTGATTCTGCATGGCGTTTTTGTGCTGACAGGCGTGGGCGTTACGCTGCTTGGTTCGCTGCTGCCGGTGCTGGCGCAGCGTTGGGCAATTCCGGATGCTCATTCCGGAGCTTTCTTCGCTGCACAGTTTTCTGGATGTTCGCTGGGAAGCTTGTTCGCTATCGGACGCTTTCGCCGGACCCTGATGATCGGTCTATCGCTTACTGGATTGGCTGCGATATTGCTGCCGATAGCTGGAGCTTTGTCGGCGCTCGGATTGTTTTTCGCGTTTGGATTGGGGCTGGGATTGACCATGACTTCGATCGCGTTGCTGGTGGGGCAGCGATTTGAGAAGCATCGTGGAGCTGCGCTCACACTGCTGAACTTTTCCTGGGGTGTTGGCGCTGTGGTTGGTCCGTTGGTTGTGGCTCGTGTGCTGTCGGCACACACACTGATATGGCAGGGCTATCCGCTGGTTTTTCGCATGATGGCGATTGGATGTGCGTTGTTCCTGATTGCTGTTTTTGTGGGCATTCCTGAACCGCATGATGTGCCGCGCGGAGAGAAAAAATCAGGGAGGCAGTCCCTGGGACTGGTGGCGTTTTTCGCCGCTATGGGCTTTCTCTATGTAGGCGTTGAGACGACGATGGGCGGATGGATTTCGATTTATTCGAGCAGGATGGCAGGGGTGAATCTGGCGAGAGCTGCGGCAATGGGTTCATTCTTCTGGATGGCTCTATTAACGGGGCGAGCGTTGGGGTCGGTCGCGTTGTTGCGAATAGCGGAGCGACGGCTTTATCCGATGGCCCTGGCTATGGCTTTCATTGGAATCGGTGTAACTGCAAGCGCACATACACTGACGTGGGTAGCTGTGGGCGCATGTATCAGCGGGGTTGCGCTGGGGCCGATCTTTCCTATGAACTTATCCCTGTATCTGGAGCGGGCTGGCGCATTTTCAATGGCCGGGCTGGTGCTTGCGTTGTGTGGCTTTGGGGGATCGCTACTGCCCTGGCTGACGGGCGTGGTATCGAGCAGGAGTGGCGCGCTGCGGTCGGGCTTCTGGGTTCCTGCGGGGGCCAGCTTATTGATGCTGGCGATGTTAGCCGGGCTGCGGATTTGGGATGGTAGAGTTCGAAATATCCGGTGAAACATGCGTTGAGATATGCGGTGGCTAAAGCGAGTAACTTATTCCCGAGTTAGTGCGATCTTCTTCTTCGAAAATACTTCTGTTCTGGTGGTATTCTCGGCTGGTGCGATACCGCGTCGCCATCAGCGCTTTATTTGTATTGATAGCCACTTCGCTTGCCGGTCAGCAACCGGCAGAGAAGCCTGCCGCAAAAACTGTGCCTACGCTGGTTGTGCGCGGCGTGGGCAGAGGCGTGGTTCCGCTGGATGGCTCATGGCAATTTCATTTAGGCGATAACTCGCGCTGGGCGACTGCTTCCTTCGATGACTCGAACTGGGAGCAGATTGAGGTCGATGCTCCGTGGGGCGCGCAAAATCATCCATCCTATGCGGGGTTTGCATGGTATCGGCGTCACCTTGAGGTGCAGCCGACTTCGGGAGCAACACAGGATTATCGACTGCTAATCAGCCATGCGGAGGACGCGTACGAGGTCTACTGGAATGGCGTTCTAATTGGAAGCTATGGGAAGCTGCCGCCGCATCCCTCCTGGTATTACGCCGAGTTTCCACGTTCGTTTCCGCTGACTGGTTCAGCTTATGGCGTGCTGGCTATTCGGGTTTGGAAAGCACCGCTGGAGTCTTTTTCTTCGGAGTATTCGGGTGGGCTTTACGCTGCGCCGTTAGTGGGCGATCCGGACACGATCACGCTGAAGGAGAAGGCCACTTATTGGAGTTATGTCAGGGAAGATCTCTTCGATTATTCGCTCATACTGCTGCGTTGTTTTGTTGCTTTGCTTTGCGTCATGTTATGGACACGAAATCGGCGCGAGCATCTCTTTATCTGGGTGGCAGTGCTGACGGCAACGCCGGTGGCGCTGGAGATGTTGCAGCGGTTGTTCCTGATCCCCTTCTCTTATGGCGTGGCGCGCTTTTTAAACCAGCCGTTGTATGCGGTTTACCACATTTCCCTATGGTTTCTACTGGTGTGGCTGCTGCGGCTTAATGACAATCGCACGCTGGTTCGATGGACGAGGATACTGGCCGGTTGCATGCTCATTGCCGGTTTTCTGGATGGAGCGCTGGCTTACTTCTGGGGCTCGGCCGGGTTGTGGATGCAGTTGGCTGATGGCTTTCTGACAACGTTCCTTATGCTGGTCGAGATATTTCCCTTTGTCTTGATTGGTGCCGGATTCAGGCGCAGATTGGATGCTTCCCGCTGGGTGGTTGCAATTAGCGCCACGTTATTGCGCACGATCGATACGGTGGCGGATGCGAGCGCACTGGGCCAGCGTTTTACGCATTGGAGCCTGTTCTCGGACATTATCGACACGCCGCTTTTCGTGATCCAGGGAGTGGCTTTTCGCGCGGAAAAAGTCGCGTCCATCGCGCTATTTCTGTCCATTCTTTTTGCCGTGTATCGTTATGCGCTGGAGCGGCAGGTGCGGCAGAATGCGCTGGAGCAGGAGATGCAGAGCGCGCGGGAGATTCAACAGGTACTTATCCCTGAGACGCTGCCATCGCTTGTAGGTTATGCAGTTACGAGTGCATATCAGCCGGCGCAGGAAGTGGGTGGCGATTTCTTTCAGATCCTGTCGAACCCGGATGGATCGACGCTTATTGCTCTTGGCGATGTAAGTGGCAAGGGACTGAAGGCTGCGATGAATGTCTCCATGATCGTTGGAGTTTTGCGGGCGTTGTCCGATGTCAGTTCAAGCCCGAAGGAGATTCTTGGCGGCCTCAATCGTTGCCTTTGTGGCCGCATGCAGGGCGGGTTTACGACTGCGCTGATATTGCGACTGGGGGCCGATTGCGATCCGGCGGGAAGCGTAACCATCGCCAATGCCGGGCATCTGCCGCCGTTTCTTAACTACAAGGAACTTATGCTGGAGGGGTCGTTGCCACTTGGCCTGGCTGCCTTTGCGTCGTATGACGAGATAACTCTACGGCTTCATCCGGGCGACTATCTCAGTCTTTACACCGATGGATTGCTGGAAGCCAGAAGCGCAAATGGTGAGCTATACGGCTTTGAGAGAATGCACCGGCTGCTTGCTGCTCATCCGACAGCACAGCAGGCGACTGAGGCGGCTGTGGCCTTTGGACAGGAAGACGATATTACCGTGCTGACGCTGACGCGGCTTGCGGCTGGCGAGGAATCATCCACTTCCCTTGTGGCGCCGTTTCTGACGCCACAAGCAGTAACTCGCTAGAAGGCTGGCAGTAATACCGGCAGTATCAATGCCTATTTCCTGGCGCGGTAGTTACAGTGAATTTTTCTGTGCGCGGTGGTGCAGTTAAGTAACTACCTTGCGCGGGATAACTCACAACTACGGTGTGCGATCCGATTGATGGCTTGTGCAGTGAGAACAAGGCCAGTCCTAAGAACGTCGGCACTTTTACGGGCGCGGCGTTGTCATAGCTGTAAGTGATGTATCCCTGAACGAGACCGTTGGGCGTGAGAGCGCCGACGATGCAGGTGTAGTCCTGCCCGTAGGCCAGCGAGGGATTCGAGCACTTTACGTCCAGAGATACGGGAGCGGGAAGGACGGTCAACGTTACGGGAGCGGAAGTGCCGCCGGGCGTGGATGTGTCTCCGGAGTAGACGGCGCTGATGCTGTGCGAACCCGCTGCGAGCTTATCCAGATGGGCAGTGGCCTTGTCGCCAGCCAGGCGCAGGGTCTGGAGCAGCTTGGTTCCGTCGAGGATAGTTAGGGTTCCAGATGGAGCGTGCGAGTGGCGGGATGTTTGCTTTTTGGCTGAGACATTAGACGACGGAGCGATTGTTGGAGTAATTGCAATGGTGAGCGTTGTGCCGCCGGGATAGGTGACCGTGGATTTGCCGAGTGAGAGATGTATCTGGCCATCATACGGAGAGACAACCTGATAGGTCACGGTGGATGAGGATGTATTTCTAGCGGCGTCTATCGCTTGCACGGTGAAGGACTTTGTTCCGGTGGACGAGGTATCTACCGTGGTAGTTATCGTGCCGGTGTTAGGCGTGGTACCCGGCGGGTAAGTCTGGGTGCCGCAATGGATAACTCCGGAGAGCGAATCGGTGCAGCGATAACTTGCGGTTACTACCTGGCCTTGTAGATAGGCTCCTTGCGACGATGGCGCGGGCGACAGTGTTGGGCCAGAAGCTACGACGGGAGCTACGGTATCTATGTTGATGGGGAAAGTGTAGTAACTGGTGAACCAGCTTCCTCCACCTCCCTGGGTGAATTTCAACTCCAGGGTTCCGGCGCAATCCTGCGCGTAGTAATGCAGTAGATACGTGCCATCGGCGAGGCTGGAGAGAGTCTGTGGAGACGGGGCAAACTCTGTCGCAGGGCTGCCTGGATTCGCGAGCGTCGGGCAGGGGATGTTGTTTGATAAGACGGTATCGCTGGTGATTGGATCGCCGGGTACAGGCACATTTTTGGCTGTTGAGATTCCGTACGTAATGCTTTGAATTGGAGAGGCGACGAAGTTCGCGGCTCCGGTGAGATTGGTGCCTGCCAGATTGGGCGGCTGACTGGATAGAGTGACTGTCGCTATCGATTTGTTGATCCACCCGCCTGGCTGTTGGCCTGCAACGGCTACGGTGGTCAGGTCTTCTGGAATCTGCGCGATGACGATGAAGGTGGAGTTAGGGTGCGTGGTGCGGCCGGTGCCGGTGTATTCGCCGGGGCCGGTAAAGCTGCTGAGGAGATTTTGCGGGCATGGCAAGTCCTGCAAATTTGCTGCGGGATCGAAGCTGCAGGGACCACCGGTCCAGCCTTCGGTAGCCATTAGAAATCCAATGCCTTCATGGAATGTTGGCCCATTCGGTGTTGAGATGTCGGGAAGAATGAACGATGGGCCATCGAAATTGTCCCGGAAGACTTCGTTGGGCAGAGATGAAACCGGGCATTGAGCGCCGGTTGCGGTGGAACCGGTTCCTACTGTGCATGTGAGTGTGAAGAGCTTGCAGCCTGCTTGTCCGCTGGGCAACAGTTCGCCGGAGTGGATGAGGCAGGTGGATGTCGCGAAGGACGTTTGCGGTGTCAGTGTCGATTGATAGAGGGCGGGATCCAGGGGCATGTCTGCGACTGACGGAATTGTCTGATCGGCGATGGTGAGTGTGCCAGCGGCCTGGGCCAGGGTGAGGTCGTACTCCAACTCAACCTGCTGGTTGGTGAGGGGGTTGAATGGGAATCCCTGCGATAACTGCTCTGGTGTTGGATCGGTTTGAGGAATCGGGTTGCCGGAGATAACGGCGGGGCCGGTAACTCCGCCCTGGGTGCAGTTGGTGTTGAGATATAAAGTTGAGCTGGCGAGATAGAAGCCTTCATCCTGAAGATCTATCTTTACCTGGACCGGGCCGCTCGCGAGGCTGCCGCTGATATCGATGGGAGCGACTCCCCACGCGGAGACGAAGTTATCGGGATCCTCGCCGTTGAGGTTTTGCGCGCTTGCCGCATTCTCATAGCCGAGGGTGAAGCAGTTTTGGAATGGCCCGTCGGGGGAGTTATTCACGCCGCCTTTGCATAGGTTGGTCGGACCGGTGCTGGTTGCGCCCCTGGTTACGGTGAGATTGATGTTGTTATCTACCAGCACATTTCCAGTGCTGTCGGGCGTGGAGGAAAGTATTGCCGTAATTGGGCTGGCGGCACAATTGAGATTGAGCGTTGTGCTGTTGAAGTTCACCGCACTACTCCCGGTGCCTGTTGTTGAAGCGGAAAAGCGCACATCGATGGGCCCGAAGAGTTGGATCGAGTTCTGAGCGGGCAGGCTCTGGGCAGACAGAGCAGGAGCAATCAAAGCCATACAGGCTGCAGCGCTCGCACTGAGTAATAAACGGCCGAACTTGACGTGCATATACTCTCCTACGGCTTGCGCCGCCCACGGAAACGTGAAGAGGAACGCACCGAAACGCTCTCGATGGAGAGCATCCATGCGTAACACTCAGTTTTCCTGGAAACAAATCCAAAACTTGCGGGGGAGGAGATTCACAGCAGAAAGAGCTTAGGTGTAAGGTGTACCGATGTAAGTAAGCGATGTCAACTGGAAAGTGCAGTTACGATCCAGAGGTGCGGTGTGGTGAGTGGGATGTTTGCTTATCGCCGAGGCGATTTCCGTTAATCGATATAAGTATCGTCGATGTAACACCAACGCCATTTGTCGCCACGCTCGGCGGATTGAATGATCGGATGATTGGTTGCAGTGAAGTGTGCGCGTGCATGGCGATTTTTGGATGAATCGCAACAGCCTACATGGCCGCATTCGAGGCACATTCGCAGATGGACCCAGCTATCGCCGGTCTTGAGGCAGTCTTCGCAGCCCTTGGAAGAAGGCTTCACCTTTTTCTCATGATCTTTTACGTGTAGACAGGTCGCCATATTCTTCCCTTCGTAACTGCTGTGTTGGAGTAACAACGTTCGATTACAGGCTACTCCAGTTGCGCGCCTGCGAACAGACCCTCGTTACCTTTTGCGAAAAAGAGCATGATGGTTGGGGATGCGAGTGGTTTCGCGGTATGCAGTTCGCTTAATGGGCACGACTCCAGTTGCTGCGCTGGAGTGCCGATGGAAGAGACGATTGTGCATTGTGTCCCTGGGGTCCATCCGTTGGAGATCAGTTCTGCCTGGATGGCTGCATAGTCTTTGCCGGGCATGTATAAAACAAGGCTGGTTTCTGGAGTTATTCCCGCAAGGCCATTGGTCTGACCGGTGGCCAGGTGCCGCGTTGCGAACAGGACACGCGAGCTGGTGATTCGCCCGGTAAGTGGCTGGCCTACCAGCGCGGCAGCAGCGAAACCGGCCGATACTCCGGGGACTATCTCGAATGGAATTTTCGCCTCGGCGAGCGTAGCCAATTCTTCGGCTGCGCGGCCGAAGAGTAGAGGGTCGCCGCTCTTTAAACGCACGACGCTGTGACCGGAGTGAGCGTAATCGACCATCCAGAGATTGATGTCCTGCTGGGTGATGGCCTTCTGACCACAGCGTTTGCCTACGTTGCGGACGAGCGCCTGGGGAGGGGCGAGGGATAGGATCTCCGCGGAGACTAGATCGTCATGTAGCAGGCAGGAGGCCGATGAGATGAGTGCGTGCGCACGCAGGGTCAACATATCCAGCGAACCGGGCCCTGCGCCTACAAGATAAACCATGCCTGGACTCGCGATTTTCACGGCGTTCCTCACTTCTCTTTTGTATCTAACAGACGGTCGAGCGTCTGCTGCACGGGGCAGTCGGACGGGGCGCAGGTTTCGCGACGAGCGAGCAGATGCAACGCTTCGGTACGTCCGCTGCTGAGGGGAAACGCGGCCAGCATACGTGCGCGGGTTTTGCCTAACTGGTCAAGCCATTGGCCGGTATCTTCGGGCAGAAGCGAATCTATCTCCTGACGCAGGCGCTGCGCGAGGGCTGGGCTTTTTCCAGCGGTGGAGATAGCTATCTGCAGATCGCCGCGTCGCACTACGGAGGGATAGAAGAAATCACAATCGGGAGGATCGTCCACGGAGTTACAAAGGATTCCGGCAGCCTGCGCGGCAAGGGCTACGCGATGGTTCACATGCTGCTGATCGGTCGCTGCGATTACCAGAAAGACGCCGTGCAGATCCGATTCATTGAAGTCGCGTTGATGCCAGAGGAATGAGCCTGCCTGGGCCTGGATTGCGAGATCGGGCTTGGCTTCGGGGGCGACGACTGTAACGGCTCCTCCTGCTCGGAGGAGACTGGCAATCTTGGGCGCAGCAATGGTTCCCGCGCCTACGACGAGGCATGGACGGCCCTGGAGTTTAAGGAAGATCGGAAGCATTTCCATGGAAGCTAGCGCCTCTTCTTTCAGGATTGCATATCGCCTGCGGGAGGTGCATCCGCCGTGCTTTCGGGGAATCGTGCGTGATAGACATGGCGATGGCTGAGGTACTACGCAATTGGATGCGTAGCACCTCAGGATTACTGTGCGAGAACGTTATTAAACCAGGAACGTTATTGAATCAGGAACAAGCTTGAAGCACGAGCAACTGTGGATCGCGGCGCCCTTACAAAGGGGGCGGCGAATAGGTGTGGAGAGATATTGATTCCCGCAGGAACAAATCTTCCGGCTCATAATTTCCGTTTAGTCTCTGTCGCTTGATAACAACATCTTCATTGACTGGTCCAGGGCTCAAGGTAATAGAGGTTTCCCCATGTTCCCATCGGCGCATGCCTTCCACTGTTAGATCTGTTCGAATACGGAGTAACTTGAAGCCTGCGTAGTCGCTGCCGGCATTGAAGCCGACTGCAAAGAACGCGACCAGAGTTATCGCAGCCAATCGAAGATACCTGGTGTTCAGTCTGCTGTGCCATTTACCGATTGCATACAGATAGACGAAGATCAGCATCAGATTTGAATACATTCGATATCGGGACACCAGGCTTTGCGATACTCCGAGATCGGAGCGAAGCCCGGAGACAGCGATGGCCGTGATGATGATGAACGTCATGGAATAAAAGATTGCGGGATTTCGCTGATAAAACTTGTCCACTATGCTGTATATGAAAATCAGGCAGAGACAGGTTCCGAGTATTGCCGACAAAGCGTAATCCTGATATCTGGCTATCGAGGCTCCTAGAAATGAGAGCGAGTAGAGCGGCGACAAATGATAGATGGAGGAAGTAATCGAACCGTCGGAGTGGGCCTGCGATCTATGAAAATCATACTTATAGAGATAGAAGGCGAGAAACACAATCGATATACCTATCCATGAAGCAAGCCTCGCAAATCGCCGAAACTGAAGAAGCATGATGCCGCCTATGGGGACAACAAAAAAGCCGTTTCCCGATGCGGCTATTGCAAATGCGAGGGAAAGCAATCCCCAATAGAATGCCGAGGTTTGATCCTTACTCAGAAGATAGATGGTGATAAGAGCAAAGAGAATTACTGCTACATGCTGCAGTGAAGACATTGGCCAATTCAAGAGTGAGTAATATTGAAACTGAAAGAGGAGCCACGAGACGGGAATAAACAAGACCAGCTTTTCGGAGATGGTTCGACTGTCTGCCCGCCACATAAGGTACACGACAAAGAAGAGCGGCAGGATGAGGGCATTTCCGATGGTAGACAGAACTGAAAAGTTGATCTGCCCGAAGATCAAATATTGAATTACGGAAAGAGTATTCGCCACGATGAGCTTGTATTCGTTGTGCTGCGCGGTCAACACGAGCATGACTTTCTCGTGAAAGGTGCCCAGGCGAGTCCAACTATTTACCAGTGCCAGTACCCCGGTGTAATCGTCTAAAAAGGGCATGTTTATGGTCTGGCGCGCGAGCAATCCGTAAAACATGGCTATCGGCAAAAGGATCAGCCCCGCCGAGAGAGATTTCCATGGGCGTCGATTTTGATTCGGAATCATCCGGTCATTGTACTTGTTTCCTGTCGTACGACAACCAGAGTCAGATCCTGCTTTGCATGGAATGCCGCCCGTCGTGACCGGAAAATCATTCCATGCAATTGGCTTGATGGATGGAATGGGTGGGACTACCGTTAAAATGGCGGTTGGAGAATAATGAGCATGAATTCGGCAGCGGTAAACGATCAGACCCAGCAGAAAGCGTCCGCGGACGTGCCATCGGAAGACATACATCTGCTGTCGTTTGTAATTATTCTGTCGAGGCGGAGGAAGTTTATCCTCTGGTTTACCGCTGGGATGGCGGCTCTCGCCGTGGGCGTGGTGCTTTTGCTTCCGAATAAATACACGGCGATTACGAGCCTGTTACCCCCGAGCCAGAGCTCTTCGGTGAGTTCAGCGTTGATGGGCCAACTTGCAGGCTCGGGAGCGCTCGCTTCGATGGCGGGTTCAAGCCTGGGACTCAAGAGCCCCGGGGATTTGTATGTTTCCCTGCTCCGCAGCCGGACGGTCGAGGATTCGATGGTCAAACGGTTTGGGCTGATCTCCAAGTATCACGTAAAGAAAATGTCCCAGGCTCGGGATGCCTTTGAATCGCACACCAAGGTCGTGCTTGGTACAAAAGACGGGCTAATCAACATCAGCGTGACCGATCTTGACGCCGAGCAGGCATCTGAGCTGGCCAATGGCTATGTCGATGAGTATCGGAAGCTTTCCGCTAACCTTGCGATTACTGAGGCTTCGCAACGTCGCGTTTTTTTCCAGCAGCAGTTACAGGACGCGAAGCAAAATCTGGTTACGGCTGAAGACGCGATGAAGAGCATGGAACAGACCACGGGCATTCTGCAAATCGATAGCCAGGCCCGAGCCCTGGTTGAGTCTGCAGCCAACCTGCGCGCGCAGGTAGTGGCGAAAGAGGTTCAGATCCAGGCGATGCGCTCTTACGCGACAGAGAACAATGCATCCATTGTTCTATATGAGCAGCAATTGGCTGCGCTCAAGAGTCAGTTGGCCAAGCTGGCTGGTGGGGATCAGGACTCCGGGGCGGATGTGATGGTTCCCAGGGGGAAAATGGCTGGCGCGGGCATGGAATATGTTCGCAAACTCCGGGATGTGAAGTATTACGAGACTATCTTTGAACTTATCTCGAAGCAGCTTGAAATGGCTAAATTGGATGAGGCCCGCGAGGGATCCATGGTGCAGGTGGTCGATGTGGCTGTTCCCCCCGACACCAAGTCATCGCCGAAGCGTGCCATTATTGTCATCGCGGTCGTATTCATTGCCTTTGTCACGGCCTGCCTGTGGAGTATCTTTGCTGAACGCTTTCGTCTTGAGAAGGATTCCTCAAACGACCGCGAATATGTCGATGCATTGCGTGCTACTTTTCGATAAGGGACAGGCGGCCCGGGTGAGTTTCGGCTATTGCGGAATCTATAATCAGGGCGGGTATTCCTCACGGATCGCGCGATATTTGAGCCATCCAATTGCGATATAGTTAAGCAGTTGGCAAAACTATTGTTGCTGTTTTTTCAGGATCAATGTGGCAAAGATTGCGTTAATTACCGGTATAACTGGGCAGGACGGAGCCTATCTCGCTGAGCTACTTCTCCGCAAAGGCTATGAGGTTCACGGCATCAAGCGCCGTAGCTCTCTGTTCAATACAGATCGCGTAGATCATCTTTACCAGGATCCGCATCTGGGTAAGAGAAACTTCGTCCTTCATTACGGGGACTTATCCGACTCATGCAGCCTTCTTCACATTATGCAGAAGGTGCAGGCGGATGAAATATACAACCTGGGCGCGCAGAGCCACGTTGCAGTTTCGTTTGAACAGCCGGAGTATACGGCAAATGTGGATGGCCTGGGGGCACTGAGAATCCTGGAAGCCATCCGGATACTGGGAAGCGAAAAGAAGACGAGGTTCTATCAGGCTTCGACCTCGGAGCTGTACGGCCTGGTGCAACAGGTTCCGCAGACTGAGAAGACTCCGTTTTACCCTAGATCGCCCTATGCGGTAGCAAAACTCTACGCATACTGGATCACCGTGAACTATCGCGAGGCGTATGGCATGTATGCCTGCAACGGCATTCTCTTTAATCACGAGTCGCCATTGCGTGGGGAAACGTTTGTGACCCGGAAGATTACCCGAGGACTGGCACGGATCAAGCTGGGACTGCAGGACAAGCTCTATCTTGGCAACCTGGACTCACTGAGGGACTGGGGTCATGCGCGAGACTATGTGGAAATGCAGTGGCGCATGCTGCAGCAGGATAAGCCTGAGGATTTTGTAATTGCAACGGGGATTCAGCATAGTGTGCGAGATTTTGTTACGCGCGCGGCTGAAGTGCTCGATATCCGGCTGACCTGGCAGGGGCACGGCGTTGACGAAAAAGCTGTAGACCAGACGGGCGCAGTCGTCGCGATGGTGGACCCGAGATACTTTCGCCCATCCGAGGTTGAGACTCTGCTGGGTGATCCGAGTTATGCACATGAGAAGCTCGGATGGAAGCCTACGGTGAGCTTTGAGAACCTGGTGAAAGAGATGGTTGAGGCCGATCTGGTATCGGCCAAAAGAGATCAACTGGTCAAAAAGCATGGATACGATGCTTATGAATATCATGAATAGTTCCCGTCTTACAGGCTCCAAGGTATATGTTGCAGGGCATAGAGGCCTCGCTGGTTCCGCCATTATGAGGCGACTTGGCAAGGAAACCTGTGCCGATATCGTGACGCGGACTCATGAGGAGTTGGACCTGACAGATCAGGGAGCAGTCAATCGCTTCTTTTCTGAAGAGCGCCCGGAATATGTTTTTCTTGCTGCGGCGAAAGTTGGCGGGATTATGGCCAACAATACGCGCCCTGCGGAATTCATTCACGACAACCTGGCCATCCAGAACAACGTTATAGGAGCGGCTCACGGGTTTGGAGTGAAGCGGCTTCTGTTTCTTGGCTCAAGTTGCATCTATCCGCGCGATTGCCCTCAGCCAATTCGCGAAGAATATATGCTTACGGGGCCATTGGAATCCACGAATCGGCCATACGCAGTCGCCAAAATTGCGGGCATCGAAACGTGCTGGGCATTTAATCGTCAATATGGGACGGAATACGTTGGGGCCATGCCGACCAATCTTTACGGCCCGAACGACAGCTATGATCTGACCAATTCGCATGTGCTGCCGGCACTGTTGCGGAAGATGCATGAGGCGAAGGAGTCAGGAGCCTCAGAGGTGCAGGTTTGGGGCACGGGCCTGGTACGACGAGAGTTTTTGTACTCGGACGATATGGCGGATGCGTGCATCCATCTCATGAATTTACCGGATGAAGTTTACAGCTCGATTGTGCGTTCTGAAACAAGGGCTCCCCTGCTTAACATTGGCTGCGGTGAGGATTTGACGGTACGGGAACTTGCTGAACTCATCCGGGAAGTGGTTGGTTTTAAGGGGCGGTTAGCGTTTGACACCTCCAAGCCGGATGGAACGCCACGGAAGCTGCTGGATGTGTCCCGGATGAAGGAGCTTGGCTGGCAGGCTACTGTTCCTTTACGGGAGGGGATTGCCGCGGTTTATTCGAGTCAGAGGGGTTTGGGAATCCGCGATTGAGGCGTTTTTCCTGCTCTGTGCTTTGGGGCGATTTGTGGTTTTGCTGGGAGAAGCAGATTCCCTTCGGGAATGACAGACAGAACGGCAGCGGCAACAGCAAAGGCTGAGAACAGAAGCAGATTCCCTTCGGGGATAACAGACAGAAAAGCAAGGGCAACAGCAAGTTCAAAGGCAATATCGTCGATCACAACTCTCATGCGCTGGGCTGGGCACAGCGGAGGCAGGATGTGAGGGACTGGTATCATGGAAAGAAGGACTGGAAGACTGTCATTCTAAAGCCAGTACGAATCTGCGATAAGTCCTGGATTGGGCTGAATGCAATCGTACTGAAGGGCGTTGAAATCGGCGAAGGAGCTGTGGTAGCGGCAGGCTCTGTAGTTACAAAGAATGTTCCGTCATGGACAGTTGTTGCAGGCAATCCGGCGAAAGTGATTCGAGAGATTCCCGTTGAAGACCGATAACTCAGGTTTGACTGAACGGGCATTTGTGCTTGTAACCGGGGCGCACGGATTTCTGGGACGCCATGTAGCTCGCTTGCTTTCTCGGCAGGGCGAGACCGTTCTTGGGCTGGGGCATGGTGACTGGTCTCGGGAGGAGTGGGAATCCTGGGGTCTGAGTGGATGGCGGCGGGCTGATGTAACGCGGCAGACACTTGAGGAATACCAAGAAACTCCATCGACAATCATCCATTGTGCCGGTGGTGGATCCGTCTCTTTTTCCATTGAACAGCCTCTTGCGGATTTTGAGCGTACGGTAGAAACGACGGCTCATGTGCTTGAATATGTGCGCACTGCCGCACCGTCCTGCCGCGTGGTGTACGTCTCCAGCGCGAGCGTATACGGCAATGTCGATCAATTCCCGATCCGTGAAGACTGCCATGCTGCACCGATTTCGCAGTATGGGGTGCACAAGCTGATGGCGGAGCAACTGGTGGCCTCTTATGCTCGCCAGTTTGGAACTTTTGCTGCCGTCGTACGGCTTTTCTCCGTATACGGATGCGGTCTGAGGAAGCAGCTATTGTGGGATGCCTGCCGCAAATTTGCGGCGAATGACACTACTTTTATGGGCACAGGAGCCGAGGTTCGGGACTGGCTTCATGTAGAAGATGCGGCCGAGCTTTTACTTCTGGCGGCTCAGTACGCTTCGCAGGACTGCCCGATTGTGAATGGCGGGAGTGGTGAGGGAGTTGCGGTGCGGGAAATCCTTAATCACCTGGGAAGCAAACTCAATTCGAGCAATCCCACGCCCACTTTCACCGGTCAATGGAGACAGGGAGATCCAAGCCGCTACATCGCTCATATCGAACGGGCGAAGAGTTGGGGTTGGAGTCCAAAGCGCCACTGGGAAGAAGGCGTGGACGAATATGCTGCATGGTGGACGAAGAATTCACAGTGAACACTGGCCGCAATATTAGAGTTGGATTTGTTTTACCCGCCGGGCATTGGCTTGGAGGGAAAAACTACCTGCGCAATTTGTTTGGCGCGCTTCATGCACTGCCAGGCAATACGATAAGTCCGGTCATCTTTACCGGCAGGCGGCAAGTGGATGCATCGGCTGATTTCCCGGGGATCGAGATCGTCGCTTCCTCTATCCTCGACCGAAAAAGCCCTGGATGGATAGCGAGAAAATCGATCCAAGTTTCGACATCCAGAGACATTCTTTTGCAGAGGTTGCTGCTGCGGCACGGTGTCTCGATCCTGTCGCACTCCTTTCATCTTGGAAAGACTGCTTCGATCAAGACAATCGGGTGGATTCCTGATTTTCAACACGTGCATCTACCTGAGTTTTTCCTGCCCAAAGAGCGTGCCTATCGGGACAGGGAGTATCTCAGTATTGGCTCCGGTTGTGACAGGGTGGTTGTGAGCAGTGAGTGCGCGCGTGCCGACTTGTTCTCGTTTTCTCCCGAATATGGGCATAAAGCAGAATTGCTGCGGTTTGTGGCTAATCCTGTCCCACTTACGGGTGCGGCACCTCTGCCGGAGCTTCAAAAGATCTACGGGTTTGAGGGACCGTATTTTCTGCTGCCCAACCAGTTCTGGGCGCACAAAAATCATCGCGTCGTGATTGGCGCGCTCGGCATGCTTAAGCGGCAGGGCAGGCCGTTCCTGGTCCTTGCGACTGGATCTACCGGGGATTACCGCAATCCGACGTTCTACTCTTCGTTGATGCAATACGCAGCGGAATGCGATGTTCTGGACTGCTTTCGTGTGCTTGGGCAGGTTCCATACGAGCACCTTGCCGGCCTTATGCAGCATGCAATCGCCTTCGTCAATCCCTCTCGATTTGAAGGCTGGAGTACGAGTGTCGAGGAGGCTAAGTCGATGGGAAAACAGATCGTGCTTTCCGATATTCCGGTGCACCGCGAACAGGCTCCGGCTCGCAGCTTCTTTTTTCTGCCGACCGATCCGGATGGTCTGGCCCAGGCAATGCAGGCTGCGTACAATCAATATGATCATCAACAGGATGCTGCCATGCAGGACGAAGCCAGATCTCGTTTTCCAGAACGGCAACAAGAATTTGCAAAGACGTATCAAGCCATCATCAGCAGGGTGGCAGGAGAGAAACCACCCTCGTTGTGATGAAGGTAGTCCTGCAGGAAATGTGCTTTTACACGGTTCATAATGCAAATTGAAGAAAAACCCATATCCGGCGGCAAGCGTTTGAGGGGGATTAGCGCGGAGAACAAGGCTAATCAGCCGCTAGTCACCGTAGTCACCGCTGTCTACAACGGGCAGCCCTATGTCGAGGGATGCCTGGAAAGCGTATTGAACCAGGACTATCCGAACATCGAGCATATCGTGTTGGATGCCGGGTCTAAGGATGGAACGATCGATGTGCTTCGGAAGTATGACGATCGCATTGCGTTCTGGCGCAGCGAGCCGGATAAGGGCGTATACGATGCCTGGAACAAGGCTTTGCTGGAAGCGCGCGGAGAGTGGATCTGCTTCCTCGGTGTGGATGACGAGTTTTTGCCGGGCGCCGTGAGCGCTTACATGAAGCTTGCGATCCAGAATCCAGAGGCAGAATACCTTAGCTCCAAGGTACGAGTGATTCACGACACAGGCTACGAGAGAATTATCGGAGCGCGTTGGGCGTGGAGGGCTTTTTCAAACCGGATGTGCACGGCCCACGTCGGAAGCATGCATCATCGAGATCTCTTTCGCAGACTGGGTAAGTTTGACACCTCTTACCGCATTGTCGGCGACTATGAATTTCTGTTACGGGCAAGAGGCCAACTTCGCGCAGCTTATATGCCAGTGATTACCGTAATGATGAGGTATGGAGGTATCAGCAGCGATAAGAAAGCTCTTGAAGAGCAGGCTGCGGCCAAGATAGCGGCGGGCGGAAGAAATAAGCTGCTTGCCGACCTGGAGCTGCGGTATGCGAAGGCTAAGTATTTGTTGCGTCCACTTCGCCATGCATGGGGAAGAATGATGGCCAGGTAGTCTGGTTTCCAGAGGCAAATCCGGTGATTCGCCAAAGCCAATCAAGTCTCTATGATTGTTAATTACAGCGCTCCCGCTCAGGGATGAGCCATTTGCGTGCCTGTAGATGACTGAGGGCCGGCTGAGAGGGTAAAAAGCATGTTGCAATTTTGGTTTGTCGTCAACACATTATTGTGGAACATCGGCGCCAAACTGGGCGGAAGCAACATTGGCCTGAATGTCGTCATACTTTTTGCCGCGGGAGTCATCTGGTTTGGAAAGAGCTGGAGAATTGCAATTCGCTCGGCAAATATTCTGCTCGGTTTTTCTGCTTATGTTCTTATCTCTCTCGTCTTGGAATTAACAGGCCCCTGCAACGATCACCTGCAAAAGTCGCTTATCAGCACACCTCTATTGATTTTTCTGGGACTGCTGGGTTTAGAAATCGGCCGTAAAGCGAGCTATCGCGATTGGCTGAATTTGCAAAAAACTGCATGGTGGTCGATGGTTGCAGCCTTCGCTGCATTTTTCTTTGAAATGCTTGTTCCTGCTTTATTTCCGGAACAGGCAAATTATCGATCCGAAGGTAAGTTTTCGGGCTTTTTTTCAGAGCCTAGTCATGCCGCTTTCTCTTTGTTCCCCTGTATTGTCATTCTGCTGGCATCAGGAGACAAAAAGATGCGGCGAAGAGGCGTGGTCTCTCTTTTCGGACTCTTCCTCATTTCCCGTTCCTCGACGCTGATTGCTCTTGTTCTTATCTTCCTTCTCTATCGGCTGGCGATTCAAGGGAAAGTCCGTCAGGCGGTAATTTTTACTCTTGCAATTGGATTGCTCATAGGGGCAGGCGCGGCAATCGATTTCAAGCGCTTTGTACTCCCCACGGTGGACAGGGTTGCTGGAATCGCGAATCCCGGGGCAACAGAAAATATTTCGAGCCTGGTGTATTTGCAGGGCTGGGAAGACGCCTGGTTCAATCTACAGCGTACACATGGTTTAGGCCTTGGAATCAACATGATGGGGTGCGGTGTTGCTCCCAATGTTCCGGCCCGCTATGCTTTAGGTCTAGCCGACCTGGATGGGTTAAATGCCGAGGATGGCTCTTTCCTGTTCTCCAAAATCGTCTCGGAAACGGGCGTGGTGGGAATTCTGTTTTTCGTCATAATTATCTGGCGCTGGGTTCAATTGGAAAAAAGGCTTCGTCTACTGCCAATGGATGAGGTTCGGTTTGCAGTAACGACGCAGACTGCGCTGATATTTTGCTTTGTGGCGTCTAGTTTCATTCGCGGCGCAGGCTACTTTTCCGGATGCCTCCTGTTATGGATAGTTACCGTCGGCGCTGCATCGTCCTGGCAATCGAGCCTCACGAATCAGCCGCGTCGAAAGCGTCGCTTCTTCCTTTGGACGCGACGAACCAGGGACAATACGAAATCAGACGGTGATGGTCCACAACTTTCAGCGGCCAATCCCGGGGGCGAATAGAATGCGCGTGGTTGTTCTCGCTGATTATGGCCACATTACCGGAGGGGCATCCCAGGTTGCTGTCGGCAGTCTCAATAGCCTTGCGGAAGCGGGGATGGATGTAGTTTTTGTCTCGGGAACTGGCCCTGTCGACCCTACGATTCATCGAGACAAAGTAGAAATCGTCAACTTTGGACTGTACGACATTCTGCAAAATCCGTCGAAGGTCGATGCCTCGATCAAGGGTATTTGGAACTCACAATCTGCGGAACGCGTCCGCGAAGTGTTAGCAACATGCGATCCGGCCGACACTATCGTTCATCTTCATACCTGGACGAGATCTTTGTCTTCAAGCGTGGTGCATGCTGTTGCGAGTCTCGGATTCAAAATGGTATGCACCCTGCATGATTACTTTGCAATCTGTCCTAATGGGGGTCTCTATATTTTCCCTGAGGAAAAGCATTGCCAGTTACGGCCTATGTCTCTCAGTTGCGTAGCTTGTAACTGCGATACTCAAAGTTATGCCCAGAAGTTATGGAGAGTTGGCCGACACTTAGTGCAGCAACAATTGGGCGGCATCCCATCCCAGATAAAATATTTCATCACGGTATCGGACTATTCCGAGAAACTTCTTCGCCCGTGGCTTCCTTCCAGCAGCGAATTTTTCCGAGTCAGCAATCCCATACAGGTTGTACGAACGGCGCCAGCACCTGTTGGCAGTAATCATGCGTTCACTTTTGTCGGCCGACTCTCGAAAGAGAAGGGTCCGGATTTATTCGCCGAAGCAGCGCTATTGGCAAACGTACCCGCTGTTTTTGTGGGATCAGGCCCTAGGCTGGAGAATGTTGCTGCGATTAATAAATCCGCCACGCTGCTGGGCTGGAAAGATCAGGCTGGCGTGGCGAGTGCATTTCAAGGGAGCCGCGCACTGGTCTTTCCTTCGCTATGGCACGAGACGCAGGGCCTGTCGGTCCTGGAGGCTGCGGCATCGGGTGTTCCGGCGATCGTCTCTGATGCATGTGCGGCAAGAGAGGCGATCATCGATGGAGAGACTGGGCTCTTATTTCGGTCAGGAGATGCATCGGATCTATCTGCCAAACTGACGCTTCTCGATCGTGATGCGGCGTTTGCTGCGCGGATTGGGTCCAATGCATATAACCGCTATTGGAGCGCGCCTTCTACATTGGAGTCACACACAAGCCAGCTTATTGCCTGTTATCAAAAGATCCTGAAGCGCGACTAACTGCAGGCGAAGAGGGTTGCAGAATCAACCTGTTGCGGGCTTGAGCATTGATAAACTAAGGAAGCATGTTCAACGTAATCATACCGACTCTGAACGCCGCAAAAGACTGGCCTCTTTTCTCACAGGCGCTGCTCGCTTCTGTACGGCCGGAGCAGGTGCTGATTCTCGATTCGGAATCGACTGACGGCACGGTGGAGTTGGCGCGCATGGCTGGTTTTTCAGTCGTAACGATTGCGCGCTCGGAGTTCAATCATGGAGGGACGCGGCAGCGCGCGGCTACGATGCTTCCCTCGGCAGAGATTCTTGTGTATCTCACGCAAGATGCGGTGCTGGCGACATCGGACGCGGTAACAAAGCTGCTGGCCGCTTTTGAAAATCCAGCGGTGGGCGTGGCTTACGGGCGGCAGCTGCCACGGCCCGACGCGGGCGCAATTGAGGCGCATACGCGTGAGTTCAACTATCCGGCCAGCCCGGATCTGCGGGATTTGACCAGCCGCGGACGTTTGGGAATCAAGACGATATTTATATCGAATTCGTTTGCAGCCTATCGGCGTTCGGCATTGATGCAGGTTGGTGGATTTCCTTCGACCGTGATTTTTGGCGAGGACACTATCACAGCGGCGCATCTGCTATCTGCCGACTATAAGCTGGCCTATGTGGCGGACGCTTGTGTTTATCATTCGCATGCCTACTCCTGGAAGCAGGACTTTGCTCGAAGTTTTGATATCGGAGTTTTGCATAGTCGCGAAGGCTGGCTGCTGGAAAAGTTTGGGCGAGCCACGGGCGAAGGCAAACGTTTTGTGATTTCAGAATTACGCTATCTCTGGCAAAAAGATCCCAAACAGATGCCATCGGCAGTCATTCGTACTGGGCTGAAGGTTCTGGGTTATCGGCTGGGCATGATGGAAGCAAAACTTACGCCGGGAGTTAAGCGCCGCCTCAGTATGCATCCGCATTTTTGGAAGCAGCCGCGCTCGAACCCGTCACTATAGGCTGCAATTCTGCCGTGCGTTTTGCATGACAGAAAGCGTCTTACTTTTCGGTTCTTCGAACGAAGCTACTGCATACCCATCTCCGTGAGAAGCTTTGGACTTGGCTCGTCTACGGCCAGCAGGTTGTGACACATGGAGCAGTCATTGGTAATGCTCTTCCCTACCTTGGTATTGTGATTGCCGTCATGGCAACGGAAGCATCCGGGATAGTCATTGTGGCCGAGGTTATTTGGATGTGCACCCCAGCCAACCTTCATAAAAGGAAAGACATTTCTCCCATAAATACCAGCCAATGCCTTTGCGCCCTGATCAATTTGTGTACGCTGGCTGTTCCAGATAAGCGGGTACTGAGAACGATAGAAATCTTCGAATCCTGAAGTGATTTTTTTGTTCGCTTCTTCTTCCGACGCATAACTCGCCTTGATCAGCGCGAGCCCTTGCTTGTGAGCGAATGGAAGGGATGCACTTGGAGAGCCAAGAGCCATATCTTTATTCAGAGCCTCCTCTGGTGTCTCAAAGGAATGAGCGGCGCGGTTGTGGCAGTCGATGCAATCCATCACATGCTTCTGGCCAGTGACTGCTGCTTTTGAATCGGTGGAGATGAACTCAGTCACCGAACCATCCTCGTTCTTTTTGCTTACCCAGGGAATGGTCTGATTTGTTGCGTCTGTAGATACGTATTCAATATGACTCAAGTGGGCTCCGTGAATCCCGCTCAAGTTGCCAAACTGATTTCGTCCACCGATATGCATCAGCACTAACGAGCGTGTGATCGAATTTTTCTCGTCGTCTGCATACGTGGATTTGACAAGCAGCTTATCGGTAGAGAGTCGCTCAGGGTTATGACAATTGACGCAGGTATCGCGCGCGGCAGGAACCTTGCCATCTGCCATGATGGGCCGCGGATAGTTGTGCAGGATCACCATCAGTAGCTGCTTGGTGCCATTAACCTTCGCATGGATGTATCCGGGCACGCCGGGCGCAACGTGACAGTCCGTACAAGCTACGCCAGCGTGTGGCGCGAAATGATAAGCGCTGAACTCCGGCTTCATTACGTGACAGGTCTGGCCGCAAAAACTGGGCGTATCCATGTACGCGACTCCGCGATAACTCGCGGTACCTACGATGATGAAGTTGATAAACGTCGCAATGATCACGAAGTCTATTCCGTGACGAAAGACAGGATCAGCGAAATCAACCTTGGGAAATATCGAGGGCAGTTGATTGGTGGCCTTCAAGTGACGGCGTCGGAACCATATGCCGATTGGAATAAGTAGCAGTCCAAATATGAAGATTGCGGGCAGGCAGAGGTCGAAAATAATGCCCAGGTAGGGATTATTTGAGCCGCCATGACCGGCAACTGCCACGATCCAAAAACCAATGAGGGTCATGGCGGAGGCGCTGGTAATAGCGCCACCGACAAGGCTTATTGGGTTGTTGCCGAAGAACAAGGCTGGCCTGAGCCAGTTCTTGCTGAAGTTGCTCAAGAGAGTCATGTCCGCTTTGTCCAATCGCTATTTCTTCTGCAAAGTATGAACGTAGGCAATTACCGACTTGATATCTCCGTCAGAAAGCTTACCGCTATATGCGGGCATTTTTCCTTTGCCATTCTTGGTGGCGGCAATAAGGTCCGCGTCCGATTGATTGAGGATCTGAGGATCGTTGAATGGGATTGCTTTCATTGCCTTGCCTGCGGGCGTGTTTCCCATTCCGTCAGCGCCATGACACATCTGGCACTTAGCGGTGTACGTGCTTGCTCCCGAAGCCTGAGCGAACATAGGCACAGTTGCTCCTAACATCAGGCAGATGGTCATAACCTTCACAGCTTGCATGGGGATGTTTATAACTCTCTTTTGTGTACTTACAACGGTATCCAGTATCTGAATGTTAGTACGCATAGTGAACTCCAATGGTGTAGATGTTGCCGTGAAAGTTGCGTGGCGCTGTTGGTCCCACAGATGATTGTTCGCCATAGCCGTAGTAGTTGTAATCGCCTTTGAACGTCCATGCAGGGGTAAGTGTCCAGGCCACACTGCCATAGGGAGACTGGTACCGGGATTGCAGCGAGCCGGGTACTTGTAATGGATTGAGTTGCTCCGTCTTACCGCCAACCGCACTCACGCGATAGCCGAAGCTGGATCGGAATCGTTTGATGGGAGTCAGCACAATAGCAGCCGATCCATATTGTGATGGTGCATCGTAGTAGCTGTTGCCGTAGTAAGCGGAGGTAGCGGTTGAAGTATTGACGGCATTGCCACAGTCCACACCGATTGGCATCGGTGTTGCACCGACGGGCGCTACGCTGTCATCGAAGCAGTTCACCGACTGCGAGAACACATCGATATACCCATAACCGATATCGACTCCAACGTGTTCGTTCGGTGCCAGGGAAGCGGATCCCGAGATGCTACGCGTGTGCGCGAGGTAGTTCACTAACGTGACGTTGTCGCGCTTTTCAAGATCGTTGAACGTGCCGGAGAAGCTTGCCCAACTCTTCGGCTTGTAGGTCGTGCGAACAATATAGTGCTGGAATTGACGTGGACTGGTTTGTACATATGCAGCGTCGGCCCAGCCTTGTTCGAATGTGACGTTAACTCTCCACTCTCGGATTGGCCGCAGGACTAAGCCGAATAATGCGCCTTGTTCGTGGATATCAAAGGTGTAGTCCCGACCAGTTGGCAAAGCATCGGTAGCGACGGATTGTACGAAGCCTATATTGCGTGCACGATAGCGATAGCCGATCGAGAGTTCGGCCCAGCCAGAGGCTTGCCATGCAGCGGTGAGAGTATTTGTCTGCGTTTTCTGACCGAGAAAATTGTTAGCGGTAGTGATCGCTGGAGCGCCTGCTGCTCCAGGAGCCACCAGCATCGAAGCGCCAAGTTGATCGACCTCGGAAAGATATCCAGTCCCCGGTTGACGAAAGTTCTGGAAGTCATACTGATCGGAAAGACTGATTGTCTTTGAGGCATTCCATTCAATGCCATAGTCTACCGATGTATTGATGCGCCTGGTACTGGCACTTCCAGTTGTAGTGGAGGCCCGTTCGGTTGTCCTGCTTTCCAGTCCGTTGAAGTATTCCTGGTAGTTGGCCAGGCTGCTGTTTGCGCCGGTGTAGAGTACGCGGCCGTTCATCTGGATATTTTTCAAGGATGCGCTCTGAAAGCGAAACTCCTCGGTTGGGAAAAGTGTGCGCGTTGGCTCGGAACGTGAATATTGCAGATAACCGTTTTCGCATGGATTGGCGGTTGCAGGTGTGGTTGTACTGCTCAGGATCGCGGGATTGGCGCCACAGGGGCTTGTCGCTTTCGTGCCAGCGGGTGCAATGACGTTGTCGAAACCAAGGCTAGCGGGGACGCCATTCGAGAGTTGTAGATCCAACCCAGCGAGTTGCCAATTGGTATCGCCCTTATAGTGCGTCACATGCTCTTCAAAGGTAAAGGTCGTACGTGGAAAGGGCTTCCAGTCAACGCCGCCCAGCCATGTATCTGTGCTGTTGCGCCAGTTCTGAAAGAGCAAACCCTCGGTACCCATGTGGATAGAGCTATAACTTGGCCCCTGATTGATATTCTGCGAGTAGCCTACTCGAAAACTCAGCTTTGAAATCGGAAGAATCGTCAGGGTCGTATCTGTCATACGCCGAACGGTGTTGAAGAGATGAGTAGCGTTCTCAACTTGCGGGAAGGTGTAGCCGTTGGATACGACTCCCAGGGGAACGAGTGGATTGCCAAGCAGATCGTAGTCGAAGTACTGACGATCGCGCCGGAAGATTCCTTGAAAATCGTAAAGCTTTCCTTTCGACATACGGAGAGTGGTGAAATTATTTGGGTCGCCACCGTATCCGGTACTGCCTTCAAACAGTGTGTCGTACAACGTGTGTTTGGATGTGGGCAGTGCGTGCATCTCCAGCGTGTGATTCAAAATACGTGGGCCCGACTGGAGATTGACCAGCGTGTCATACATGGAGCCGCTGCCTACAGTGTTGGCAATGTGCCCGCCAAGATCAAATGATTGGTGAACGGCATAGCCATCCATCACGGTCATATCTCTCGTCTTGATGCTTACGGAATTGGTTGCCTGCGCAGGAGCATTCACAGCCAGAGTTACAGGACTGGCAACTTGAGCAGCAGAGCTGGATATAAGCATCAACGAAGCCAGCCCGAAGATTGTTGCAATCCGAGCGGAAACGCCAAGGGCCGATCCTGTGCATGCCTCAATCGAGTGAACACGTGTCATCTTGATCTCACCCGCCCATTCCTGAAGCTATTTGAAGTAGATGTTGCTGGCGTTGGAGCCGTGAATTTGTGTATGGCAATTGGTGCAAGCCACATATTGCGCAGATTGATTGTGAACAGGGCCAGTTGGGGAAACAGCATGAGGGAATGCAGCAGTGTTAGTCGCCGAATGGCACTGCAGACAAAGTGTGTTCACGTTGCTTACATTCAACAGTCGCGGATTTTCTGAGCCGTGCGGTGAATGACAGGAGATGCAGCCCTCCACTTTCACAACAGGATGTTCATAGACGAAGGGCCCCGCAGTCTCTGTATGACACTTGGTGCAAATTGCGTTCTGATCTGCGGTGCTTCGGAGCTGCTTGCTTTGGAACGTTCCATGCGGATCATGGCAGTCGGAACACTTCATCAGGCCCTCGCCAACCTTGTGGTGGAAGGGCATGGAGAATTGTGGCTTGATGTCGGTATGGCACTGGAAGCATAGCTGAGGTTGAGCCACTTTAAGTAAGTGCTCTGGCTCCTGGCTTGCATGAACGCTGTGACAACTGACGCAACTAACCTTGGCCTTGCCATGTTCAGATCGCTCAAAGTTGGGATGCGCGCTTTCGTGACAGCCGAGGCACGTTGCATCTACCTGTTTGGCTGAGGCAGTTGCTGGGCTGAAGATCTTAGTCTTGTCTCCGCCGGACTCCACGTGAGCTTTACCAGCGCCGTGGCAACTTTCGCATGTCACGCCTTTGCCGGCGTGCTCCAGCGACAATTTAGCGTGGGGATTCGAGTCGAATTTCTTTGACTCTTCCGTGTGGCAAGTGGCGCAGGTTTCGGAGCCAACATAGTCGGCGGGATTACTCTGAAGATTCGTACTGAGCGGTGGATCTTTTAAATGAGAGTGCTGATTGGCCTCGGCGCCTGCATCGACCACATGCGACTGCCACACGCAGAGAAGTACTCCTGCCATCGCCAAGCCTTTGAGCCAATGTCTCATCTACAAGCACCCTGCTGTGAGCGTCATCCGCTCCTCAGTTGTCATTTCGTTTGAACTTCTATGCTGCACTCATTGCTATGTGAAGGTTAGAAGTGATTCTCAAAAAACTGTTGTGATGGCCATCACAGTTGTCTCACCATCCCTTGCGTAGGATTGATCTTGATTTATCAGTAAGTGATTGAAGAGTGGTGTGGCAGCTATTGCCGACAGAGGGAGCTCTGTGCCGGTTAGATAGAAACTTGCGCCAAGAATCGATACGAGAACGGTTCTCCCAATCGGCATAGTCCCAAATAGAGGGATTATGCACTCGTTATTACGCTTAGTACTCGCACGGTATATATTTAAGCAATCAAGATAGAATTTGATTTGCAGTCGAGGCAACCTCATGCCTAACCGTCCTCTACTAGATTGCGCAAACTGTGAGCATCGCTCCCTACGCATGTTTTGCAACTTAGACGAGCCCGCGCTTGCTGATTACGCGACCATGGGGATAGAAGCAAACTACCCCAAAGGGACAACTCTGTTTCAGGAGAACGACAAAGGCAACGGAGTCTTTGTCCTTTGTACGGGCCAGGTCAAACTATTCTGCACTTCGCGCGAAGGTAAGACTCTGATCCTGAAGATAGCGATGCCTGGAGATGTGCTCGGTCTCGGCGCGGTGATCTCCGGAACCAGGTATGAAGTAACCGCTGAGACGCTTGAGCCTACACAGATTAAAAATATACCGCGAGAGGACTTCCTCCACTTTCTTGAGAAACACGGGCAAGGAAGTTTACATGCTGCGAAGGTCTTATCGGAGGACTACAAAGCTGCATTCTTCGATGCGCGTCGCCTGGCTCTATCCGGATCGGCTGCGGGCCGGCTGGCGGGAGTGTTGCTCGATTGGGGAAAAACGGCTGCTTCCTGTGGCAAGGCCGAGATGCGCTTCACCATGGCTCTCACGCATGAGGAACTCGCCAATCTGGTCGGCACATCTCGCGAGACTGTCACGAGGATGTTGACTCGCTTTAAAAAGGAAAGCCTGATTCAGATGCGAGGATCTTCCATCTTGATTACTGCTCCAGAGCTGCTGGAAAAGCTTTCGGTCTAGCAGCCGATTTATAGATTTTTATAGCAACTTCACAGGGATCGCCTCGGCACGTTGGGCGATTCAGATTCAAGCCGACAGCCCTATCTCCTTAGGCTTTCTTCCTACAGCAACAAAGCTGTGATGAGCATCACAGCGATCAGTGCCGACGAGGAAGAGACTTAGTTCAGGAGAATATTGTGAAACCATTTCACGAATCTTTGACTGACTGTGCTTCGCCCCGTTCGCGGATCGATTGCGCTGACTGCCCCGCGCAATCTGTTTGTCACGACGACTCAATCAAGGGGCAGGTAATGCGTGTGTTGGCGGAGAGACATCCTGCGATTGTTCAGAGCATGCGGGTTGAAGCTTTGCTAGGTGCGGCAAGGATTTCGACTGCTACATCGTGAACGCGCGAGCATTGCCTCGACATTTAATTCCGTGCAGACGGAAACAGCGCCTTGCGTGTTTCAGGTTTAGATCGATAGGAGGAAATATGATCGCCAAAGAAGAAGTATCAGTTGTCGGCGAGCAGACCACGGAACTCAAACAAGTGGGAGTTCCCTTGAATAGCCTTATTAAAACTGAGCGAGCACCCGAGAGCCAGGAAGCCGATGACGCTGAGGAGAACACGGTTAAGAACGTTACTCCTGAAGAACGTCAGCGAATTTTTGAGGCTGCAAGACGCCGCCAGGTACAGCACAACAAGGCTACATCCGGTAAATGGAGCTTGTATTAATCTGCTTCACGTTGCCTGGTAAGCACGGTCGAATAGTTCTTTTATTTCCGGCATCAGCAGAGTCGTGCCGGTGGGCCTCGCTATTGCATTCAAACAACGTGGTTCTACTCAATCAGCGAGAACCACCATTACATCTTGACGCAGGCCAGGCCTGCAAAGGGCATTGTTCATGAGCGATCTTGCGATGTTGATGGAATCGGTCGCGGTTGACCCTCTTATAGATCATCCAGCAGACTTTCATGTCTTCCACCAGTTTTTAGAACGATGCAAGGCTATGCCATCGCTTTCGACTGCGGTTTGCTGGCCTCTTTCCGAAGTTTCGCTTCGAGGGGCGATAGAGGCGGCAGTTGCTGGCATTATCAAGCCTGTGCTTTTGGGGCCTAGGGATCAGTTGCGGGCGTTAGCAAAAACAATTGGCGCAGATATCTCGGGTTATCTGATCGTGAATGCTTCTACGGAAGAACAGGCTGCGCTCATCGGCGTGGGTATGTGCCGCGACGGTCGAACGCAAGCGATGATGAAAGGAAGCTTGCACACCGATGAGCTAATGCGCGCGGTTATAAACCGGGATACCGGCTTGCGCACATCGCGAAGGATCTCTCATGTGTTTGTAATGGATACGCCTGCGTATGCACGCACGGTGCTGATTACGGATGCCGCAATTAACATTGAACCCGATCTTGATGACAAGGTTCATATTGTGCAGAATGCAGTTGATCTAGCGCATGCGTTGGGAATTCCTGAACCTAAGGTTGCTTTGTTATCCGCGATAGAAATGGTGAATCCGAAGATCAAGTCAACGCTGGACGCGGCTGCGCTTTGCAAGATGGCAGAGCGCGGACAGATTACCGGCGCAGTGCTGGATGGACCGCTTGCATTTGATACCGCAGTGAGCGCGAAGGCCGCGCAGATCAAGGGGTTGGTGTCGCCAGTGGCTGGACAGGCAGACATTCTCGTGGTGCCGGATCTTGAGTCCGGCAATATGCTGGCCAAGCAACTGGAGTATCTCGGAGGAGCACAGTTGGCCGGGATCGTATTGGGAGCGAAGGTGCCAGTGATTCTGACCAGTCGTGCAGACTCCGCAGCAACCAGGCTGACGTCATGCGCGGTCGCGTTATTGCTGCACTATGCAAATAGTCCGATCGACAGAGAGAGAATCTGAAGCACAGGTCTATTGAACTTTTCAGGATTGGATGGACTGGCGAACTACAACCGATTGCAGGAAGAGGATTCATATTATGGCAGCAACTATGCAAGTCGCGGCGGTAAAACAATTCGGATCGCCCCTGGTGTTTGAAGAATGGAATGTTCCCTCGCCAGGCCCTAATCAGATTCTCATCAAAACAGAGGCCTGCGGCGTATGTCACACCGATCTTCATGCTGCGAAGGGCGAGTGGCCGATCAAACCTACACTTCCTTTTATTCCAGGCCATGAGGCCATCGGCACTGTTACGGCTGTCGGCGCGAGTGTGACGACGGTGAAGGAAGGCGACCGAGTAGGAGTTCCGTGGCTTTACTCTGCTTGTGGCCATTGCGAGTATTGTTTGTCCTCATGGGAGACGGTCTGCCCGGATGCTCAGTTCGGTGGCTATACGAAGAATGGTGGCTTTGCGGAATATCTTCTCGCCGACCCGAACTATGTTGCTCATGTGCCCAACGGTCTTTCATCGATTGAAGCTGCACCGCTGATTTGCGCCGGTCTCACAACCTATAAAGGAATCAAGGAGACTGAGGCCCGGCCTGGGGAATGGGTTGCCATTTCCGGTGTGGGCGGCCTCGGTCATCTCGCGGTCCAATATGCGAAGGCAATGGGGTTATTGGTTTGCGCTGTCGACATCGATGACGGCAAGCTTGATCATGCCAAGCGTCTTGGTGCCGATCTGGTTTTTAATGCCAAGGCTGGTGATCCTGCTGCTGCCCTCAAGAAGGAGACAGGCGGTGGCGCCCATGGCGTATTGATTACAGCGCCTTCTCTGATTGCATTCAAGCAAGGCATTGGCATGACACGAAAGCGAGGCACATGTGTACTGGTCGGTCTTCCGCCGGGCGAGTTCCCTGTTCCGCTGTTCGACATTGTGGCGAATTGCATCTCCATACGCGGATCGTTTGTTGGAAACCGCAAGGATATGGCGGAGGCACTGTCTTTTGCAGCAGATGGCAAGGTGAAAGCTGACATCGAACTGCAGCCGCTATCTGCGGTCAACCGGATTTTCGAAAGGCTTGAACATGGAGATGTTCCGGCACGCGTTGTGCTCGACCTCACAGCTTAGGCCTTGCGGGGCTTGACGTTCTCCGATGTACATCTATGGACATAGATGTACATCGGCATCTTCGATATCTATCTTCATGCTCTAAGGTCGCGGCGATTGCAAGGAGAGGAGGTGCTACCGTTGGGGAAGCTCTTCAGGTATTCAATTCGAGACTGTCGAAACGACGCCATTTGTAAATTGCTATGGATAGAATCCAGCTCATTGCAAAGAGCGCAATGATGCAATATCCAAGCATTCCGAAGTTATTATTCAGCTCGCTGATCAGGCCCCAGAATGCTCCTGTCTGGCGGAAATGTTTTGCCAGCAATCCGAGGGTTTCTATTCCGCCCACAGCGAAGGCAACTACAACGGAAACGAAGGTGATCGTAACGTTGTAGTAAATCTTGCGAATCGGTTTAACGAAGGCCCATCCATAGGCCCCGAGCATGAGGATATTGTCGGTCGTGTCAATCAACGACATGCCTGCAGCGAAGAGCGCGGGAAAAACCATAATCGACCATAGCGATAACCCTTTGGATACTTCAACCGCTGAAATCCCTAACAAGCCGATCTCTGTTGCAGTATCGAATCCAAGTCCGAACAGGACGCCCAATGGGTACATGTGCCAGCTTTGGCGGATCATTCCGAAAACTGGACGGAATAATCGAGAGAGGAAACCGCGGCTGCCAAGCAGGAGATCGAAGTCTTCCTCGACATAAGGCTCTCCACGCCTGACTCTTTTAAAAGCTTGATAGATGGATCGAAGAACGATGAGGTTTGCGATTGCAATTCCAAATAGAAAGAGACTCGATACGACTGTGCCTACGACTCCTCCTATTTCGCGAACAGCCTCAAAACGGTGTTGCATTGCGAACGCGGTAGCGGCAATGATAATCGAACCGATTACGACGACCGTGGAATGTCCCAGCGAGAACATAAAGCCGACTGCAACGGGACGCTTGCCGTCCTGCATCAATTTGCGCGTGACATTGTCGATAGCTGCGATGTGATCCGCATCGACTGCATGACGCAGGCCAAAACTGTAGGCGAGAAATGCGGTCCCTAGAAGTACAGGGTATCGGTGGAAGGCGACCAACGCCCAAAGCCATGCGGCGATATTGAAAGCTACCAAGAAACCGTATATTGCAATGACTTTTCGCCTGGTATTGCCAGGTGCGTCATTGAGCAAGGCCCGGAATGAGAACGCCATCGGAATGCCCTCTTGATTAAACGCTCGTCGCGTATCAAAGGAAATCTTCCCTGAATTCCGCTTATTCAGTGGTAACACGTTCCCAAAAATCATGCTACCTATACAAACGTACGATATACCCGCTTCGCTCGCGAGGGTAATGTCTACAAATGCAACGTGGTGCTATGACACGCAGAAGCATGAGGTCGATACGTCCTTTGCAGAACTTTTTCTTTTTGCTTATCGGCTAACCACGGCAAATCAATCTATTGAGGCGTTTAGAAAAATGGGATCGCAAGGACGGCAAATCATACTATTTCTAGCTGCGATATTTATAGCCGGCTCTGCGGTGGCACAGTCTGGAGCGACGCGAATCTCCGGGTCTGTGCTTGATCCCGCTGGGATGTCAGTCGTTGGAGCGCACGTTGAGGTTGATTCTGTATCCGGTGCACGGTCAACTGCTACCAGCGGTAGAGACGGAGGCTTTTCGATTGATCTGCCTGCTGCAGGTAAATACACGGTACGAGTGGAGGCTGAGGGGTTTGCCCCTGTCATGTACAAGATGCAATTGAATGTTGATACGCCTAACCTGACATTGCGCCTTCAAAAGATTTCGATAGCTAAGGAAGAGATCGGCATCAACGCGGACGTTAGTCAAATCGATATTGCATCTCCCGATCCGTCACAAAAAATCATGGTGCGTGAAGAGTTACTGGACGCGAATCCTGGTCGTCCCGGAGCTCCTATTTCTATTCCCGGTCTACCGATCGAGACGGCTGCCGGTGGGATCAAGGCTCCGCAATATTTTGCACCAGGGGTTGCCGGGGATCACGGTGAACCGATTGCGCAGTACATCCGGGTTGGCGGCTACCTGGTGCCCAATAACCTTTCCGCGAATGCACATGGCAATGGCTATGCCGACCCTAATATCTACGTGTCGGGAGCGCTGGGTGGAGTGTCAATAGATGACGGTGCGTACAATGTGCTCGAAGGAAATCACTCGCTGAATCTGGCGGCCACGTATCTCCTGCGTCCACAACTGAAACGTTTCGTTACTCTCACGGGGGACTATCGCGATATCGATCTCACTGTAGGTTTAGCGCCCTCAGACCCGGCGAAGAAGGCGTGGCTCGCTCTCGAAGGCAACTACGGGAATGGATTGATGCTCACGCTGGAGCATCGAAAGCAGTTCAAGGGAAATGCGCTGCGCGTCTTCGATCGGGAAAAGCACGAGATCACTGTATTTGGCGATGCGTATTATGGTGTTTCCCATGAGGGTAATCTCGCTCCTGTTGGATTTGGCATGCAGGTGAAAGATACTGTGGACCGGCGGCAGATGGATCAGACGCACACTTTCATACTGGCTGCGAATGATCAGTGGAAGGCTACAGCAAAGGACGAGGTTGCTTTCTCTGGCTATCTTCGCACTTACAATCTGACTTTGTTTTCAAACTTCGGCGAGGGGTTGATTCGGCAAAGCGAGTTTCGAAATGCCCAGGGAGCGGAGGTTCGCGAGACCCATACGTTTGCCTCATGGCTGGAGATGATGGGCGGCGTTCTCTATAACGAAGACGATATTCGTAACGACAATCTCGACCACTATCTGGCGGATCAGCCGTACGTGTATGGCACGTTTCTGAAGGTGTTGGCGAACGATGTGACTATCCGTGAGTTTGCTCCTTATGTTGCTCTGCATGGCGATTTAGGCAAGCATCTGCACTTCTATGCGGGGCTGCGCAATGACCAGGTGCAACTGATCAATACGGACAAGATGAGAGCTGCTTATTCGTTTAACGAATGGAGCCGGTTCGAGAGCCCGAAAGTTACCGCGACATGGTCTCCGGGAACGGGGCCAACGCGCTGGCTGCCTTCGGCGTCGATCAGCCTTGGGCAGGCGTTCTTTACGGAAGACCCACGCACCAATGTCGCGCCTTCCGCGTCGGGCACTGGAGCGGCTGTGTTTGCAAATCCACTGGAGCGCTCCCACTCCTTGCAAGTGGTGCTTGAAAAAGAGTTCTCCGGGACGGATGTTCGCGTGACGGTGAGCAGGACAACAACGACGGCGACTCTTGCCAAGATCGATCCTGACAACGGTTCGGCGGATGACCTGGGACCGAGTACGATCAAGTTTCTAACTGTCAATGTGCGGCACCAATTCAGCTTTGGGAGCTTGCAGGGAATCGTATCCAAGGCAGATGCGCGGTTGGCGACGTTTAACGGAGTCGCCGATACGGTTACGCCGGAAGCACCGCGTACCATTTTCGATGTGCTCACTACGTTGGACAAGCTGCCATTAGGCCTGCATGGACGTGGCGAATACGAATACGTAGGGCACAAGTTTCTGGATGTGGGGAATGCGGCTCATCCGGGCCAATATGAGGCGATTCCGGTGGGTGAAACACGACTTGCACTCGTGCGCTCATTCCTGGATGGCAGGTTGGAACTTGGCGTGGATGGCCTGGTGGCTCGCGGCTACACGGGGCAGACTACCGAGACGTTCGATCCGAACTGGAGTGTGGCCACGAGCTCTACGAACTTGCCATACTGTGCTGCTGGTTCTGGTCCGAGTGGTCTGGCGAAGGACTTCGATTGCGGTACGGTAGAGCGAGCCGTCGGCATACGCATGGTTTCTTATATTGGTGGATCTATCTCCTGGCGATTCGGTTCCACAAGATAGCCACACGCCAGGCTCGTCCTTAGTTCACGCCGCACTGGCACTTAGTGGGAATGAGTGTGTGCGTGGCTCTTCAACTCTTTTCCCGAGTTTGCGAGGACGAGCTTTCCGAGCTCTACACCCTTGAGGGCGCGGATGCGATCTGCCATCGCCTGGATATCTTTGCTGCGACCTTTCATGATGATGACTTCGAGGCAATAATGATGATCCAGATGTACGTGCGTGGCTGCGAGTACCATCGCTCCCGCCGCATGCTGGCTCTCGGTGAGCTTGTCGGCGAGATTGGGAACATGATGGTCGTATACAAGCGTCAATGTGCCTACGACCTGCTTGTTGGAATCTACAATTTCAGCCAGCAACGCTTCACGAATCAGGTCACGTATCGCCTCGCTGCGGTTCTCATATCCGCGTTTGGCAATGAGTCTGTCGAACTCCTTCAACAGATCTTCTTCGAGTGAAACACCAGTGCGACTAAGCTGTGACATAGCGAGTCTCCATGTCGATTGTAAATTGCATCCCTATCTGCTTCGCCTGGAGTGCTTCATCGTTCAGGGAGGTGTGCTCGCGGGTACTGGCTAGGTCTGTCGTACCCGATCCAGAAGCAGGCTGATCCAGATATTTTCTCGGTCACGTCTTCGGTCACGTCTATGGATGTTTTGTTTCGCTGAGTTCTGATACCGCTAACTCTGAAACCGTGCGTGCGAGGCGTGTGCCTTGGGGATCAGCGATGGGATTGAAGGGAAGAAAGATTGCGGTTTCTTCGCGACGGCAGAGGACGTTGCTTGCCACGAGGCGGCGCATTGTGGTGATGGCGGACGAGACGCTGCCACAGTCGAGGCCGATCCAGTTGGCGTAGCCGTGCTTGGTGCTGTGCCTCGTGGCTTGGAGGCCGGTGGCGTCTTCGAGTGCGCGCTCGATGCGCTCGCGGGCTTCTGCATCTTCTGGGCCGATCTCCCATGCGGGTTGCAGCAGTGGGGCTTCGCTGTCGAGCTGGTGGAAGAGGTTTGCGACTCCAAGCTGCTGGAGGCGTATCAGATGGCCGCTCCAATAGTGGGTTGTTTTGGCGGCCACGGTGATGACGTTTTTGATCTCTTTTTCTACGCGAAAGGCAGGCCCGGCAGGCAGCAAAATTGCACCATCTTCCAGGCGTACGGAGACGTTCTCCATGGTGATCGCGCGCAACAGCCACTCGGCCATGGTGTGACTTTTGCAACGTACGCGCAACCAGCCTGGCGAGGAGGATGGCGCTGCCTGCAGGCGGGCAGCGATTTCGATGCCGCGCACGATCTCGTCGCAGACCTTGGCGTAACGCGTGGGCTCGGCGAGGATCGACTCCGGCGTGCCGGGTTCCAGCAGCTTGCCTTTGTGCGGTGGGCCGCCTGCCATAGCGAGGTCACAAAACGAGCCCCACATGCGGTCCCATGCAACGTTACCGTCCACGTCGAAGGCTAACGGGGCCGAACCCATCGAGACGGGCTGGACCTCATCCGTGCGGTCGCGGTAGATACTCGGGAGCAGGGTTTGCAGGCGCTCATCTGCCTGTTGAATGACAGTGGATGTTGTGCGTTGTTTGCTTGTTTCGTTCATGATGATTACTGCCGCCCTTGGGTCAGCCGCTGTTGGGCTGAGCGAATCGATTGCCTGATCTCATGCCCTGATCTCTTGACCGGATCTGATGGCCGGATCTACTGGTCGGACATCTGGCTTCCCTTATGTGCGATTGGGATTGATTCTGGGATTGATTCTGGGAAGCCGAAGGGATGTCGCAAGACAATCCGTGTCCATAGCCATGTCTCTACATTATGGATCAGCAGAAACCGTACACCGTGAGAGTCCTGATCAAGAGTCCTGACTTGGACACTCACGGTGGCATCGTTTGGTAGGCCGGGCATTTTAGCTCCGGCGGTGAATCTGGTTAGCCGTTGAAGGGGCGATCTGC